>JAJDYK010000174.1 GCA_022825185.1 Candidatus Latescibacterota bacterium | reverse complement strand
CCCGGCAACGAAGGCAAGCTGATCGAATACGCCCGCAAGCTGGAGGGCATGGCGCGTCACGCCTCGGTCCACGCCTGCGCGGTCATCATCGCTCCCGGCGAACTGACCAACTACGTGCCACTCTATCGCTCCCCCAAAAACGGGACTATAACTACCCAGTTCGTCGGCGAGACCTGCATGGACATCGGCTTGCTGAAGATGGACATCTTGGGCTTGAAGGAGCTCTCGCTGGTCGAGGAGGCCGTGCGCCTGATTCGACTCAAGGAGCCGAACTTTGATTTGGAAGCCATTCCGTGGGACGATCGGGCCACGTTCGACCTGTTCGGCCGCGGCGAGACGATCGGCGTTTTCCAGTTTGAGTCCGCAGGGATGCGCGAATACCTGATCAAGCTCAAGCCGGACACCATCGAAGACATTATCGCCATGAACGCCCTCTATCGTCCGGGGCCGATGGACAATATCCCGACCTTCATCGCCCGCAAGCACGGCGAAGAGGCCGTCTCCTACGATCACCCCAAGCTGGAGTCGATTTTGGAGCCGACCTATGGGATTATGGTCTATCAGGAGCAGGTCATGCGCATCGCCCAAGAGCTGGCCGGTTTCACCCTCGGCCAAGCCGATATTTTGCGCAAGGCGATGGGCAAGAAGAAGCCCGAGGAAATGGCCAAGGTCAAAAAGGACTTCGTCGGCGGCTGCACTGCAAACGGGGTGAAAAAGACATTGGCCAACAAGCTCTTCGGCGAGATCGAAATTTTTGCCGGCTACGCCTTCAACAAGTCGCACTCGGTCTGCTATGCCGAAGGTGCGTACAAAAATGCTTACCTCAAAACCCATTATCCCCAAGAATATATGGCCGCCAGCCTGACTCTTGAGCGCAAAGATACGGACCGGTTGACCGTCTTGCTCGACGACTGCCGCCGCATGGGCATTCCCGCCCTGCCGCCGGACGTCAACCAGAGTACGCTCAATTTTACGCCGACGGACGAGGGCATTCGCTACGGATTGGCGGCGATCAAGAACGTCGGCGAGGGTGCGGCGCAGAGCATAGTCGATACGCGGATTGCCGAAGGCCCTTTTACGACCCTCTTCGAGTTCTGCGAGCGCATCGACTTGCGCGCAGTCAACCGGCGCGTGGTCGAGAGTTTGATTGCTGCTGGCGCATTGGACGGTCTGGAAGGCCATCGCGCACAGAAAATGGAGGCGCTAGAGGTGGCGTTAAAGGCCGCAGGCAAGGCCCAGGAAGACCGTGAAAAGGGGCAGATCAGCCTCTTCGACGGCGGCGGCTCGTCCGAACTGATAGTGCAGGAACTGCCCCAGATCGAGGAGTGGTCCGAGCGCGAAAAGCTGGCCAAGGAACGCGACCTGTTAGGTCTCTATATCTCCAGCCATCCACTCAAGCCCTACGCCCGAGATCTCAAAAACTTCGCGCGACCTCTAAGCGATATAGATGAGCAACTCGACGGTGCGCGGCTACGAGTCGGAGGCCTAGTCGAGGAGGTGCGCAAGCTCTTTGACCGCCGAGGCAATCCCTTTGCCTTTGTCACGCTCAAAGACCTCAATGACACGGGCGATATCGCGTTTTTCTCCGAAGTCTTCGCCCGCCACCAACAGCTACTCGTGGAAGGCGAAACCATCCTCGTAGAGGGCCGCGTTTGCGAGCGCAACGGACGCTTGAGTTTACAGGCCGACAGCGCGCTGCCCCTCAAATCGGTGCGAGCGCAACTGACCGAGTCGATCACTTTGTCGCTGCCCTACCATAAAGTGGGCGACCCCCTGCTCAGGCGGTTGCGCCAATTGTGCGAGCGCCACACGGGCGATTGCGAGTTATGGCTCCGGCTCCAAAACGGCGACGAGCAGGACAAGCTGGTGCGCTCAAAGACTATTCGCGTCAATCCCTGCGACGATTTGCTGATCGGTATTGAGGAACAGATCGGCCCTCACTCCATCCGGCTGCAGCCCAAAAGGCAAATAGCCGTGTCCTCCTCGGCTACTCCAGTTAAGTATAGAACGTGACTATGCGCGCAATGGCGATCAAAGGGCTTGTGAGCGGGTTGGCACTTCTAGCGTTGGGCTGCGGCTCCCCCGAGCCGCAAGGGGACAAGCTCTTTCCTCCGCAGGCTGCTAAGTGGAACGACTATCAGGGCCAGAGTGTAGATTTGCGCGATTACGAGGGCAAGGTCGTCTTGGTCAACTTCTGGGCGACGTGGTGCGGCCCGTGTCGCTACGAGATTCCAGCCTTAGTCGAGATGAGCAATGAGTACGATCCCGAACAGGTGGCGATCATTGGCATTTCCCTAGATCAAGGTCCCCCCGAGCACGTCCTACCCCTGATAGGCGAGTTCGTCGAGCGCCTAGCCATCAACTACCCGGTGGTTCACGATGGCCAAGCCGAGTTACTCCGCGCCTTCTACAAAGAAAATTTGGCGCAAGTAGGCGTGCCGCTCACCTTTATTTTTGATCGCCAAGGCCGCGTGTACAAGAGGCACCTAGGCGTGCCGCGCGACAAAAGTGGCCGGCTCAATCCCCAAGGGGTATTCAGCGAGGATATTGAGACCTTGCTGGCTCGCTCGTAGGACGACGGCATATAGCAAAAGAAGGGATGGCCCGATGCGGACCATCCCTTCTTTGCATGTAGGTGATTGGGCGTTGTTTTAGTAGTTGGAGTAGTGCTCCGCTAAGACTTCCTTGCCGTGGCGCTGGACCAGCACTTCTTTGAATTTGGCGATGGAGTCGCCAGTGCGCAGGTGCGCCAGCATCTCGCTCTTGGACATGACCATCAGCGTGCCATTTTTATAGTCGGGAAAGCGACAAAAGCTGAACTCAACTGGCTCGCCAGTGACGCAGCAGGTGTCTTCCATTTCCAACTCGATCTGCGTGCCGGGATCAAACGGAAATTCAGTGTTGTCGTCGTCGCCGTTGGATTGGACTTTTTTCCGCCTTGCCATGCTGTTCTCCTTGTGAGATGAACTTAAAAAGATAAGAAAATGCCGCCGCTGAGCAAGTTCAGTACGGCAGATCGGCAAAGCGCGACAGCACGTCCGGCCCGTTGTGGGTGACGGCCACGGTGTGTTCGTATTGGGCCGAGAGCTTGCCGTCGGCGGTGACGGCCGTCCAGTCGTCGTCGAGTACGCGCGTGTCGTGCGCGCCTTCGTTGACCATCGGCTCAATGGTAAAGACCATGCCATTTTGCAGGCGGCGACCCGTGCCAGCCTTGCCATAGTGGAGCAATTGGGGTTCCTCGTGGAAGTTGCGGCCAATACCGTGGCCGCAATACGTGCGCACGATGGAAAAGCCGTGCGCTTCGACATAGCTTTGGATGGCGTGGCCAATGTCGCCGAGGCGTCGCCCGGGCGTGCAGAAGGCCAATCCTTCCTCCAAGCTCTGACGCGTGGCGTCGAGCAGGCACTGGGCCTTGGAGGTCACGCAGCCGACTTTCATGGTGACGTTCATGTCGCCGTGAAAGCCATCTTTTTTAACGGCAATGTCAACGGCGAGGATGTCCCCTTCTTGCAGGACGCGGTCTCCGGGAATGCCGTGTACTACTTCGTCGTTGACCGAGACGCAGATGCTGCGGGGAAAGCCGCGGTAGCCCAAGGCACTGGCGACTGCTCCCTGGCTGCGGATGTAGCGGTCGGCTATTTGGTCGAGGTGGAGGGTGGTGACTCCGGGCGTGAGGGCCTCTTCGACGCGGAGCATGGCTTCGGCGGCGATGCGGCAACTAGCGCGGATGCGGTCGATTTCCAAGGGAGATTTGAGATGTATCATATAGGAATTAAAAATCGGGTATGGAGCGAAAGAATGTCAAGTTCTTATGCTTAGTGACTCTTAAAACGCAACCAGCTAGCGACCATGAAAACTCCTCGTGTATCTATACTACTGCCCGTGTTCAATGCCGACGCCACGCTAGCGGAAACGCTAGAGAGCATCCAGGCGCAGAGCTGCGAAGATTTTGAGGTCGTAGCTATAGATGATGGCTCGGAGGACGAGAGCGAGGACATGCTGTTGGAATGGAGTCGTCGCGATCGTCGCTTTAGGGCGTTGCTGTCCGACCACCGAGGCATTGTCGAGGCTCCCAACCGAGGCTTGGCCTTGTGTCGGGGCGCGTACGTAGCGCGCATGGACGCCGATGACCGAATGCACCCCAAGCGTTTGGAAAAACAACTCGCATGGTTGGAAGGAGATCCTAGCTTGAGCGTAGTGAGCTGTTTGGTGGAGATCTTTCCGCGCGAGGAGACTGGGGAGGGGATGTTGGTGTACGAGGCTTGGTTGAACGGCTTGGTGGATAGCGCGGCGATTGAACGAGAGTTTTTCGTCGAGAGCCCCATCGCCAATCCGTCGGCTATGATGCGCCGCGAGGAATTGGTGGACTTGGGAGGCTACCAAGATCGGGGATGGCCAGAAGACTACGATTTGTGGTTGCGCTATCGGGCGGCGGGCCGACGCTTTGCCAAGGTGCCGGAGGTCTTGCACTACTGGCGCGAACACACCGACCGGGCGACCCATACCAATAGCCGCTACTCAGTGGAGAATTTTCTCCGCGCCAAAGCGCACTATCTTTGCGCCGGGCCGCTGCAAGAGCGGGACGGACTAGTCGTCTGGGGGGCGGGCAAGACCGGTCGGCGGCTCGCCAAGCACCTAGAGCGCGAAGGCCGCGCTCCCGATGTATTTGTCGATATTGCGCCCAAGAAAATCGGCGGCACCTTGCGGCGCAAGCCCGTGATCGGACCGGATGACTTGCCGACGTGGTGGACGCGCCACGAGCAACCGATCCTCTTGGCGGCCGTGGCATCGCGGGAGGCGCGGGCGCTGATTCGGGAGGCGTTGGGTGAATTGGGATTGGTAGAGGGAAGAAATTTTTTATGTGTAGCTTAACGAGAAAGGAAGCAACATGACGGTGCAATACGCACTCAACACATCGACGATTCGCCCGGCGTCGCTGATGGAGAAAATCCGCATCGCCGGGCAGACTGGCTATCAGGGGATTGAGCTGTGGAATGACGACTTGGCCGCGCACGAGCAGCAGGGTGGCCCGCTCGCGGACGTGCGGCAGGCATTGGCTGACTACGGATTGGCAGTGCCGACGGTCATTGCACTCCACGGCTGGTTGGGGGCTGAGGGCGCGGCGCGGGCGCAGGCATTGGAGGAGGTGCGGCGGCGGATGGCGCAGGCCGTAGCGGTGGGGGCCGAGTTTATCGTCGCCAGCCCGCCGCGAGACCCCTGCGACCTGAGCCGAGGCGGGGCCGATTACCGCGAATTGCTGGAGATTGGTAGAGAAATTGGCGTGCGGCCGGCGATGGAGTACTTAGGCTTTGTGCAAAGCGTGTACACCATTGACCAAGCTTGGCAGATTGCCACCGACGCCGACCATTTAGATGCCAGTTTGATTATGGATCCGTTCCACATCCTGCGTGGCGGCGGCCCCATTGCGAGCATCGCCAAGGTGCCCGGCGACAAGGTCGCAGTCTGGCACTGGAACGATGCCCCAGGCGACAAACCCTTTGCCGAACAAAGCGACGCCGACCGAGTGATGCCGGGCGATGGAGTCGGGCCATTGCGCGAGATCGAGCGGCTGGCGCAAGCGCAAGGATACGAGGGATTTGTGTCGTTGGAGTTGTTTAATCCGGGGCTGTGGGAGCAAGATCCGGTGGCCGTCGCGCGGATTGGTCTGGAGAAGATGAAGGCGTATTTCGCTGGCTAAACGCAGCTTGCTCTAAAGCCCTAAAATCTCGCGCGTTCTTCGCGGCAGCGCGCGCCAATCGGCGATTAGATAGCGGTTGCCATCGACATCCTCGATGACGGCCCGGCTGCCGGAGAGCATGCGCACATTGGTGCGATAGCCGCGGATTTCGAGCTGGCGGGGGCCGCTGGTAGTTTCGATCTGGCCGCGCAGCACCCCGAATTCCTCGTCGAGGCTATTGAAAGCGAGGACCTGCGGTTGAAAGTAGATCTTGTCGAGTTCGTCTCGCAGCGCTTGGCGACTTTGATCGTCGAGTTGCTGCGGGTCTTCGATTATGCCGAGTTCTTGGTCTTCGGCGGCAAAGACGCCAATGTAGCGGTCGGACTCTTCTAATGGAAAGGCGCGGCGGATCTTAATGTCGGTGTACTCCTCGCCGTCGAGCTTGAGGATCAAGCTGCCGCGTTCGGAGCGGCCGAAACGCATCTTTTGTGGGTCGAGCAGAAAATCCTCGTACGAATAACCGCGTGTCTCGCTCATAGCGCCCGCACTTTCGCCATTTCGGTTTGCATATCGACCAGTCGGCGATAGACGCCGTCCTCCTTATTGAGCAACTCTTCGTGGGTGCCGACCTCGGCGACGCGCCCTCTTTCCAATACCAGCAGTCGGTCGGCATTTTTGAGCGTCGAGAGCCGGTGGGCAATGGCAAAGGTGGTGCGGCCGGCTACTAACCGTTCGAGCGCCTCTTGGATTTCGTATTCGGTCTGAGTATCGACCGAGGCGGTGGCTTCGTCGAGGATCAGGATGCGCGGGTTGCCGATCAGGGCGCGGGCAATGGAGATGCGCTGGCGCTCGCCGCCGGAGAGCCGACCGCCGCGCTCGCCGACTTGGGTGTCGTAGCCGTCGGGAAAATTCATGATGAACTTGTGGGCGTTGGCCGCGCGGGCCGCCTCGATGACCTCTTGGCGCGTGGCGTCGGGGTGACCGTAGGCGATATTGCTAGCGATGGAGCCTTGGAATAGCAGCGGCTCTTGCAAGACCACGCCGATTTGGTTGCGCAGCGCCTGCTGTTTGAGCCGAGTAACGGGCTGGCCGTCGATGCGGACTTGGCCGTCGGTGGCGTCGTAGAACCGCGAGATGAGGTTGACCAAGGTCGATTTGCCAGCGCCGCTGGGGCCAACGATGCCGATCATCTCGCCAGGCGTGGTCTTAAAGTGGATGCGGTCGAGAATGCGCGCTGAGCCGTCGTACGTGAAGCTGACGTTGCGGAATTCTACCGCGCCGGTAAGCACGCCAGGATCTATGGCGTCGGGGTCGTCTTGGACTTCAGGCTCGGTGTCGATGATCTCAAAGACGCGCTCGGCTGTCGTCGCCGCAGTCTCTAGCTGCTCGGTGAGGTTGCACAGCGAGCGCACCGGCGCGTAGAACATCATCATATAGGCGATAAATGCTTGGAGGTCGCCGAGGGTCAGGGTATTGGAGAGCACCCGATTGCCGCCGAACCACCAGAGGATGATCGAGCCGACCGAGGTGGTAAAGGATATCGTCGGAATATAATAAGACCGCATCTTGAACGAGGTCATCTGCGAGTCGCGCAGGTCGCTGTTGCGCTTGTTGAAGCGCTCGAGCTCGCGGTTTTCCTGGGCAAACGCCTTTACTACCTTGACGCCGGGAATGGTGTCGGCGAGCATGGCGTTGAGGGTGGAAATGCGACGCCATATCCGATGGAAAACCCAGTGGATGCGATTGCGGTAGATGATGGTGCCGATGATCATGAAGGGGATTGGGATTAGCGACAAAAGCGCCAATTCCCAATTCATTATAAATAGCATCGCGCAGATGCCGATAATGGTCAGCCCGTCAATGACGATGTCTTGGAATCCCGAAGTGATAAATCTGCGCATGCGCTCGGTATCGCTGGTGACGCGGGTCATAATTCGACCCGTGCTGAGCGTGTTGTAAAACGTCAGCGACAGCAGTTGCAAGTGTTGGAAAATTTGCATCTGCAAATCGTACACAACGCGCTGACCGAGCCATCCCAAGGCGTACATCCGCACGCCGCTGATGATGCCGCGACCGAGATAGACGCCGAGCAGGCCGAGGACGACCGACAGCAGAAGTGAGATGCTCGCGGTGGGGGGCGTGGTCGTCTCACCTGCGGCGATGCCGGCGGCTTCGTATTGGACGAGGACCGGGACGATGACATCGTCGATGAGGATGCGGTTGAGCTGGGGCGGCAGCAGGCCGATGGTCGTCAGCACGATCGTCAGCGTAAATCCGAGCAGTGCCTGGGTTTTATAGGGCTTGATATAGGAAAACAACCGCCAGAAGGTCTCGGTCTGGCGCAGGCAGTTGGGGCAGACTTTGGAGCCGGAGCGCAGGGCGCGGCCGCAGGTGGGGCAGTGCTCTACTGTTCTGACGGGATCGACATGCAGCGCCCCGTCCTCGTCTGCGTCTTCTTCCTCGACTAGGCCAGCGCCCTCAATGGCTTGGGGGACGCCGGAGAATTTGTAGTACGCACTCTGCGAAAAGCGCAGCAGCTCGACGGTTTCGTCCTCCAGCTCGACGACGAGCGCACCACTACCCACGTAGTTGCGGGTCTGGATGCCTTGCACTTCGTCCAAGCCGAGGCGCACGGTCTCGGGCGTAGCTGCGCCATTGGGGTGGAAGACGAGTATCCGCTCGTCGGTGAGAGCAAACCAAGAGTCGCCGTATTGCCCGTCGGGGCGAATGTCGGCAGCGAGGAGTACGATGAGCAGCTCGCCGGGTTGCAATTCGCCGCGAATGTGGGGCAATAGGCGTTCGGGTATAGGTTCGACTAGATCCAAAACGGCCCTATGTATTGGTTAAACAGCGATTTGTATTGGGGAGGAGTGAGGCTCCGAGGAGGGACAAAAGGTTGTGTGGGGCTCACTATGTAAAAGTTAAGGGATTTTAGCAAAAGGGCAAACGCGGTGTGCCCGCAGTGAATGATGAGTTTGCCCGGTGGTTGTTTAATAGTTGTATTGAAAGGAAATAAAAAGAGGAAGGCTATGACTATTAGCCGAGAGGAACTGAAGGGTCGGTTGGCTCCGTTGCCGCGGTTGCAGCTAGCGTCCTTGCCGACGCCCTTGGAGGAACTAAAACGCCTCAGCGCCCACCTAGCCGGTCCGCAAATTTGGGTCAAGCGCGACGATTTGACCGGCTTGGCCTTCGGCGGCAACAAGATCCGCGAGTTTGAATACCAAATCGCCCAAGCCGTAGAGCAGGGCTGCGACGTGCTGGTACACTCGGCCGCTGCCCAGTCGAATCAATCGCGGCAGACAGCCGCGGTGGCCGCAAAATTGGGAATGCAGGCGGTGATCGTCGGTCGAGACGACGCGCATGCGCAGACGCAAGGGAACCTGCTGTTGACCCACCTCTTTGGCGCGGAGGTGGACTTGCCAGCACCTAAGGAGCAGGCGCGGGCCGTAGCTGCGAAGATGGCCGCGCTGACCGCGGCCGGGCACCACCCCTTCCACACCAGCTCGGACGCGCGCATCTTCCGCAGTGTAGCGTACGTCGATGGGGCGCTAGAACTCTTGTCTCAATGCGAGGAACAAGGCGTTGAGCCAGCGGCGATCTACCTGTGTTCGGGGGCGCATACCCACGTGGGCCTAGTGGTGGCGTTCAAGGCGCTGGGCATTGATATGCGGGTAGTGGGCATCAGCCCCTCGCCGCGCGACGATCGCGAAGCCGCTGAGGGGCACCTTGCCTTAGCGCGTGAGTGTGCTGCGATCTTGGGCTTGGACCTAGCGCTGAGAGCGGAAGATTTCGAGAGTTACGCCGCATTTGTCGGCCCGGACTACGGCGTGGTCACGCCAGATGGCCGCGAAGCTCTGCACCTGTTGGCGCAGCAGGAAGGACTGTTGCTCGATCCTTCCTATACCAGCAAGGCTATGGCCGGACTTTTGGCGCACGTGCGCGCCGGTTGGTGGCGTCCCGAGCAGAGTCTTATCTTTCTCCATACCGGCGGCACACCCGCGCTTTTTGCGTACGCTAAAGATTTGGGCTACTAACCAATGCAACTTCCAACACCTGACCCCACCCGCTTCAAGCGGCGCGGAGACCTCATCAGCTTCCTGCTCGAACACTTGCGCGCCGATCAGATTATTCATCGCCGCGAGGATGTAGTCGCCTATGAATGCGACGGCTTGTCGGCGTATCGCCAGCGGCCCATGCTGGTCGCCTTACCGGATAGCACTGAGCAGGTCGCGGCCGTACTCCGGTCGTGCTCCCAACTCGACATTCCCATCGTCCCTTGGGGCGCTGGCACCGGGCTTTCGGGGGGTGCCCTGCCGAGGGAAGATGGAGTGGTGTTGAGCACGGCGCGGATGCGAGCGGTCCTCGACATCGACTTGGAAAACCGCGCGGTGACTGTGCAGCCGGGCGTGACCAATCGAGCGGTGACCGAGGCGGTGGAGCGGAGTGGCTTCTACTACGCGCCCGACCCTTCGAGCCAGATCGCCTGCTCGATCGGCGGCAATATCGCCGAAAATTCCGGCGGAGTACACTGTCTCAAATACGGCACGACAACCAACAACTTGCTCGGCTTGGAAGTAGTGTTGGCCGACGGCGAGATCGTGCGGGTTGGGGGCAAGGGCATGGACCAAGCGGGCTACGACTTGCTCGGGCTACTGACGGGTTCGGAAGGGCTGTTGGCCATTACCACGGAGGCCACACTGCGCATCTTACCCAAGCCAGAAGTGGCGCAGGCTGTGATGGCGGTGTACGATTCGGTCGCCGCGGCCGGACAGGCGGTGGCCGAGATCATCGCTGCGGGCATGGTGCCGGCTGGCATGGAAATCATGGATCAGCTATCTGTGGAAGCGGTGGAGGGTTTTGTCGGCGCGGGCTATCCACTCGGAGTCGCGGCGCTCTTGCTGGTCGAATTGGACGGGCCGCAAAGCGAGGTTGAGTGCCAAAGCCGCGCGCTGGAATCGCTCTTGCGGCAGACTGGTGCGACCGAGCTTTCCCGCTCCACCACCGAGGCCGAGCGGCAAAAGTTGTGGGCCGGCCGCAAAGCGGCTTTCCCAGCGATGGGCCGGATTAGTCCCGACTACTACTGCATGGACGGGACCATCCCTCGGAGTGCGCTGCCGCAGGTGCTAGAGAGAATCGGGGAGCTGTCGGCCGCGTATGGCTTGCGGGTGGCCAACGTCTTCCACGCGGGCGATGGCAACCTGCACCCGCTCGTGCTGTACGACAGCAATGTCGAGGGCGACCTAGAAAAGGCCGAGTCGCTAGGAGCCGAAATCCTGAAGCTCTGCGTCGAGGTGGGGGGCGTGTTGAGCGGGGAACACGGGATTGGCATTGAGAAGCGGGATTTAATGCCGTGCATGTTCAAGGACGCGGATTTGGACGCCCAAGAGCGAGTCAAGTCCGAGTTTGACCCGCAGCAGGTGTTGAATCCGGGCAAGGTGTTTCCCACCTTGCGGCGGTGCGCTGAGGGCGGGGCCATGCACGTGCATAGAGGCGAGGAGAAGTTCCCGGAGCTGGAACGGTTCTAAGGCGGCGAGCCTGCCGCCGATTACAGGCACAAAAATCACCGAGGAGGCGATTCATGGCTACGGCCTTTGCCCTAGTGGGCGACCGCTATCACACGTCTGATTACATCCGCACGGCTTTGGGCCGCACTTTGGTCCAAGGCATAGGCTTGTCCGTTGACTTTACCGACGAACTCACTCTGCTCAACGCCCAACATCTGTCGAGCTACCGGCTGCTGGTTGTCTTTCGCGACGGCATGATCTGGCCCAATGGCTATGGCATAGAGGCTGCGTCCGTTAGCGAGCCGCCCGTCGAGGCTGAGGAGTCCCAGCCCGTGCAGTGGATTACCGAGGCTCAGGGCCGCGCCGTGCGGAGTTTTGTAGAGGCGGGTGGAGCGGCTCTTTTTTACCACAATTCCACGTACATCGCTCCGGGCAGTAGCGACTTCCGCCACGTGCTAGGCGCTGCTACGCAAGGGCACCCGCCGGTGCGTCCCTACCGCGTACACATCACGCGCACGGACCACCCCATAACGCGCGGCGTGGAGGACTTTGTCGTCGAGGACGAGCAGCACTTCATGCAGTACGACAAGGATCCAGCCCATGTCTTGGCCGCCAGCATCAACGACGACGGGCACACTTGGCAGGATTTGGGCACCACGTGCGAGGCAGCTTGGGCGTACGACTACGGCGCAGGCCGCGTGTGCTATCTATCACCGGGGCACACCATCCCCGCGCTGTGGAATCCATCCTACGAGAAGTTGCAGCAAAACGCCGTGCGCTGGCTGCTGCGCGACGACTTGTAGAGGTGGTTGGCAGCTAACGTATCCTGCCAACCTTTCCCCAAGATAGTGGCGATTGATGAGGAACGCGTCGATTGGTGGAATCAATCGCTCGGCAGCGTCGGTTCCAGTGGGACGGCTTGTCCCGCTTCCATCACCGCGCCGACTTCGCCGCGCAGCCGTTCTTTGAGCGTGGTGTAGCGCTGGGCGACCTTGTCGTTGGCAATGGCCAGCTTGAGGGCCTTGGGGGTGCCGACGATGACGATCATTTGCTTGGCGCGGGTAATCGCCGTGTAGAGCAGGTTGCGCTGGAGCATCACGTAGTGCTGCGTCGTCAGTGGCAGCACCACCACGGGAAATTCCGACCCCTGAGAGCGGTGGATGCTGATGGCGTAGGCGAGGGTTAGCTGGTCGAGATCGACCTGATCGTATTCCAAGGTGTAGTCAAAGCGCACGTAGAGCACCTGCTTTTCCGCGTCGAGCCGCTCGATCGTGCCGATGTCGCCGTTAAAAACGCCCTTGTCGTAGTTGTTTTTGACCTGCATGACCTTGTCGCCCACCCGGAATTCGGCCCCGCGATGGCTATGCGCCTGCCCGTGCGAATTGAGGCGCTGTTGCAGCCGCTGGTTGAGGTTGAGCGCGCCGGTCTCGCCGCGGTACATGGGCGCAAGCACTTGGATGTCGTTGCGCCGGTCCCATCCCCGATAGCTGGGCAGCCGCGTGGCGCATAGCTCCTCCACCTGCTCGACCACCTGCTCTGGGTCACCTTCTTGGATGAAGTAGAAATCCGCGTCCGCTTGGTTTTCGACGATGGGCATTTCGCCGCTGTTGATGCGGTGCGCGTTGCGGATGATGTGGCTTTTTTGCGCTTGGCGAAAAATCTGCGTCAGGCGCACCACTGGCACTGCGGCGGAATCAATGATGTCGCGGAGCACGTTGCCCGGCCCCACTGAGGGCAACTGGTCGATGTCTCCGACTAGTACCAGCCGAGCGTGGTCGGGCAGGGCGCGCAAGAGTGCGTTCATCAACACCACGTCGATCATGGAAGCCTCATCGACGATCAGCGCATCGACTTCAAGGCGGTCGTCGTAACCCTTTTTGAATTGCCGCTCGCCCGGCTGAAATCCGAGCAGCCGATGAATGGTCTTGGCCTCGCGCCCGCTGGCCTCGCTCAGCCGTTTGGCGGCGCGGCCCGTAGGCGAGCACAGCGCGACCTTGAGGCCGCCTGCTTCCAAAAGGCACAAGATGCGCCGCGTGACCGTAGTCTTGCCGGTGCCTGGCCCGCCGGTCAGCACTAGCACCTTGCTGGTGGCGACTAGCTCCACGGCCTGTTTTTGCGCTGAGGCCAATTCCAGTTCGTCTTCTACTTCTGCGGGCATGGACAATTCTTCAGCCGGTGCTTGTAAAAGCCGCTTTAGCGACGATACGGTGCCCACTTCGGCGCGGTGGAGCGGCGGCAGATAATAGCGCAGATCTTCGGTGACCACGCCGTCGGTAGCGCGCAGGGCCTCCAATGCCGGCGGCAGCAATTCGGCGTTGATGTCCAAAATTTCGACGGCCCGCTCCATCATTTCGACGGCTGGCAGGTACACGTGGCCTTCATCGGCCGCTTCGGAGAGCAGGTAGCGGATGCCAGCCTGTACGCGCTCAGGCGCGTCGCGGCCCAAGCCCAAGCGCTGGGCAATGCGGTCGGCAATGCGGAAGCCGATCCCATCCACATCGCGCTCTAGGCGATAGGGGTCGCCGCGCACCTTGTGGATGGCCTCTTGGCCGTAGGTCTTGAAAATTTTTACCGCGTAGCCAGTCGTAATCCCATGCGACTGCAAAAAGACCATCACGTCCTTGATTTGCCGCTGCTCGTCCCAAGCCTCGGCGATCAGTTCGACCTTCTTCTTGCCCAACTTGGGCACTTCCGCTAGCTGTTGGGGATCCGCGTCGATGATGTCGAGCGTTTCCTCGCCAAAGTGCTCGACGATGCGCTTGGCCGACTTCGGCCCGATGCCCTTGATCAAACCGGACCCGAGGTACTTTTGCATGCCTTCGAGGGTCGAGGGATAGACGGCCTTATAGTGCTCTACCTTGAACTGTTTGCCGTATTTGGGATGATTGGTCCACACGCCTTCGACTTCGATGCTTTCGCCTTCTTGGATGGAGGCAAGCGTCCCCACGATGGCGATCCGCTCGCGCTGGCCCTCTACTACTAAGCGCGCAATGGTATAGCCGTTTTCCGCGTTGTGATAGGTCAGGCGATCTATAAAGCCCTTATACGATTGGTTCATGTGCTGCGCTCACCAGATGAAAGCACTGTACAGCAGGGCCATACTCCCCGCGCCCAGCGCGCCGCCCGCGCCGATCTGCATGGGAGTATGCGCCCGCAAGTAAAGCCGCGCCCAAGCGACGGCCGGCCAACTGAGTAAGAAGGGCCACGCCGCGCTACCGACGCTGATCAACAATACGCAGGTTGCTCCTCCGACACCAGCCGCGTGAATGCTGATTTTATAGAAGCGATTGATCCACCAGACTAAGAGCGTGTTGACGACACAGGACGCGGCCGTGACCAGCATTAGGGGAGGGGCTCCAATCCCGTAGAGGGCTACACTCCCCAAGGCGTAACAAAGAGCACCCAGCAAGAGCAGGGTAGCGCGCTTGTTGCGGTCGTCTGTATAGGCTTTGTCGAGATACCCCGAGCGCACGAAGTGCCAGAGAAGCAGCCCAGGTACCAAGGAGAAGGTGCCGATCGCCACCGAGCCGGCGAGCCAGTCGCCCAGCACGTGGGCTTGGACGCCGAAGATCAACAGCGCCAACAGCGCGGGATTGAGCAAGTGCGAAAGGAAGCATGCGAATCGGTGCGGGTGCAGACGAAAACAGGGACGAGCTAATTGCTCGCCCCCGTTTGCTTCTTTTGCCATTTTTTTCCGCTGGCCGCGCCGCGATTGGGCGGCTTCTCATCGCTTTCTAACACAAAGCCGATAAAGCGCTTCTGCCCAAGGGTCTTCAAATACTGGAGCAGGGAGACCTCGGCCTCTTTGCGATTGAGCTGGTACTTGTCGCTGAGCTCTTCGATCATCCTGCCGACCGAGTTGCGGCCATTGCACATCCGCCAGACCTCGCTGCCGACCTCGTCGAGGGTGATCTTGCGCTGTCTGGGGATGTAGAAAAACTTGGACAGCAGCCGCACCCTCCAAGTCTCTTGGCGCGTTATGAAGACCTGGATCTCGCCGTTGTCGTTGTTTTCCCAGCGCAGGGACTCATTGCGCGTTGGCCGCGACGCCAGCATGGCGGCACGGCTCAGCTTGGGTCCCTTGTTTTTCGATAAAATGCCCATCTACTACCTTGGCTACTAGATCGTCTGCTGCGTCTTTCTTGCGGTAGAGGTGCTCGATGATCGCGATTTTGTCGAGGTCGGTATCGCGCCAGACGCGCCCCCGCATATACAGGCGCGGCCTCGG
>JAJDYK010000140.1 GCA_022825185.1 Candidatus Latescibacterota bacterium | reverse complement strand
GCACTCCTCGCAGCGGCCTCCCTTGACGTTGAAGCTAAAGCGCGAGGCCGTATAGCGGCGCTTCTTGGCCTCGGGCGTTTGGGCAAAGAGGCGGCGGATGTTGTCGTAGAAACCGATGTACGTGGCCGGGTTGGAGCGGGGCGAGCGGCCGATGGGGGATTGGTCGATATTGATCACATCGCTTACGTGCTCGATCCCGTCGAGGCGGTCGTGCGCACCCGACAGCACGCGGCTGTCGTGGAAGATGGAGTAGAGCTTCTTGTAGAGGATGTCGTGGACGAGCGTGCTCTTGCCCGAGCCAGAGGCCCCACTAACGCAGACGAAGACTCCCAAGGGAATTTTGACGTCGAGGTCGTCGAGGTTGTTGGCGCGGGCACCGCGAACGTGCAGGTTGCAGCCGTTGAGCGGGCGGCGCTCTGCTGGCACGTCAATGCGCTGGCGGCCCGTGAGAAACTGGCCGGTCAGGGAGTCTGAATTCTTCAATATCTGGCGAATGGTGCCCTCGGCCGCGATGCGGCCACCGTGTACGCCCGGGCCGGGGCCGAGTTCGATGACGTGATCGGCCGCCCGAATGGTCTCCTCGTCGTGCTCCACCACAATGACCGTGTTGCCGACATCGCGCAGGCGGCGCAGCGTCTCAATCATCTTGACGTTGTCTTTGGGATGGAGGCCAATGGAAGGCTCGTCGAGCACGTAGAGCATACCCATCAGGCCGGAGCCGATCTGCGTAGAAAGGCGAATGCGCTGGGCCTCGCCGCCGGAGAGGGTCCCCGCCCGGCGCGTGAGGCTGAGGTAATCCAAACCAATGCCCATGATGAGGTCGAGCCGCAGCGCCAATTCGCGCACGATCTGCTGGCCGGCCTGCTTCCTCTGCACGGGCATGGGAACGTCCTTGAAAAAATCGCGTAACTCCTGCAGGTGCATCTCGCACAGGTCGTGGATGGTGCGACCAGCCACGGTGACGAGCATGCGCGTAGCTTTGAGCCGCGTGCCGCCGCAGTCCGGGCAGTCGTACTCGACCATGACCTTGCGCAAATAGTCCTCCATGCCCGAATGCGCCACTCCTTGGCGGCGGTAGCGGCGGTAGCGGCGCTCGATTTGGTTGATGACCCCATCGAAAGCAACCTTGCGCCCTTTGTAGCGCCGACCCTCAGTCGCGCCCGGCGGCAGGACAATAGGGAAGCGCTTGCCTTTGGTGCCGTAGAACAGCACATCGACGATGCGGTCGGACAACTCGGCAAAGGGCGTGTCCAAGTCAAAGCCGTAGTGCTGGGCCAAGCTGTAGAAGATGCGGCCGCCCCATCCATTGCGGTCGCAGTTAATCGCCTCGCGCACAAAGGCACCGTCGAGAATGCTCCGGCTCTTGTCGGGCACCAACAGATCGGGATGGACCTGTAGATAGGTGCCCAAGCCCGAACAGGTGACGCAGGCCGAGAGCGGCTCGTTGAAGGTGAAGTAACCCTGAGTCAGCTCGGCCATGCTGAGGCGGTGCTCGGGGCAGCCGAAGCCTTCGTAGAAAGCCTCCACCTCTTGGGCGGAAGCGATTTCAGGATTTAACAAGTGGAAGCTGAGAAAGTTCTCGCCCACCACTAGGCCGTGCTCAATGGAGGCGAGGAGTTGCTTTTGCAGATCGCCGCGGATGACGAAGCGGTCGATGACCGCCTCAATGTGGAAATCCTCGTTCTCGTCGAGTTCGAGCTCTTCGCTCAAGTCGCATAGCTCGCCATCGATGCGCACTCGCCGATACCCCTTGGTGCGAATGTCGTCAAACAGAAACGCGTAGTCCTCGCCGTAGATCTTAAAAACCGGCGCGCGGATTTCCACCTCGGCCCCGTCCGGCAGGGACAGCAAGTGCTCGGCCATCTGGTAGGGCGTGCGGTAGGTGATGGGGCGGCGGCAATAGGGGCAGTGGGCCTGACCCACCGTGGAGAAGAGCATCCGCAGATATTCGTACAGGTCAGTCATGGTGCCAACGGTCGAGCGCGGATTGTTGAAGATGGTCTTCTGCTCAATGGAAATGACCGGCGAGAGCCCAGTGACAAAATCGACATCCGGCTTCTTCATCTGCTCGACAAAGCGCTTGGCATAGGCGGACATAGACTCCATAAAGCGCCGCTGTCCCTCGGCGTACACCGTATCGAAAGCCAACGAGGATTTGCCCGAGCCGCTAATGCCGGTAATGACGACCAGTTTATCGCGCGGAATGCTGACGTCGATGTTTTGCAGGTTGTTCTCTCGTGCGCCCTTAATGGCGATCGAATCTCGTATAGCCATAATGTGTCCTGTTGTGCTAGTGCTCCCCCAATTCCTAATTCACGCTAATGCAGCCCCCAATCGGCCCCATCGTCGTCGTAGTAATAAGCCGCTTCCTGCATCTCTACGCGGCTCTTTTCGGTGAGGCGCAACGGCGCTGACATCTTTTGCAGCAAGCCCTTTTCAACCAGCCACTCGCAGGCGAAGTCCGCGCCTTCCATCTTGAAATGCTCCTCTATTTCCGATACCGTGCGCATGGACTCGGCCTCCTCCAAATAGTCGAGTAGGGGACGGAACATGTCCCAGAGGTGGTCGTCGAGGTAGGTCTCTACGCGCTGGAGAGCGGCCTTGAGGGTGCGGGCGTTTTTGGGAGCGGCGATGAGATCCGTGTAGATGGCGTTGAAGAACTCGGGATTGAAGGCGAGGGCTTGGTGAATGACCTCGCGGCCCGGAGCTTGGCCGTTGAGGATACACTCGACGCTGGCGAGTTGATCGGCCACGTTGAGCAGCCACAGGAAGCTGTAGTTGTAGTCCTGCTTCACTTGGTACCACTTCTGGGCTTTGGTCAAGGTGGCCAACAGCGGCAGGGCGCGCCGCAGCAACTGGTAGTCGCGGTCGCGCGCGCCAATGCGCTCGGCGTCTTTGTACCACGCGGCAATGGACTCGTCTTTGGAGAACAGGAGGGTGCTGTGGGCGAAGGTAAAGTCGAGCCAACCGCCCTGGCGCGAGCCTTCGATGTTTAACTGGAAACGCTTGCGCGGGATGAGATTGGCGTGGATGATGACGCCTTCTTCAGTGAGGCAGTGGTCTTCATAGCGCCTCACTTTGGGGTCGTCGGCCATGACGATCCACAAGTCGATGTCCGACTTCTCCCAAACCTGGTCGTACGCATAGGAGCCATAGACGATGGCGGCCAAGACCGTGCGGTCTTGTTGGAGCTTTTGGGTCAAGGCGTCGAGCGCCCGACGATAGCGCTCTTGGACGGCCTGTTGAGACCGAGACATGGCAGTTCCTAGCGAAGAGATACGTGCGAGCGGCCCAAAATATACTGAACATACGTGTAGTTGTCAAGGTGTCGTACGGCTATTTTTTTGACTTGGCAATGTGCCGACTCTATTTTCAGGTACACCTCAATCAAATCAAACAAGGAGAAATTTTATGCTGTACAAACTTGGCTCGACTAATGGAAGATTCGACACACTTGAACCTGTAGCATTCAAGGACTTTTCGAGCTTTGGAAATCTCGAAGAAGACTTAGAGGATTTGATCGCAAATAATATTCTTAATGTTCTATTTGAAGAGGCCAGTTTAATGCCAATATTTCAAGAACGGCAATGGCAACCTGAGGCGGATATTTATGCGTTAAATGAAAAAGGTGAACTGATTATATTTGAACTAAAAAGAGAATCTGCTGGCGAAGATGCTGTAACCCAAGCTCTACGTTATGCACAGGATGCCGGACAATGGAGCTACGCGACCTTCCAGAGTAAATACCGAGCATATATAGGAGAAGAAGATGCTGATTTACTCGAGGAACACAAAGATACGTTTGAGCTTGAGCATAAATTGGATGCAAGAGAAATAAATAACAAACAGCGGCTAGTAATAATTGGAAGTGCCGCAGACGATAGTCTTATCAATGCCGTTGACTACTGGAAACACCAAGGCCTGTCAATTGACTTTTTGCCGTATAGGGTATATGAACTAAACGGGGAAAAATACTTTGAATTTTTTGCGTTGCCTTATGACAAGCATAGCAATCCAAGCCACATTAAAGGAGTACTATTCGATACCAATAGAACTTATGATGAAGACTCAATCTGGTACATGATAGAAAATAGCCGAGTAGCTGCATTCGGTGATGCAATGAGGTGGGTCAATTATGTTAATCAGGGTGACTTCGTATTCTTTTGCCACAAAGGGGAAGGCATTGTTGCTGCTGGTCAGGTACAAAGAGGTAATATAAAGTCGCCGGATGAACACACCTTGTATCGGGATGTAGAATTTATTACTCCAGTTCCAAAAAAGGGTGAAGAGAGATATGCTATGCCCTATTCTAAAGTGTATGAAATTACAGGAAAGAGCTTTTACCATGCTAAAACCCTTAAGGTGCCGTATCTTGCTAAGGAGGAGGCAGAAAACTTAGCCAGTGAATTGAAGTCATACCTTGAGGAAAAATACGGTTAAAAACATAAAGGAATTCCGTCCAGAATAATCACTTCAACAGTTCCCAGTCCTCTTCTGCTACCGGCTCCGTCGGATCCAGATATTCAATGACCTTGCCGCGTAGCGGCGACGGCACCACGGGATAGGAGCCGGTTTCGTCCAACAATATAATTACCTCTACCTTATCCCCTTCTTTGAAAGGAAGGCCGCTCAGCTTTAGTTCCCCGTTTGCGGCGATCTGTTTCTCGACGCGGTAGGCTTTCATCATTCACCTCGCTAACTCCTCGCGAATCACCTTGCGCAAGGTTTCCTCTAGGACAGCATCCTGAACTTGGATATGTTGACGCAATGCCTCGTTAATCAAGGTCTGGTAATTGCCGCCGCCAGCCTCGTGTACCTGGTTCCTAAACCAGTTCAACACATCGGTATCCAAGCGTATCGTGATGCGCGTCTTATCGGGAGCAGCCGGAACGAGAGCTCCTCGGTCGGCCTGAGTAAAATCAAATTCTTCCTTGCTCATAGTGCCTCCTTTTGTTCAATAATATGCACAAATGATGCACAATCAAGGTGTTTACCCTCAACCTTTGGTCCGTAAGACCCCTGCCTTTCGACTCAGGAGCGATAGCACCTGTTGCGCTGCCGCCGAGCCGCTCACTTCGCATCGACGTGCAAGACATCGCATTTCTTTGCACGGGTTGGCCCTGTCGCCTATCTTGTCGGTTGTAGGCCCCATACTTCAATTGGCCGGGATGTGGAGTAAGACCCATGCTAAAGAAGGACCCCCAAGCGGGGCAGACGGCCAAGCGCAAACTGCCCATCGGCATTCAGACCTTTCGCAAAATCCGCGAGGACCACTGCTACTACGTCGATAAGACCGCCTACATCGGGCAGTTGGTTGCCGAGGGCACCCATTACTTTCTGTCGCGCCCGCGCCGGTTTGGCAAGAGCCTGTTCTTAGATACACTCAAGGAACTATTCGAGGGCAACGAGCCGTTGTTTGAAGGGCTGGCCATTCACGACCAGTGGGACTGGTCGGTGCGCCATCCCGTGCTGCGGCTGAGCTTTGGCAGCGGCAACTTCAAGGAGCCGGGCAACCTGCACAAGGAGACGATGGCCCAACTGAGCACCATAGAGAAAGTTGACGGCTGCGACACTGCACCGGCTTACTTTCGGCATTTGCTGCGGACGCTGCATCAACGGACCGGCCAGCCGGTGGCGGTGCTAATTGACGAGTACGACAAGCCAATCCTCGACGCACTGGAGGAACCAGAGATCGCCCGCGCCAACCGCGACTACTTGCGCGGCTTGTACGCGACGATCAAAGACAGCGACGCGCACATCGCGTTCAGCTTCCTCACCGGGGTAAGCAAGTTCTCTAAGGTCAGCCTATTCTCCGGCCTCAACAATCTTAAGGACATTACTCTAGACCCACGCTATTCTGCCATTTGCGGCTATACTGAGGCGGACTTGGACGCGGTGTTTGCCCCGGAACTACCCGGCTTAGACCGAGAAGAAATCCGGCGATGGTACAACGGCTACAACTGGCTGGGCGACGAGGCTGTGTACAACCCCTTCGATGTCCTCCTGCTGTTCGACCGTCGCCAGTTCGGGGCCTACTGGTTCGAGACGGGTACGCCGACGTTTCTGCTCGATATGTTGTTGGAGCGCGGGGTCAGTTCCCTAGCCTTGGACGACATGCTCGGCAGCGACGAGTTGTTATCCACTTTTGACGTGGATCACATTGCGACCGAGGCCCTGCTGTTCCAGACCGGCTACCTGACCATTCGCCGCACTGAGTCGCGCGGCGGAGAGCTATACTACCGGCTGGGCTACCCCAACCGGGAGGTCCAGCAAAGCCTGAACAAGAGCCTGCTGAACCACCTGACGGGCAACCCCGCACGCCAAGTCGAGCACAACGCCCGACTGTACGACCTGCTGCTGGTCAACGACTTCGATGGCTTGGAAACGCTGTTCAAGGCATTCTTTGCCAGCATTCCCTACCAGTGGCATACGAATAATGAAATTGCCAGCTACGAAGGCTACTACGCCAGCGTGTTCTACTCGTACTTCGCGTCGTTGGGGCTGGATATTACGGTGGAGGACAGTAGCAGCAAAGGGCGTCTCGACATGGCGGTGGAGTTCAACGGGAACGTGTATCTGTTCGAGTTCAAGGTAGTAGAACAGGCGTCGGAGGGAGCGGCGCTGCGGCAGTTGCAGGCGCGGGACTACGCGGCCAAGTACCGCGGTCGCGGCGAGCCGATTTACCTGATCGGAGTGGAATTTAGCCGACAGACGCGCACCTTGGCGGCTTTCGAGATCGAGTGTATGTGAATATCGTTCGGATTGTCTTGTTCCTACTATTCTGCGTCCATCTGCGTCCACCTGCGGATCGTACCCGTTGCGCTGCCGCCTCTAAGCCCTTATCGTAGCACCCCATGTCCAACACACCTGCCATCCAAACCACGACCGTCGGCTCCTATCCCATCCCGGACTGGCTCCAAGCCCTGCCCTCCGAGCAGAGCCTCGTCGATGCCACCCGCGTAGTATTCGACACCCAGCGCCAAGCCGGCATCGACCTACCCACCGACGGCGAGCTGTACCGCTTCGACATCAACCACCCAGACACCAACGGCATGATCGAGTACTTCGTCCGGCCCATGGGCGGCACCCGCGCGGAATTTGGTCGCCGCGAGGCCGAGGAGTTCGCCGCCAAACAAAGCATGGGCTTCCGGGCCAAGCCCGCGGCCGTGGTGGAAACCGAACTCGGCGCAGGTAGCCTCGACCTGCTCGCCGACTGCGCCCGCGCCGCGGCCGTAGCCGGCGGCCCCTTCAAGTTCACCCTGACTAGCCCCTACATGCTGGCCCGCACCCTCCTCGATCACCACTACGGCGACTTTGCCGCGCTCTTGATGGCCGTTGCCCACGTCCTCGCCGACCAAGTCCGCGGCCTGCCCTGCGCCTGCGTCCAAATCGACGAGGCCAACATCCCCGGCAACCCAGCCGACGGCCCCCTCGCGGCCCGCGCCATCAACGTCGTACTCGACAGCATCGACACAGGCACCCAAAAGGCCGTCCACTTCTGCTTTGGCAACTACGGCGGCCAGACCATCCAGCAGGGCGAGTGGCGCGCCCTGATCGACTTTCTCAACGAATTGCGCACCGATCACTTAGTGCTCGAACTCGCCCACCGCCCAGAGAGCGACTTGGATGCCCTGCAACAAATCGACCCGCGCATCGCCCTCGGCATCGGCGTGATCGACATCAAAGTCAACCACATCGAGACAGCCGAAGAAATCGCCCGCCGCATAGAAGACGCGGTCGCCGCCGCCGGCCCCGACCGCATCCGCTTCATCCACCCAGACTGCGGCTTTTGGATGCTCAAACGCTCCATCGCCGACCGCAAAATTGCGGCACTGGCCGAGGGGCGGGATTTGTATTTAGGATAAATTAGTCGCGCAAGTACCCGGCGACCTCTTTGGCGAAATAAGTCAAGATCATATCCGCGCCAGCCCGCTTGATCCCGGTCAACACCTCCATAACGGCCTGCTCGCGCTGGACCCACCCCCGCTCCACAGCCGCCATAATCATCCCGTACTCGCCGGAGACATTGTACGCGGCAATCGGCACGTCAAAGGCTTGGCGGGCGGCGGCGATTACGTCGAGATAGGCCAGCGCCGGCTTGACCATCACCACATCGGCCCCTTCCTCAATGTCGAGCGCGATCTCCACGAGCGCCTCGCGGCCATTGGCCGGATCCATCTGATAGGTCTTCTTGTCGCCCTTC
>JAJDYK010000096.1 GCA_022825185.1 Candidatus Latescibacterota bacterium | reverse complement strand
CCTTGCTGTACCACAAGACGACTCACCGGGCTATGTACGACCGGCAGTTGGCGGCGCGCCCGGATTGCGACGATGTGGTGCTGTACAACGAGCGCGGCGAGCTGACCGAGTGCTGCATCGGCAACTTGGTGCTGGAGCGCGACGGCATCCGCTACACGCCCCCGGTCGAATCTGGGCTATTAGCTGGCACGTTCCGCGCCGAGCTGTTGGCGCAGGGCCAACTCTGCGAACGCCCGTTGCCCAGCGGCGAATTGGCGCGGGCCGACGCCCTTTACCTTATTAATTCAGTTAGGCGCTGGGTCGAACTGGAACTTGTCTAAAGGAGCGCATCATGTATCGCATTGGCCAAGCAGAAATCAAGCAACTACAGCAGTTATTCGACAGCGGCGCGATCTTCCGCTATGGATCGGGTGGAGAGTGCGACCGCTTTGAGAAGAATTGGGCGCGCTACGTGGGCGTGGAGCACTGTCGGATGACGCGCTCGGGGACCTCGGCGCTGTACGCAGCGCTGGTGGGGTTAGGCGTGGGGCCGGGGGACCAGGTGATTGTGCCCGCCTATACCTACATGGCGACCGCGTTGGCGGTGCTGGGTGCTGGAGCCATTCCGGTAATCGCCGATGTCGATGAGTCTTTAACACTGTGCCCCAAGGATTTAAAGCGGCGAATTACCAAGCACACTAGGGCGATTATTCCGGTCCACATGGTCGGCCTGCCCTGCGATATGAAGCGAATTACCAAGATCGCCCGCAAACGCAAATTGCTCGTTCTCGAAGACGCTTGTCAGGCAGTGGGCGGCGGGTACGAGGGCCGGATGCTGGGTAGTTGGGGCCACGCTGGCGCGTTTAGTTTCAACTTCTTTAAGAACATGACCTGCGGCGAGGGCGGGGCTTTTGTCACTAATGCCGAGGCCGTGCATCAGCGCGGCTCGGTGGCGGTCGATTGCTGCTCTTTTTACTGGAACCCGGAGGAAGAGCGCGAAGAGTTGCAATTTGCCGGTCCCAACTTCAGGGGCTCAGAAGTCGAGGGGGCGATACTCAATGTGCAACTGCGGCGGATCCGGGGAATGCTCAAGACCATGCGCGCCCACAAGCAGGAGTTGCTCCAGGTCGGGCTGGAGGCGGGGTTGGAGTCGATAAAGAACAACAGCTTGGACTACGAGTGCGGCACGCACCTAGGCTTTTTGTTTGCCACCGAAGACGAGGCGCGCTCCTTTTGCAACCGACTGGCCGACCAAAGCGTGTCCTCCTTTTTGCCCATGGATACCGGTCGCCACGTCTATACGCGTTGGGAGCCTATTTTGCGCTATCAGGGCGCGCACCATCCGGCGCTCAATCCCTTTAAGCTACCGGCCAACCGCAAGGCGCGGGTCAAATACAAGCTAAATACGTGCCAAGACTCGCTCGACGTTTTGGCGCGAGCCGTCTTGGTGCCTATGCACCCGAACAACACCAAGGTCAAGGTGCGGAAGATGGGAGAAGCGATCCAGGCAGCCGTGGGCTGAGATCGGTGTGCCTGCACACGCCGTCTATATTGCAGGCATGACAGAGAAAACGACTCAATACACCATCCGCAAAGTGCCTCCGCAGCTAGACAGGGAACTGAGGCGGAGGGCTCGCCAAGAGCACAAGAGCCTGAATGAAATGGGAATTATATACAATAGTGCCCATAGAAAGGATGACTAAACATGAATAAGGTCGTCAGTATTCCCATATGGAAGCTGTTTGCTGCTGTGTGCTTGCTCGTGGCCTTGTTGTTCGGCATACGGGAGAGCACGGCAACTGATGTGTCTGGTTATTTATACAAGGTTGTTTTTATACCGTGGAAGGCTAACAGAAGTCAGATGGAGTCTGATTTAGGCGATTGGGGGGACCACCGCTATCGATTAGTGACGGCCCGTTGGACTGAGCATGAGGGGAAGTGGGGCTATGAGGTGATTATGATGAGTGAATACTGATAGCCATCGCGATAATCGCCGAAGGTTGACGAACCGCCAGCCGCGCCCCCGGGATCGAAGTAGCCCCACGACGCATAGGCCGACAGGGCAGACAGGAAGTTGTTGTCTGGCTCGTCGAATGCGAAGTGATCGTCTTCGGTGAAGAGAATCGGTTTTGGGGTGTAACTGGGCAAGGCGCGGGTTTGGGCAACCATCTCAGCGATGCGCGCGGCCCGTTTCATATATGCAGGTTTTAGCGAACCATCGGGTGCAAAAGCCGAGTTGTGCCAAGGTTGTGAAGCCGGACTCGGCAGATCGGCCCACATCACATCGTCGCTGGCATCCATGCGTCGCGCGGCCATCATTGCGCGCATTGCGCGAAAACTTGCCTCGCGGTAGTACCCGGTAGGGCTCCCGCCCTGCAGATTGACCGTCACCGCCAACAACCCGTGCGCCCGATAGGTTGGTAGCTGCGCGATGAACTCATCCGTGTTTCGGTTAGCGATAGACGGCTTGGATCACGGTGCGGAGACGAGCTATTTAACGTGGGAGAATACTCGGCTCACTCGCCCCAGTAACTTGCGTCAAGAGCTCGAAGTAACTGCGCTTGCGATCCGTGTTGATGCCCCAGTTGACCGGGATGTTCTGATAGCCATCGCGGTAATCGCCGAAGGTTGACGAACCGCCCGCCGCGTCCCCGGGATCGAAGTAGCCCCACGAGGCATAGGCCGACAGTGCGGACAGGAAGTTGTTGTCTGGCTCGTCGAATGCGAAGTGATCGTCTTCGGTGAAGAGAATCGGCTTCGGGGTGTAACTAGGCAAAGCGCGGGTTTGGGCAACCATCTCAGCGATGCGCGTCGGTTGGGTAACGCCGTTGCCGTGCAGCATGATGTAGTCCGACGCCGCCACCACATCGTCGTCTGGCACCCGGCCGCCACCGTACGAAGTGCCCACCAACAACCGTCGCCCATCCAGTTCGTGGGAACGCGCCCGGTCGATTAACTCAGCCACGCGATGCGGTTGCAGAATCTCGTGCTCATAACGCGGGACGTTCGTCTCGTTGTTGATCTCGATCAGCACATTGCCGTACCCCGATTGCAAAACCCACTTCGTCGCCTCATCCACCGCGTGGCACACCGCGGCCTCGTCCGTCAAACGCTCGTCCTGCCCGAAGTAGAAATACCCGAGGATCACCACCATCCCCAGTTCGTCGCAGGCCGCTGCGATGCGTGCGGTCCGTTCCATATATGCAGGTTTTAGCGACCCATCGGGCGCAAAAGCCGAGTTGTGCCAAGGTTGCGAAGCCGGACTTGGCAAGCCAGCCCACATCACGTCGTCGCTGGCCTCCATGCGCCGCGCCGCCGTAATTTCCCGGAAACCCGCCTCTCGATAGTACCCCGTAGGGCTCCCGCCCTGCAGATTGACCGTCACCGCCAACAACCCGTGCGCCCGATACGTTGGTAGCTGCGCGATAAACTCATCCGTGTTGCGGTCGGCGTCCCATTGGTCCGTGTCTGGATACGCCCAAAGTGGCCGCGTTACGGGATTTTCGTCGTCGAACACCGCGTTTGTCATGCGGCTGTTCATCAATAATCCCTCGACATCCCAGCCGCGATATTGTCGCCCGTAATAGGTAGCTTGGCCGTTGATTAGCCAATGTTCGCCAAAAGTAGTGATCTGAATTTGAGTCGGTGTTGTCATGTTCTCCTCGGTTGGTGATTAGCGATAGACGGCTTGGATCATGGCGCGGATGAAGCCGGTGGCGTACGCGTGGCCCTGGCGTCCGCCTGTGTCGTCGGGGATGGACGGGGTGTGATCCATCATAAACGGCCCGTTAAAGCCCACTTCCTTGTAGGTTTGCATCGCCTGGTACATATCGACGTCGCCCTCGTCGATGAAGACCTCCCTGAAATCCTTGGGCGTACCGCGCACATTGCGGAAGTGGACGTAGGCGATTTTGCCTTGGCGGCCCATGCGGCGGATGGCCTCGTACACGTCAATGCCCATTTCGGTGACGCAGCCTTGGCAAAACAGCATGGCGTTTTGGGGGCTGGGGTTGAGGGCGAAGATGCGCTCGTATTGATCTAGGGTGGAGACGATCCGCGCGGCACCGCCCATTGGCTCGGGTAGCGGGGGATCGTCCGGGTGCAGGGCCAAGGTAACGCCAGCTTCTTCGGCCACGGGGACGATGCGCTGGTGGAAGTAGGCGATATTGGCCCACATCCCGTTCTCGTCGATGTGCTTTGCTGGATAGTTGTGGTTCTCTTTTTCGTACTCTGAGTAGGTGAAGGTGCTGTAGTGGGCACCGCCGCGGCCGGTGTCCGAAGGGGTGCGGAAGTTGCCTACGGGTTTGAAATTGTAGCCGAGGGTCGGGACCTCGACGGTGCCCATGGCCCGGATCCAGTTGCACCACTCCTCGATTTTGGCGTCGCGGTCTTGTTGTGCGAGCGTGATTTCGTCTGGGCCGGTTAAGGCGGCGTTGTACAAGCGGAGGCCGTTTTTCTCGGTGCGGGCGCGGACTTCTCGTAGGTACTCGACCATCTCGGGGTAGGTGTGCAGGTCGAGGGGGAGGGAGTTGATGGTTAGGTAATCTACGCCAATGGCTTTGTAGTAGCTCAGGTTCTCGTCGGTGACGCGGTCGTGGGGGAGTTGGTCTTGGATATTCATGGCGTCTCCTCTTGTTCAGTAATTAGTGATAGCACTGTAACACGGAACCCATGCTACGTCAATGTGCCAGACAGCGAGTCTTGTGTCGGCAGTCGGGTTGCGTTTGATTGCCAAATGCCGCCGCATGTGTACGAAAATGCGAACCCCCGGTTGAAACGGCTGCTCGGCTTCCTCGATCACGGCGCGTACGGGTAGCTGAAAGATAAGAGATACATACAGAATTATGGCGATGATTGAGCAGGGCTTGTGAGAAGCTGAGTGCGCGTCCTAGCTGCAAAAAACCCATTCTCCCGCGTGTTGCAGAGCCAGACTGGCGTGCTTAGCTTGCGGATGTAGTACATCCCAAGGAGAAAAGGCCATGAAAGCACTCGTCGTGCTCGTCGCGTTAGTATTTATGGGGACGTCTTGTTCCGGTCCGACCACGAGCACGGATATGGTATTCGACGCTCCCGCCGGAGGGCCGGCGACCTTTGCGCAGGTGCAAGAGACGGTATTCGATGTTTCCTGCGCTTTGAGCGGCTGCCACGGCGACAGCGCTTGGCCCAACCTGTCTGCGGGCCAAGCATACGACAATATCGTCGATGTGGAAAGCAGCCGTGGCATAGCCTTGGTCGAGCCGGGCGACCCCGACAACAGCTACCTGTATCGCAAACTTTTGCCAGACGCCGATATCGATGGATCCCGCATGCCCCCTGGCGGGCCATATCTAACACCGGACGCGCTCGAAACGGTGCGCGCTTGGATAGAAAATGGGGCTCCCAACGATTAATTCGTGTCGGGCGATGTGTATGCGTTGGCTCGTCTCGTTCCTGATCTGCTCGCCCTTGGCCGTCCACGGCGGCGAATGGCATGTCGATAAAAAGGCCGAGGGCAACCAAGTCGAGTTCACTTCCAAAGTGGTGGCCCTCACCTTTACCGGCACGACTGATAAAATCGACGGCTTCATCTATTGGGAAGGCGATTCGCTTTTTGCGGCCAAGGACCAACTGCATTTTGAAGTGGACTTAGCCAGCTTCGATACGGGCATTGGCAAACGGGATCGCGATATGCGCCAAGTGTTGGACACGGACCAGTGGCCCAAAGCCGTGTACAAAGGGGAGATTGCTGAACACACTGCGGTCGATTCCACGGTGGTCGCCTACCGCGTCAAAACCAAGGGCATCTTGTCGCTACACGGGGTGGACCGCGCCGTAGAAGTGCCCGGAACCGTAATAGTGGAAGAGGGGCGCTCCAAGGTCGAGGCGGCTTTCACCTTTAAGCTGGCCGACTACAACATTGAGGCACCCTCCTTGGCGGCCTTTGTCAAGGTGAGTCAGGAAATTGCCATCGAAGTCTCGTTTTACTTAAAGCATGTACAATAGGGCAGGAGGGATTGACCGTGAACATTCGCGTCTTGTGCTTGGGAGTGCTGTTGCCGGCGTTGGCCGGTGCTCAGCCGTCGTGGCAGGCGACCATGCCGATCAAAACCCGCTTGGAGCTATTTAGCGCGATCAGGACGGCTAATTATCCCACCGCGGAAACGCTGTCCCAAGGCGATTTCCACTACGAGATTTCGCACCGCTTTCTCCCGGCCATTGACGAGGGGTACAAGGCTAATTTCGGTTTTGATGGACCGGCCAATATCCGTACCTCGCTCAGTTACGGCCTCAGCGATCGGCTGATGGCGACCTTGGGGCGGAGTAATATGCTG
This sequence comes from Candidatus Latescibacterota bacterium, assembly GCA_022825185.1. The sequence goes on along the minus strand of JAJDYK010000096.1, from coordinate 3,581 downwards.
GACAATTTGGATTTGCAGTTGCAGTACCATTGGCTGCAATTCCCCCAAGAGCGCTTGCCAGCGGTTTTGGCCCTGAATATCGGCGTGGCCTGGAATACGGAAATGCCGGCTATTGTCGATCGCAAGGCGGTTGCGGCTGACAATTTTCAGTACTATGGACAGTTGATTTTCAATGCGCTGCTGGACGAAAGATTGGGCATCGGGTTGGTGCCTTCCTATTTGTACAACAGCGCCATTTTCAGCGTCGAGACGCAATACACCTTTACGCTGGGAACGTACGTCCAGTATTACTTTGACGATACGTGGGGCGTGTGGTTGGAGTACAGTCCGACCCTGACCGGATACCAGGGCATTTTATTGCCGGGCGAAACGGGCCGCTCGCACAATTCGCTGGCTTGGGGCCTGTCCATCGATACGGGAGGGCATACTTTTTACATCTTCGCCACCAACAATACGCGCCTTAGTCCAGCTCAGTACTTGGTGGGAGCATCCGACGACGCGGCCCCTGACAACTGGCGCTTGGGCTTTGGGATTACGCGCTTTTTGTAAGGCTCTGCGCATCGTGCTCGACGACCGCTTTATCCGTCCCCGCTATAACGGCCATTGTTTTGCCGACCATGGCTTGGCCCGAGGCGACCGAATCCCAGACGAGGTAGAAATCCCACTGCTGCTGTTCTATTTTTGAACCGTGGCCAGAAAAACCATGGACCCGACCGCCTCGTGAATTTCATCCGCCAGTTCTATCGCCTCGTCCATCCCCAGCGCACCCTCCTAGCCCTGACCATTGGCTGCGGATTCCTCTTTGTCGCCGCTAATCTGCTGCCGCCCTTGGTTATCCGCCGCCTCATCCAATGGCTCACCGAAGGGGGCGGTTCCTCGGCTGGTCTGCTGAAACTATCCCTCTTGCTGTTGGGTTCCTACCTGATCCGGGGCTTGGTGCGCTATGGGTACGGCCTGTACTCGCACGTGGCTGCCTATCAAGTCATGCACCGGCTCATGAATCGGGTGTACCGCCATTTGCAACGGATGCCGCACCGCTTCTTCCACCAGCGCCGCACTGGCGAACTCATGGCCCGCTCCATCAACGACGTGGAGACCGTAGAGGACTTTATCGCCCACGGCATCCCCGAGACCTTCATCGCTTTGGTCATTCCCGGTGCCATGTTGACTGTGCTGTTCGTCTTGGACGCCCGCCTCGCCCTCATCGCGCTGTTGCCCATTCCACTGACTGCCTTCCTCGTCTTCCGCTATGTCTCGCGGGTGCGGAGCATGTGGGCCGGAGTGCGGGGCGGCTTGGGCGAGCTAGTGGCCCAAGTGCAGGACTACTTGTCTGGCGTCTCCGTCATCAAATCGTTCGTCCAAGAAGAGCGCTGCGCCCGCAGCATCGAGGCCCGCAGCCAGACCTTCCGCGATCGCATGATCGCCGCCAACAAGATCTCGATTATTCCTTCCGGCCTAATCGAAGGAGCCGGTGGGGTAGGGGTGGTGCTGGTGATCTGGGCGGGGGGCACTGATGCGCTGCAAGGCGGCATTTCCGTGGCCGATCTGTTTGTCTTCGTCGCCTATATGGCGCATATCTACGAGCCTTTCCTGCGCTTGGCCTCGATCAACGACGTGCTGCAGAAAGCGGCCTCCAGCACCGAGCGGATTTTCGCCCTACTGGAGCAAAAACCCACTATTGTTGACGCGCCCAACGCCGTGGCTCCAGACCATCTGGACTGGTCCGTGCGCTTCGACCGCCTCACCTTTGGCTACGAGCCAGATCAGCCCGTACTGTACGATATTGATTTCCAGGTAGAAGCTGGACAGATGGTGGCCCTGGTCGGTCCTACAGGCGCTGGTAAGAGTACCATTGCCGCCCTAGTGCCGCGCTACTACGACCCGCAAAAGGGCCAAGTCCAACTGGGAGGGCACGATGTGCGGAGCTTGCCCTTGGATTATCTGCGCGGCCACATCGCCTCCGTTCCCCAAGACGTCTTTCTCTTCCACGGCACCGTGCGCGACAACATCCTCTTTGGCCGCCCCGAAGCCAGCGATGCCGACATGGAGGAAGCGGCCCGAGCGGCCAATGCCGAGGAATTCATCTGCGACCTGCCCGAAGGCTACAACACCTTGATCGGCGAGCGCGGCGTGCGCCTGTCGGGCGGGCAAAAGCAGCGTCTGTCCATTGCCCGCGCCTTGCTCAAAAATGCCCCGGTGCTACTCCTCGACGAGGCTACTTCCTCAGTGGACACGGCAACTGAGGTCCTCATCCAAGAAGCTGTCCAGCGGCTCATATACAATCGCACGACCTTGGTCATTGCCCACCGCTTGTCCACTGTGCGCCGGGCCGATCTGATCTTGGTGTTGGACCAAGGCCGCATTGTCGAGCGCGGCACCCACCAAGACCTGCTGGCCCGAGATGGTTGCTACGCCCGTATGGTCCAGGCTCAGGAGCTAGCCGACGCGCTGGTTTAAATCGTAGAGAAGACTAGGTGATCCTACTGCGACGTTTTAGGCGATGTGGTTGCTTGCGGCTTCGGCGAGAACGCTAGCCAGAGCCTGCATCGCCACGATCGTCGCGATGCCTAAAACAGAGCCAAAAAATCGCCGCGCCAGAGGCAGTTAAGCAACCTGCCATAAGAAATAGGGCGCGATATCCCACTGCTTCGATCACATAACCCCCGCCTAGCGATACGCCAGCATAACCAAAGCCAGTCATGGTGGCCGCTGCCCCGGCCATCGCTGTCCGCCAGCGCAGTGGCATCATTTCCTGTTGGAAAACGGTGAAGGCTGGTCGGCGGATCCCCGCCAGACACATCGTGCCCATAAGGCATAAACCGGCGATGGCCCAATGGGGAATTAAAGCGAGGGGGACCAGTATCAGAGCCGAGCACAAAACCGCTCCGTTGAACGTGCGGGTGTTCCCAAAACGTCGCACTAGAAAGGGCATCATGAGGGCGGCGGGAGTGGCGAGTAATTGTCCCAAGGCGGCCAGCGTGCCAATTAGGGCGGTACTCGCATTTAATGCGTCATCTAGATAGACATTTAAAAAAGTGCGGACTGCCCCTTCACTGGCGGTATAAAGAAACGCAATACAAGAGAGTACTAGAATGAGCTTCAGCGGCAAGGGGGCGGCATCCGTTGGAGTGTCCTCGTGGTGTTCGCGGGGTTCTTGACTCGTCGCCACAAGGGCAAACACGCTTGGGGTGAGTAGTAGGGAAGCAACGAGCAATGTATGCCGGTAGGGGGCGGGATGGTCGAGAGAAAGTTGTAAGAGGCCGGCAAAGCCGCCCGGCAGGAAACCTCCGACCAAACTGCCAGCGAAACCCGCAAGGGGAAAAAGCGCGGCTTGGAGCGAGAATACGTGGTGGCGCTGGGCGGCGCTGGAGACTCTCATCAAGTAGGGGTAGCCGTTGACGATGTACAGCGAGATGCCGAGTAAGCCGAGGGAGTTCATGCTGAGAATGAAACTTTGCTGGTGAATAGTAGGGACGAACTCAGCTTGGGAAAGCAGCGCATGGCCGACGACGGCCAAGCTAAGGCCGAGGATCATGGTGCGGCGATTGCCCCAACGGCTGCCGAGAAAACTGCTCGGTAGG
>JAJDYK010000321.1 GCA_022825185.1 Candidatus Latescibacterota bacterium | reverse complement strand
AGGCGCTCGTCGTCGAGGTCGCAGACAGCGGCAACCGTCGCTTGGTCCGCACCCAGTGCTTTGATACCGGCAAAGTGGACGTTGGCTTGGGTGCCGCAGCCGATCATTCCGATGCGCACGGCGCGATCTAGCATGGATAGTTCCTTTCTGCTGGTGGCTCAACGCAGGTTTTCGGCGTACAATGATGTCTGAAATACGTAGAGCGAAACACAACCGGCGTCAAGGTGCCGGACAAACTCAAAGGGCACGGAAACGGATAAGGAGTGGCATGAATGAAGACGCCGGATAAGTGTGCGGATATGGGAGATATACGTGTGGAGATTGATCGAATCGATAGAGAGGTTATTGCGCTGCTAGGTCAACGGTTTCAATACGTGCAAGCAGCAGCACAATTCAAAACAAATGTGGAGAGTGTGAAGGCGCCAGAACGACTAAAATCCATGCTAGAGCAACGAAGGCTCTGGGCGGCGGCGGAAGGTCTCAGTCCAGACGCGATTGAGAAGATGTACAACGACCTCGTGGGCTACTTTATCAGGGAAGAGATGACAAAATGGAAAACGGCGGTCGCTACTAGTGATTGATCCGTCAGCTACGAGGCTTGGAGGACGGCATCCAATTTTTGTACCAACTGGCCTTTAGGGGCTGCGCCGACGACGGTATCTTGAACTTGGCCGTCCTTAAAAAAAAGCAGGGTCGGCAGGCCGCGGATTTGGTAGCGCGAGACCGTCTCTAGGTACTGGTCGGCGTCAAGTTTGGCCACTTTGACGCGGCCGGCGTATTCTCCAGCCAGTTCCTCGACCACTGGCTCTAGGGCGCGGCAAGGGGGACACCAGACGGCACTGAAATCTACCAGAACCGGCTCTTGCGCTTGCAGTACTTCTTCATCGAAGGTGGCGTCAGTGAGGACGACGGTGTTTTTGGCCATTTTAGGCTCCTTATTATGATTGTGGTGCTTTCCCCGGAGTATAGCGGCTGAAGGCGGGGAAGAAGAAACTGGGTTCGATGCCTGCGACGCGGCCGAAATCGCACATTTCGCCGATGTGGCTGGCGTTGGGCGCGGTTTTGCCCGTTTCCCAGCGGGCGATGGTACATTGTGGTACCTGTAGTTTTTCGGCCAATTGGGTCTGGGTCAGGCCGAGGCACCGGCGGAATTCCTTGATCTGTTGGCAATCAAAAGGCATTTATAGCACCTTTGCTGTTTTTTATAGCATACATGATATAATAATAAAGTCTCTCTGTCAAGGGGCTTAACGGATAATCCTCGTCCGCGAGCGGGTCGGCTGGGGTGTTGTCGAATAGTCCGCGTGGGGTGCACAGGCGGATGATGCGGTGCGCACGGCGCGATCTAGCATGGAGAGTTTTTTTCTGTTGGTAGCTCAGCGCAGGTTTTCGGTGTATAATGTCCCAGAATACGCAGAGAGAAACACAACCGGCGTCGAGGTGCCGGACCAAACGCGAGGCTTGGCTATGACGCAACAGGTAGATGTGCTGGTCATCGGCGGCGGAGTCGTCGGTATCTGCGCGGCGCACTTTCTCCAGGAACAGGGCCGCGAGGTTACTGTGGTGGAAAAGGACGAGGTCTGCGCGGGAAGCTCGTATGGTAACGCCGGGTTGATCGTCCCCAGCCACAGCGTGCCGCTGGCCGAGCCGGGGGTTATCGCCCAAGGCTTGCGCTGGATGTTCGACCCGGACAGCCCCTTCTACATCAAATGGCGCTGGGACCGCGACCTTATGGCTTGGCTGTGGCAGTTCCGCAAGGCCAGCACCATGCGGCGGGTGCGGCAGGCCATGCCGCTGTTGCGCGATATGCACTTGGAGAGCTTTCGGCTGTATGAGGCGCTGGCTGCGGAATTGGATTTTGCCTTTGGGCATGAGGGCCGACTCTTGCTGTGCAAGACCGAGCAGGGGATGGAAAGCGTCCGCGAAGAAGCCGAGCTGATGCAGGAGATAGGGATAGAGGTGGAGATGGTCGATGCCCAACAGGCGCAGGAGCGCGCTGCCGTCGTGGAATTGGACTGCGTGGGCGGAGCGTTTTACGCGCAAGATGCCCACTTGGACCCGGCGCGTCTTGTGCGGGCCTTGGCTGCGCGTTGCGTCGAGCGCGGAGTGCAGCTCAATGAGAAAACCGAGGTATTGGGGTTTGGCAAACAGGGACGTCGGCTGCAAGTGGTCGAGACGACGCGCGGGGATTTTGCCGCGGACGAAGTCGTGCTGTGCAGTGGGGCGTGGTCGCCGGGCGTGGGCCGCGAATTGGGTTTGTCTTTGCCGGTACAGCCGGCCAAAGGCTACAGCGTCACCGTCCACAAGCCGGATCCGTGCCCAGAGGTACCGTTGATGTTGGTGGAGGCCCGCGTCGGCACCACCCCGATGGGCGACAAGCTGCGCTTTGCCGGTACGCTCGAATTGGCGGGCATGGATACGTCGATCAACCGCCGACGAGTCGCCGCGATTGTCAATGCGGTGCCGCGCTACGTACCGGCGTGGACATCGGATGCTTTAGAACTGATCGAAGTGTGGCGGGGCCTGCGGCCCTGTACGCCGGACGGTTTGCCCTTTTTGGGACGGCCGCGGGACTACGACAATCTCACGGTGGCAGCCGGGCACGCCATGATTGGGGTTTCGCTAGGGGCGGTGACCGGGGCGGTGACCGCGCGCGTGGTGCAGGGGGAGGAGCCGGGTTTTGATTTGAGTTTGTGCAACGTGGATCGGTTCGGATAGGAGGGGTAGATGCGCTGCGCACTGGGCATTGATTTGGGAACGGGAAGCACTAAGGCCGTCCTCATCGACGAGGCAGGAGATCTCGTCGGCAGAGGGCAGGCCGAGTATCCGCTCTACAAGCCGTATCCTGGGTGGGTCGAGCAGGACCCGGAGGATTGGTGGCGAGGGCTGTGCGCGTCTGCGCGTCAGGCGATCGCTGATGTTGATCCAGCGCAGGTCGCCTGTGTCGGTCTGTCGGGGCAGATCAATGGCGCGGTATTTGTCGACAGTGCTGGGCAGCCCCTGCAGCGGGTGCCGATCTGGCTCGACCACCGCTCGCAAGCAGAGTGCGATTGGGCCGAGCAGCGCGCGGGTGATTTGCTGCGGGAACGGACGCTAATGCGGTTGGGGCCGGTTAATACTTTGGCAAAAGTGTTGTGGGTAAAAGACCATGCAACAGATAGTTACGAGCAAAGTCGATGGATGCTGTTGCCCAAAGATTGGCTACGCTACCGGCTCACGGGACAGATAGCAGCCGAGGTGTCGGATGCCTCGACGACTGCGGCTTTTGATCTGCACGAGCGCCAGTGGTCCGGGGAAATTTTGGAAGCGTTGGAAGTCGATGTCGGACTGTTTCCGGACTTGGCCGATTCACCAGAAGTGGTCGGGGCCATAACCCAAGAAGCTGCCGAGCAGACGGGGCTGGCCGAGGGTACGCCTGTCGTCGCTGGCGGCGGGGACATGCCCTGCATGATCCTCGGCGCTGGGGTGATTGAGCCGGGCATTATCAGCTTGGGGATTGGCACGGCCGCGCACGCCACGGCTTTTGCCGATACGCTGGATCCACGGGCCTTTAACCAGCTCTGGCCGATGTGCCATCCCATCCCTGGCAAATACGCTTGGCTGGGTTGCTCGTTTACTGGAGGAGCCTCGCTCAAGTGGTTTAAGGAAGAGTTCGGGGGCAGTTACGAGGAATTAACCGAGGCTGCGGCTGCGGTTCCCGCTGGGGCCGAGGGGGCGTTTTTCATGCCTTGGCTCGAAGGAAGGGCCACGCCGCGTCCCGACGCCCACGCTCGCGGGGGCTTTGTCGGGCTGTCGCTGGGGCATACGAAGGGGCATATGGTGCGGGCGGTGCTGGAGGGGGTCGTCTTCGACTTGCGGCACTCGCTCGACTGCTTTGCCGAAATCGGCTTGCCCATCGACGAGTTGCGGGTCGGTGAGGGCGGCTCGCACTCAGAGGTGTGGCGGCAGATCCAAGCCGATATTTTGGGGCGCGACGTGGTGCGGATTGCCACGGACGATCTGTCGGCGGTCGGGGCGGCTCTGTTGGCGGGCGTTGGCGGCGGACTCTATGCGGATTTTGCCACTGCTTGCCAGCGCACGGTCAAGTTGGCCGAGACGGTGCGCTGTGACCGGGTGCGGGTAGAGGAATACCGACGAGCTTTTGAGCGCTACCGGGCACTTTACCCGGCGTTGCGGGAGTGGTATGGGGGATAGGCTTAGGGCGGCGAGTGAGACTGTGGACAATTGGAGCGAGAGGTAACATCGCATGATTACGCAGCGAGTGATATGTTTGACACTTGAGGCTGAAATTACGTAATTTTTCAAAAAAATAATACGTATAAATACAGTCCAAAGGAGGCTAAGGTGGCCGTCAAAAAACTGACCCTGAGTGCGCCAGAGGAAGTTATCGCCGAGACCAAGCGGATCGCAGCTAAAAAGAAAACCAGCGTCTCGGCACTTTTCGTCCGGCTTTTTCGCACGATTGACCAAGAATGCGATCCTAAAGACGCCTTAGGCCCGGTTGCGCTCAGTGCGTCTGGAATCGTGAAGTTGCCAACGGATCGAGCGGAGAGCGAGTTGCTCGAAAACGCACTTGCGGAAAAATATGGAGTGCGGTAGTGATTGCGCTGGTGGATACCAATGTTCTGCTGGATGTACTCACGCGCCGCGAACCCCACTATCGAGCCTCTGCCTACGTTTGGACGCTGGCCGAGCGCGGGGAAATTACGGCGTTCATTTCAGCCATTAGCTTCAACAACATTTACTACATTGTGCGAAAAGCTGAAAGCAAGACAAAGGCCGAAAAAGTATTGAAACTGCTGCGGGATACATTCGATTCGGTGGCCCCCGACGCCAAAATCATCAATCAGGCTATCGACTCAGCCTGCGATGATTTCGAGGATGCCATTCAATTCCATTCTGCCGTTCGAGTTGGAGCCCATGTTCTTATCACGCGCAATCCGAGCGACTTCCCCCAGCTAGGGGTGAGCATTGCGACGCCTGAGGAGTTTTTAAGAATATGGGCCGATCGACGCAGCGAATGCCCATAGGTGACCGCGTATATTAGGGCGGCGCGGCATACCTGCAATTATTCCGCATTGAGAAATCATGCTCCAACTCGCCACATTCCAATCCGACGTTACGCCGCCGCTGGGCCATCCGCTCTGTGCGGGGTGGTATCCACCGGCCAAGGGCATCGCCGACCCATTGTCTGCCTTGGGGCTGATTTTGGTGCCGGACGATCAATTGCCCATGGTCTTGTGCGCCTTGGACTGGGCTGAGTTGAGCAATGGCGATTACGACCGCTGGCGCGAAGAACTGGCTCAGGCTGTGGGCACCGAGGCCGAGCGCGTAGCTGTCCACTGCATCCACGCCCACGATACGCCTTGGCCCGACCGCGATGCTCAGGACATTCTCGACGCTCACGGCTGTCCCAATATCATTATGGCCGGCGATTGGGCTGAAAAAGTGCGGGCTCAGGCGGCGCAAGCGGCAGGCGAGGCTATGACTAAGCTACAGCCCTGCACGGATATTGCGGTGGGACAGGCCAAAGTCGAGAAAATTGCCTCCAATCGGCGGGTGATGGGGCCAGACGGCAAGGTGGCTGGGGTGCGTTGGACCCAGTGCCGCGATCCACAAGTGCGGGACGCGCCCGAGGGTATCATCGACCCCATGCTCAAGACGATTGGTTTTTACCAAGGGGAGACGCCCTTGGCGCTGTTGCACTACTACGCAGTCCATCCCACCAGTGAGGACGGCACCGGGCTGGTGACGCCCGAATTCGTCGGCTTGGCGCGCAACCGCCGCAGGGAGGAAAGCGGCGTACCGCACCTATACTTCACCGGCTGCGCTGGCAATGTCACCGCGGGTAAGTACAACGATGGTATAGCTGACAATCGGGAGTTGTTTACCGAGCGCATCCACCGGGCCATGTTGGAGGCGGAGCAGGGCAGTACGCGGCAGCCGCTGGAGCATGTGCGCTGGACGGTCGAGCCGGTGCGGCTGCCGCCGAGAGAGGATATGGACGAGGAAAACCTGCTGGCGCAAATCGCCTCGTCGGCCACCGGGGCCAAAGTGCATAGCAAAGCCGCACTCATGCTGACGTATCTGCGCCGCTGCGAGCGGCCCATTCCCATCACTTGTTTGCACCTCAACGACCGAGTGGCGGTGGTCCATTTGCCGGGCGAGATCTTTATCGAATACCAACTGCACGCGCAAGCGAGTCGCCCAGATGCCTTTGTCGCCGTGGCGGGATACGGGGATTTGGGGACTGGGTATGTAACCTTGGCGAGTTCCTTTGCCGAGGGGGGATACGAGCCTGTGGACGCCTTTGTGTCGGGTCGGTCGGAAAAAATCATGCGCGCTGTCATTGAGAAGGTGCTGCGGGGCCTTTAACCACGAGAACAGGAGAAGAGGATAATGAGCGACTTGCTGGCCGGAACTGGCGGTGCCCGGATCACTCCACCGATCGGCTGCCCCATGGGAGGGTACGGTGCCCGCGACCACGGGGCCGAGGGCGTACACGACCACCTCAACACCCACGCCTTGTTCCTCGACGACGGCTCGACCCAGGCCGTGATCATCGCCAACGATCTGCTCGGCATGAGAGCGGAGCAGATCGCTCGCGTGCGCGAGTTGGTGCACGCGGCGACGGGGGTGCCTGCGGCCCACGTATTCCTCGCCTTCTCGCATACGCACGGCGGGCCGCTGATGTACTCTGACTTTTCGGCGCTGGAGGAACAGGTTACCACCTATATCGACGCGGTGAGCCACTACATGGCCGGCGCGGCTCTGCAGGCGGCCACCTCGGCGGTGCCTGTGCGCTGGGGCACGGGCCGTCATCCGCTGCAGGTTGGCGTCAACCGCCGGGAGCGACAGGCGGATGGCACGACTCGAATTGGCGTCAACCCCGACGGAGCGGTGGCACCCTGGGTCGATGCGGTGTGGTTCGAGCGCGAGGACGGCGGTCCGCTGGCGGTGATCTATCAGCACGCGGCCCACGGGACCTGCCTAGTAAGCGATAACTACCTGTTCACAGCCGACTGGATCGGCCATGCCATGCAGTTGATCGAGGCCCAAGTGTTGGGTGTGACGGCGCTGTTCGTCAACGGCTGTGCTGGCAACATCAACCCCCATCCGCGCGGTTCCTTTGCCCTTGCCGCTCGCCACGGTACCAGAGCTGGTGATGCGGTGCTGCAGACGGTGTTGGACCGAGCCGATCTGAGACGGGGTGGCCGGTTGCGCTGTGCCCAGCACGCCTTTGAGCTGCCCCTCCAGCCCATGCCGTCGCAGCAGGAGTGCAAGCGCGAACTGGCGCAGTGGGAGCCGGCCTTTCGCCAACTTGAAGGCGAGCACCACCGGAGCTGGCAGGTCTGCCGCCGCTACTTTGCTGCAAAGGAGCGGTTCGAAGCGTGTCAGAGCGGCACGGTGGCTACGGGCCTGCCCCTAGAGTTGCAGGTCGTGGCTCTGGACGACGTGGCCCTCATTGGCCTGCCGGGGGAGATCTTCGTCGAGACGGGGTTGGCCATTGCCGAGGCATCGCCTTTTTCCTTGACCCTGCCCGTGGGGTACGCCAACGGCTCCATTGGCTACGTGCCGACGAGTGAGGAGGTGCCCTACGGGGGCTACGAGGTCCTCGATGCGAGGGCGAGCTATCAGGGGCGCTTTCTGCGCGATGACGCGGATCGGGTCCTGACCGACGGGGCGGTTCGGGCCTTGGAACTGGCTACTGTCTAGTCGCAGGCCGCGAAAACCAGTCCGATCAGCTCTGGATTGGCCCCTTCGCCACCGCGCACCCCGAGCGGATCCGGGTTTTGCACGATCACCAGTTCCTCGTCGGGGAACACGGCGGTGTAATGGCCGCCGGCACCCCACGAATGAAAGCCGTCGCGCGGCAACTCAGGCCAGATCATGCCCTCGGAGTTGCTCCAGAAACCGTGCCCGTAGAGCCAGTCTTTTTCGGCGCAGTGTGCCTTGATATGCGGCGCAACCTGAGTCGAATCGCGCATCCACGCTTCCGGCACGAGCTGGGCATCCCCCCAGTGGCCGTAGTTGCACCACAGCCACCCGGCGCGAGCCAAGTCGAGCGCGGTGGTCGAGATCCTCGTGCCATAGCCGAAAATATGCTGTCTCGCCAAGGGGGGCAGCTCCATAGTGCCCGATGAGAACGCCCATGCCGCGCCGAGCGGCTCTGCGAGCTTCTCCCGCATCAGCCGCAGGCAGCCGTCGGATTTCTCTGGGTCTTGCGCGTCGTAATAGCCGTATAGGTGCGCCACGGCGTGCGAAAGGATATTCATTCCCCAGCTCTGGTAGTGGAACACCGTCCCTGGCTCTTCGCCGGGCTTCATATAGCCGGAGGTATTCGATATGAGCTGGCGGAAGGTAATCTGGCGGTCTTTCGGAAAGGCGTAGCGGTCGTCCTTCGGGCCTGTCCCTTCCGGCACGTCCATATATTCGGGCCAGTAATCGTAGATCGCCGCGTCAACCGAAGGCAATTTCCCTTCGGCGACGGCGATGCCCAATACATTCGACAGCATCGACTTCCACGTCGAGGCTATCGCCAGCTTCTCATCGCGCTCGACCCGATGGTTCCACTCGACGACGAGCTTGCCGCTCCGCACGATCGCGAAGCGGTACTTGCGGTCTGCTACGCGCTCGTCCAGCCAGACTTTGGCTTTGTTTAGGCGGTCAGAATCGAAGCCGGCTTCATCAGAGGGGACCGTCTCCCAGTTATCCTTTGGCAATGTCATGGAGGCCAATAGCTTGCTCCTTGGTCGATGGATGGAGTATTAGTTCAGATTTTATTCTTCTCGATGTAATCCCAGTTGATATTCATTCCCAAGCCAGGCCGTTGGGGGACGTGGACAAAGCCTTGTTCGTCCATCAGCTCGCCGTGCTCGTACAGCCAAGGAGCGGGCTGGTCGAAGTCGATGAAGGGGTGCAACAGGCCGCGCTCGTAGAATTCGCCGTTGTGCATGGCGCACAGGGCGTGCAGGTTGCCGGGGCCGCCGCCGTGGATTTCGCAGCGCATGCCAAATGACTCGCACAGATGCACGGTTTTCATCAAAGGGGTGAGGCCGCCCACATCGCCCACGCCGCAGCGGCTGATGTCGCAGGCACCGGCTTTAATCCACTCGGCGCGCACGTACATTTTGCCCTCGCAGGTCTCAGGGCCACAGATCGGCAAGCTGGTCTGTTCGCACAGCCAGATGTAGGACGACATGCTGTGTTCGTCCATGGGTTCTTCCATCCAGTAATAGTCGAGCTTTTCCAGTTCCTTGGCTAGGAATAAGGCGGCCTCGCGGTCGTAGTAGTGGTAGGGGTCGAGCATACAGGGCACGTCGGGGCCGACTGCTTCGCGCACAGCGGCGCAGGCTTCAATGTCGCGCTTGGGGTCGGGCGCGCCGGCGTAGGGCGGTTGCCAAGTGTGCAATTTGAAAGCGGGGTATCCGCGCTCCATGCACCACTGGGCGTAATTGGCGTAGTCCTCGGGGGTGGCTAAGCCGCCTTTGAGGTCGTCGCCGCACATGGTCGAGGCGTAGGCTGGCACTTTGTCGCGCAAGCCGCCCAATAGTTTGTACACGGGTTGCTCTAGGGCGCGTCCGGCCAGATCCCACAGGGCTAGGTCAACGGACATGAGCACTTGGTCGGACAGCGTGCCCAGATTGAGGCGCTGGCGATGGTTGAGGTCGCGCCAGATTTTTTCGCGGTAAAAGGGGTCTTCGCCGATTATGGCGGGTTTGACGATGCTGTCTATGACTTGGGCATTGGCACCAAACCAGTAGCCGGAGACGCCTTCGTCGGTATCTATTTGCAGCAGGGTTTGGGTGGTTTCGCGCTCGGGGCCGGGATGGCCGTGGCCGTCGGAGTCGCGCCCGGTATTGGTGATGGTTTTGAAGCGAATGGTCTCTACTTGGGTGATTTTCATAGGTTGTCCTTTTGAAGATGGCGACCGCGGTCGCCGGTTACAGTAATCAAACTCCGTTTTCTGCAATCAGGTGTCCGACAATCTCTACGGATCGCTCCATGCACTCGCGCCCGTATGCGGCGCTGGCGTCACGCGGATCTTCACCGCCGACCCCTTGCGGCCACACGCTCCGATCGGCAGACAACTGCCCGAGGTCCACTAACTCCTCCTGATAGTGCATCACCAGCGACGTTTCGTTGCGCGCGGCGTGGTCCATCTGGCTTTTCCACTCCCGCGCTACTTCGTCCGTAACTCCCGCCAGCTTGAGGCCGAAGCGCTGCTCCCGCTCGGCCATAGCTTCGCGCCAAGCCCTGCGGCTCGGTCCGTGTCCGTCGGCGAACACGAACTTGAAACCCGCGCGCTTGATCTGCGCTAAAATCGCATCGACTAGCATTCCGAAAAACCCGTCCGACACCCAGTAGCAGCTACCGTCTAGTTGCCGGTGCGGCTCGGTGCTGTCGGCGCAGTCCATGCCGTGGAGCACTTTGCCGCTGCCGCGATCCCACGCCCGATCCGGCCCGAGGTGAATCGGCGGCATGACGATCCCGCCAAAGCGCTTGGCGCACTCGATCATCAGCTCTTCGCTCTGGATGGCGTCGCTGCCCAAGGGCAAGTGCTCGCCGTGCCATTCGAGCGTGCCCAGTGGCAGATAGGCAACTGGCTTAGCCGCCAGCCGCTGGCGAAACTCCCACGGCAACAAATCGGAATATCTGACCTTTTCCATTGAAAATTTCTCCGTCAAAGTTGTGAAATACGATAGCCGGGACGTTCTGGCTTGAACAAATCGGGATTTAGCCTGACGCCCAGACCGCTGCCTTGGGGTAGATTCACATATCCGCCGCTAATCTCCACCTCGACATCGATTAGTTCTCGATACACCGTCTGGATCTGCGCCCGCACGGTCTCCTGATAACAGCAATTGGCTATCGCCGCTCCCACGTGTAAGCCGGCGAAGAGCGTCAGCGGGCCGGTGCAGTCGTGCATGCTGACCGGCACATTGTAGGTCTGCGCCAGATGGGCGATTCGCGCGGTTTCGGAGATACCGCCGACCCAGGTTGGGTCGATCATCACGTAGTCAGCGGCTTGGTGCATCAGCACGGAGTTGTAATCGGCGCGGCTCAACAGCATCTCGCTCACGGAAATGGGCATCCGGCTCTGGCGGCGGAAGTCGGCGACCGTGTCGAGGTTGTCCATCTTGATCACGTCCTCCAGCCACAGCGGCTGCACTTCGCGCAGGGCCTCGGCAATGCGCAGGGCCGCTGGTAGCTGGAAATGCGCGTGGCCATCGACGAAGATGTCGAGGTCCATGCCCACCTTGTCGCGGATTTCGCGCAAGGGCTGCACGCCTTCCTCGATTGCGCGGTGGGGGATGCGCGCCGGGCCGTACTGGATGGCCGCTTGGTCAAAGGGCCAGACTTTTAACCCGCTGTAGCCCAGTTCGACCAGTTCCTCGGCCAGCGCCACAGGCTCGTGGAACAGCTTCCACGAATCGCCCAGCGGCCCTGGCTCGCCGATGGCACCAAAGCCCGGCCATCCCTTGCGCCCGGTGGTGCTCGGCCCGTATTGCGGATTGCCGCAGCTATTGTACACCAGAATTTTGTCGCGCACTGGCCCGCCGAGCAGGCGATAGACCGGCTGGTTGCAGACTTGGCCGAGAATGTCCCACAGCGCCACGTCCAGTGCCGACAGGGCGCGGATCTCCGTGCCGCGGACGCCGAAATTCGCGGCGCGCTCGTAGAGGAAGCGCCAGTGCGATTCGATGGCCAGCGCGTCTTCGCCGAGCAGCCGGCGCGCCATCCAGTCGTGCAGCATGGCTTGTACGGCCTCGGCGCAGTAGTACGTTTCGCCGTGGCCGATGAGTCCGGCGTCGGTGTGAATGCGCACCAGCAGCAGGTCGGGGAACAGGTCGAGCGGCTGCACGGATTCGATTGCAGTTACGGTGACTTTGCCTTCGTCAATGGGGGACGGGGGCAGGTGGGGTTTTGCCGTCATTTAGTATCCCTTCTCTAAATCGCACACGTTCAATAGTGATTCGCCCGCCAGATAACGGCGCAGATTTTCCACGAAGACCGCCTTGCGGCGCTCGATTAGTTGCACGGACTCGGCCGAGGTGTGCGGCGAGATTAGCATGTTGGGTGCGTCCCACAGCGGGCTGTCGGGCGGCAGCGGCTCGATCTCTGTCGCGTCGAGTGCAGCCCCGCCGATCCGGCCTGTGTGTAAGCCCTCGGCTAGCGCTTCTTCATCGACGATTCCCCCGCGCGAGACGACCACGACAAACGCTCCTTCTTTGAGCAGGGCCAGCCGTTGCCGGTTGATCATTCCGGTCGTCTCTTTGGTACGCGGGG
Source organism: Candidatus Latescibacterota bacterium (assembly GCA_022825185.1). The sequence continues at coordinate 31,270 of JAJDYK010000321.1, read as the reverse complement.
CCGTGATCACGAGCCAATCTACCATCGCCAGCATCTCGTCCAGCCGCTCGACCGGCCACACCGCACACACTCCCGGCGGCGGCTCCATCGGTAGGATATCTACCGCGTACACCTCGATCCCAAAGGCTGCGGCCCGAGTGGCCACGGCCCGGCCAATATCTCCCATGGCCAGCACTCCCATCTTGGTCCCGGCCAATTCGATAATGCGCTGCACATAGCGTGCGGTATTCCACTGGTGGTTGCGCTGATCTTCGAGCAGTTCGGGGATTCGGTGGGCGTGTGAGAGGATGGCGGCGAAGACGTGGTCGGCCATGGGCACGACGTGCGTCTGGCGAGCGTTGGTCATCACTACGTCGCCCGTGCGGAACTCCGGTATATTGCGCACGACCGAGTCGAAGCCGATGCCCACATAGTGCAACCACTTGAGTTTTTTCGCCGCCAAAAATACGGGCCGCCTCATCAACCCAAACGCAACCTCCGCATCCACGACCTCCCGCACCTGCTCTGCTTCGCTATACGCTGGGTAAAAGTCCAGCTCGGGGAACGTCGTTTGCAATTCCTCGACGAAGGATTCTCCCATATCATATGTCAGTACGACTTTCACGCTGATAGTCCTTTCTGAAGGGGCGGATTTCAATTCCGCGCAGATTTTTCTATAATGCTGGTTAAGTTAGCGAAAAAAGAGATTGTGGAGAAAAGTGGGGTGGGGCCGTGCGGGGTTTAACTACGCGAGGAACACAGGAGTTTAGAAGATGAAACAGCAATGGCGGGAACGGCTGGGGGCGGTGACGCTGGAGCCCTGCGCGCCGGTGGTGGCCGGCAGCTACCAGCAATGGACTTTGACCTTGACAGTGGGTAGCTATGGCATTGACGAGGGCGGCACCATTAAGATCGCCCAGCGCCTCGCCTGCGATATGCAGCCAGCCCAGTTTAGCGATCCGACCGCGCCAGCTTATTGCACGGTGCAGACTAACGGGACGGCCAAGCTAGCACCACGCTTTGCCCCCAAGGGGCACGAGCGGCCGTGGATGATCTGGTGCGTGGTGATTGATGTGTACGACGGTTCCCTCGCGCCTGGCGATACCGTGACCGTGGTCTTGGGCGAGCGCGGCGGCGGTTCGCCGGGGATTCGGGTGCAGACCTTTATTGAATCAGCCCACGAATTCCGCGTTTTCGTCGATCCGACCAATGCTGCGGTGGCTCGGGCCGTGGTGGATTCGCCCAAATTTCCCATTGTCGCTGGCAAGGCCGTGGAATTGGTGTGCATAGCGCCGAGTCAGGCGGTGGTGGGCGAGGCGGTCGAGGTTTTCGTCAAAGGACAGGATATGTGGGGCAATCCGACGGCGGTGACAGGGCCAGTTGAATTGGATTGGGAAGGGGAAGGGGAGGTCGTGGTCGAGGGACGCAAGGTGTCTTTTTGCGCTCCGGGTAGTGGACAGTTGATTGCGGTGGCAGACGGCTTGCGCTGTTACAGCAATCCAATCGCCGTTTCTGCGACAGCGCCTCAGTGGCACCGCTACTGGGGGGATTTGCACGCCCAGTCCGACGCTACCGTCGGCATAGGCACGGAAGAGGAGTATTTCACTTTTGCCCGCGACTGGGCGCAGGTGGATTTTGCCTCGCATCAGGGCAATGATTTCCAGGTTGACGACGAGGACTGGCAGCGGCTCAACGAGACGGTGCGGGCTTTTCACCGGGATGGCGAGTTCGTGGTCTTTCCCGGCTACGAGTGGTCGGCCAATTCTCCGGCCGGTGGGGATCGCAATGTCTTTTACTTTGCCGAGGGATTGCCGATTGTGCGCAACAGCCACTGGCAGATCCCGCACGTGCCCGAGGATGAGGTGTCGCCCGCGCATCCGGCCGATGTGTTTTTCGCCCGGCTCGCTCGCTTGGTGCCGCGCGACCAAGTGATTATCGGCTCGCACGTGGGCGGGCGCTGGGCCGACGTCAAGGCGTATTTCGACCCCGATGCGCACAATCTGGTGGAGGTCGTCTCAAGCTGGGGCGTGTTCGAGTGGATGCTGTTCGACGCGCTGGACTGCGGCCATGTGGTCGGAGTCATGTGCAATAGCGACGGCCACAAGGGGAGGCCCGGGGCTGAGGGGCCGGGAGCCGGTGAGTTTGGTATTGCCGGTGGTTTGACTTGCGTGTTGGCTGGTGAGTTATCGCGCACGGGCGTGTGGGAGGCTCTGTGCAGTCGGCGCTGTTACGGCACGACCGGCGCGCGCATTCTTCTAGATGTACAGATAGCGGGTGCGCTCATGGGGGCGGTGGTGCAAGATGTGGACTCGGTGGATATCCGCGCTCGGGTTGTAGGGGCGGCACCGCTGGAGGCGCTGCAAGTGTATCGCGGTCGGGAATTGCTCGCCGAGGTGCAGCCGCCTGAATTCCGGGATTTGGGGGATTCCAACAGGGTGCGGCTGATGTGGTCTGGTTCGCGGATGCGCGGGCGTGGGCGGCGGGTGGATTGGTCCGGGGTTATCCGCACCACTCAGGCGACTATCTTGGAGGCGACTACGGTCAGCTTTGACTCCGCGGCCGATGGGATTACCGCGACTGAGCCGCAGGCCGTGGCTTTTCAATCGCAGACCACGGGGGATTGCGACGGGATTGAGTTGGTGTTGGACGATGGGCGGGTGGGCAGCTTGGTGTTCGAGTCGGCAGCGGGGACGACGGAGATTGATCTAGCGGGGTTGGGCCACGAGCCGCTGCGTTTCGACTACGGCGGCTTGGACATGCAGTTGGTGGTGCAGCGCTATCCCGAGTGGGTGGAAGCGCTGGAATTGACGCTGGAGACTGTGGATCAGCCGCCGGGGGAGGGGCAGGTCGCTTATTTCGTCAAGGCCATTCAGTGCGACGGGCAGATGGCGTGGTCGAGTCCAGTGTATGTTTTGGGATGAGGGGAGAGACGTTCCTTTTGCGGAAATAGGACACTTCGCGGCACAGTGAAGGCTATTACCTCGGGTCCGCGAATCCCGTTGGCTAAAATCTTCCTTTACCTTCTTTCCTTCTTTACCAAAGAAGTAAGCGAGGTTTTTGCCATCTCTCTCGCCGTTCTTAGTAGATCGCGTTCCTCCGGTTCAAACCAGCCCAGTCCCATCCCTCCAACTAGGAATAAAACTCCAAAAACCGCACCCGAAATGATTATGTTTGAAACAGCAGAATCAAAGATCAGAAAAAACGATGAGCATACGCCAATCCCACCATTGAATAGGACAAGTTTGCCCAGTGTGCTCCAAGGCAGGATGTCCCTCAAGGGGGTCCCGAGGACCCTCGAGGCTTTCCACATATAGTAGCCAACCTGACAATACGTGCTGCAAACCAAACCTATGGCGGGTCCAAAGGGGCCTACCAAAGGAATCAGGGCAAACCCTACAACCATCGCTATAAAAAGGTCCAGAACCGTTCCGAAAAGCACGCTGCCGGCTCTGTCTGCCGCCAACAATACTAGGCTGGCAGTTGATACACGACATAGTAATATCAGGGTAAATACGCGAAAATAATCTCCACTGACACGGTAGGATGCGCCAAACAAGAAACTCATTAGATCAGGACCTACTACAAATGAAAATGCCGCAAGTGGAAAAAGAAAAAAAGCGATCCTTCTAGCAGCAAAATGCATAAGGCTTACAATATGGCGGGTATCTTTCCTATGATAGGCACCTCTAAGCTCGGGTTGTAAAACCAGGAACATAGAATCAACTAGAATTCCAACAACAGGTAACTCCCAAGCTCCATTGTAGTAATATGCAAAAGTACTGGCGTTAAAATAGGGAAAATAGGAAGCAGAGAGTATAAAGAGCAATTTGTCGGAGAATTTGGTCAGTACTCCAACACCTTCTCTCAGGCCAACAGGCCAAATATAGCGAAGTTGTTTGTGCAGCCAATCCCGGCGAAAGCGAAACGAGCAGGGCTGAAGCATCCTCCACAATGTGAAGAAAACAACGATAAAACGAAACATTACGGAGAGGCTTAAGCCTATAAAAATCCACTCTAGGGACTTTCCGATAAAGTATCCCAACAAGACCGCGGACAGATGAATCAATGAGAAAAAAATTAGAGAAATTGCCAGCCATTTGGGCTTGTTATAGACAATTAGAAAGGCTTCCCAAAAACCACAAACAATCATCCCAAAACCAATAGCTGCAATTGGAAGCAGGGGAACTATATCCGGGCCAATTCCGAACAAAGTGGATCGATAAGCGGCCCCAAGCCCTCCGACACATCCTAAAAATAGGAAGGCCATACACAGGTTCAGGAGGACATGCTGCAACATGAGATTGTTGCGTTCCTGCCCAGAGAGTGGAGGTATGAAAAAATTTATGCTTACAGGTAGCCCAAATAAAAAGAGTGGAATAGCTACATTTAAAAGAACCCAAATTTGCTGGTAATATCCATAATCAGCAGAAGGTAGATTACGGGCCAAAATGACATTGACCAGCAGGAGAACAGAAATACCCGCGAGGCGTCCAAGTGTTACCCAACCAATTCGGCGAGTAAGGCCTGGTGACGCTGCATCTATTATCGGTTTATCTTCCACTAAAATACTTTGCTGGAGGTGATTCTATTTGGCTTCGGCTTCTATAATGTAGGGCATAAAAGCACAGATGTACAAGCCAACGACGTTCATTTGTGCGACCCGTTGCTCCAGCACCCATTCCACGTGCCGGGAGGCTTCATAACATCTACAATCGCGGAGTTGGCTCGGACACCTATTTAATAAGGGGAAGGCCTCCTTCACTTTTTGTTGCAAAAAATCGCTTGTGCTGTTGGAACTCAGGATTGCCGCTGGATTTTCGTAGCCTTTCAGGCTGCTTTTGAATATCCTCTTGCGATATTTTTTGTAGTCGAATGCTTGGACGAGTTGATGCATCATTTCTACCAGTGATTCATGTCCAAGGTGATTGACTAGCTCATTTTGCAGACTGATCCTAGTGTTTTCAATGGTTTTCAATTTTTCCAAATCTCCCACAAACAACCTGTTCTTAAGGACATTGGCATACCCGTACTGATGAATTTTATACTCCATCTTCAGGTTCATAAAGCATTCCATAACACCTTTTTCATAAAAGGGAAGATAGGTGTGAAAACCCATGTAGTTGTATTTAGATACCGAGTTGACGATGTATTTTTTTTGTCTGTGTTCTAGGTTCCATCTTTCGGCACAAGCTACCAGATCTCCTTCATTGTCGGTCAAAATTTCTTCCAAACTCTGTTGTATTTTATTTTTTATGAGCTTTTGAAAATTTCTATTCGAGGTCGCAGTCAAACTGAAGTGCTTTACAAAAATGTAGTGTACCAACTGTTCCACTGATTTGATCTTGAGAAGCCTTCGGTCCATATGGCCTCCGGTAAGCCAATCCCCTGTATGGCCTGGGCAGACGACAAAATTTCCCCGCGTAACGTGTTTCATTGCCAACCAATCAAATTCTTCAGGCAAACTCCTCCCCTTGTATGTGGATCGTACCATCTCCTTGAAACCCGCATCATCAAAATAGCGATCTCTCGCCGACCAGGTAATAGGGTATGTGCCGTGTTGAATATCCAGCTCGGAGCAAACCCTCTTGGCGATGAGGAAGTCCCTTTCCGTCCGAAGTCCGTAGGTAAAAGCCCTGATGGGCAATTTCTTCTTCAAGGCTACAGCCAGTATCGTGCGCGAATCCAATCCACCGCTGAGGGGCAGAAAATAGAAAGCGTCGGGGTGGGAAAGTTGAGGCAAGAATTTCAAAAAAGCAGCTTCTAATACCGCCGGATCAGCCTCGTCAAGGGAACGTGGGTTGTATTTAAACCAAGTCTTGGTGCGTAGAGATTTCGTGGTCAGATCGTATTGGTACAGAACACCTGAAGCACATTCTCGGACATGGGTATATACAGTTTCATCGCCTGTTGTATATCCGGAAGTAAGCAGGCAACAAAAGGCCTCATCCGAGTAAGATGGGCTGGGAACACGTCCGCAAGGGTCGTCGTAAATATTGAAATTGGGCTCCAACTGGTAGAAAAGGGAACCTCCCCCAAAATGATCTACTCCAAAGGAAATCAGACCGTTATTTTTTGCGATGTAGAAATATGAACCATTCAATTCCTCCAAGACTTGGTCTATATCATTTCCCCTCAGTCTCTGCCCGAAAAAATCGGCTGCTTCTTTTCCAAGGAGTAGGCGGTCTGCCACGACCAGATATCCCTCGAAAATATATCCTCTGGTCTCTAGGTCGCTTTGATTGGCTTTGTCGAGGTGGAGGTGTATTTTTGCTACTTCTTTAGAGATACAGCTCATGGCTTTATTTTAGACGGGGAGTTGATCAGCCTTTCACAAAAATTCGGCAAATCTGGCTAATTTTTTGAATATGTACAATTATGTGTAATACAGCAAGATTATACCGGTCGCTCTAAAATCCTTCCTACAACTCCACCCGCCGCCCGCTGCGAGCCGATTCAAAAGCCGCCTCGACCACCCTGAGCGTGCCGTCGGCATGGTCGGCCATATAGGCGGGTTTTTTTTCTCCGCGCATACATTGCTGGAAAAAGTCAATGGCTGGCTGGAAAGGCGGCGTGCCGGTCTGGAAGGTCTCGCTGCGGCTCTCATCGGAGCCGATGACCACGTCAAAACTACTCTCCTCACCGGGATGGTATGGAGAGGGCACAACCAGTCGGCCTTGGTCGCCAGTGATAAGGGCATGAGGCCCGCCGCGTCCCTCGAAACTACAGTACAAGGTTGCGGTGAGGCCGTCGGGGTATTCGAGGATGAGCGAGGTGGCCACATCTACTCCGGCTTGTGCGTCAAACCGCATGTGCGCTTGGACGCTAATTGGATCGTTGCCAGCGATAAAGCGAGAAAAGGTGATGGGATACACGCCGCCGTCGTAAATGCTGCCGCCGCCCAGCGCTTTAATCAGGCGGATGTTGCTGGGATCGTCGATGACGTAGGTCATGCCGGCGTTAATGTGGCGCAGCGTGCCGATCTCGCCCGATGCGATGATTTCCTTGAGGCGGCGGCTTTGGGGATGGTGCATGAAGACAAATGCCTCAAAGAGCAGCACGTCGGCCTTGCGGCAAGCCTCGACCATTTGTCGGCCTTCGGCTGCGGTGACGGCTAGGGGTTTTTCGCAAAAGATGTGTTTGCCCGCCTCGGCGGCTTTGATGGTCCATTCGGCGTGCAGCGAGTTAGGCAGCGAGATATAGATCGCGTCGATGTCCGGGTGGTCGAGCAGGGCTTGGTAACTGCCCAGCGCCACGGGAATATCGTGGTCGCGGGCAAAGGCATCGGCGGTGGCTTGGCTGCGGCTGGCCACGGCGTGGACTTGGGCATCGGGTGTGGCGCGGGCCGAGGGGATGAAGGCAGTGACGCCGATTCTGGCGGTGCTGAGGATGCCCCATTTGATGGGGTGTGAACTGGTCATTGAAAAACCTCCTGAGACTGAATTTTATGTGATTTTGACATTATATATAGACCAAATAGCCCAACGAAGTAAATGCGGCCGGTTTTTCAAAAATGCGGCCAGAGTTCCCAATGCGATTGCGGACTGTCGCCGGGATATTATCTTGATCCAACCAAATCCAACAATAGAGAGGCAATCATGGCCCAGCGCAAAAAGATCGCCGCTATTATCACCGAATACCGCGTCCCGGCGCACGCCGATGTCATTGTCGGCAAGTTCATCAAGGGTTTTCCCACGGACGAGGGCATGCAGGAGCCGCAGGTAGATATCGCCTCCATGTACCTGGATCAGATACCCGACAATGATATCGGCCTACAAGTATCCAAAGAATATGATATACCCGTGTACCAGAGTATCCCCGCGGCCCTGTGTCTGGGTGGCAACAAATTGGCCGTCGATGGCGTAATCTCCATTGGCGAACACGGCAGCTACGCCTTCAACGAGAAGGGCCAGCACCTGTATCCCAGGCGCTTTTTCTTTGAACAGATAAGCGGCGTTATGGCCACCTCTGGCCGCTCGGTGCCGGTGTTCAGCGACAAGCATCTGTCCTACAACTGGTGCGACGCCAAGTGGATGTACGACCGGGCCGTGGAACTGAACGTCCCCTTTATGGCCGGCTCTTCAGTGCCCTTGGGCTGGCGCGACCCTTGGCTCGAACACGAGCGGGATGCCCCCATCGAAGACGCCCTCATGCTCAGCTTTGGCGGCATTGAGTCCTACGGCTATCACGGCTTTGAGGGCCTGCAGGCCATGATCGAGCGGCGTCGGGGCGGTGAGACAGGTCTGGCGGCCGTGCAGTGTCTGGAGGGTGAGGCTGTGTGGCAGGCCGGTGCCGACGGCCTGTGGTCGCGCGAGTTGGCGGCTGCGGCTGCGGCCGTGGGCAAAACCTCGGCCGAACCCATGGAGGAGGCCTGCGAAAATCCAGCGGCCTTTCTGCTAGAATACAGGGATGGTTTCAAGGCCGCCCTGCTGCAGTTGAATGGGTACGTCGAGGAATGGTCGTACGCGGCCCGCGTCAACGGCGAGGTACAGGCCACGGGCCTGCGCTTGCACGGGCCGCCCTATCCTCACTTCAGCTACTTGGGCCTCAATATCCAGGAGATGTTTCTCACGGGCCAGCCGCAGTACCCGGTGGAGCGCACCCTGCTGGTAAGCGGCGGTCTGGACGCCCTGATGGATTCGCGTCACCAGGGCCATATACGGCTGGAGACGCCGCATTTGGACGTGCAGTACCAGGCCCCCGAAAACATGCCTATCCGTCCTACCGGACCCCGGCCGCAGGGGGCGAGCACAGTGCCTTTCGACAGGATTTAGGACCACTTCCGGTGCAACGGTCGCCTCGCTCCAATAGCGGCGGCGGCCTTGTCAACTCCGGTGTCTGCGCTTTGATTTGATCTCTATGAATGATTCTCAAGAACAACTCGTCTCTGAGCCGCGCAAGGTCGGCTACGTCTGGATCGTCTATTTGCTGCTCTATGCAGTGGCCGTTCCCTGGTACTGGCCCGAAGGGTATCGGGGGCCGCTGGTGTTGGGCTTCCCGCTGTGGGTGGCGGTGTCGCTGGGGGCGGTGCTGCTGTTGGCCGCTTGGACGGCCTTTGTGATCCGTCGCTACTGGATTGATGCCGAGGAGGAAGCGTGATGGGCGGCATGGTGTTTGGTCCGGGTGCGCTCATTGCGGTAGGATTGTACCTAGTCTCAATGATCGGCGTGGGGTGGATTGCGCGCACGCGCCGCCGCTCCAACAGCATGGCCGACTTCTATCTGGCGGGGCGCTCGATGGGTCTGCTGGTGCTTTTTTTGACGCTCTATGCGACCCAGTACAGCGGCAACACGCTCTTTGGCTACACGGGCAAGACCTATCGCATTGGCTTTGAGTGGACGGCGTCGGTGCTCTTTATGTTCTCGATCATCGTCGGCTACATGCTCTTTGCCCCGCGCTTGGTCGCGCTGGCGCGCAAAGAGGGATTTATCACCCCTGGCGACTACATTACGCATCGCTTCCGCTCGTCGGTGCTGACGCTTTTGAGCACGATCTTGATGATCTACGCACTGGGCAACTACGCGTTAGCCCAACTCAAGGCGATGGGCGCGGCCGTCGAGGGGATCACTGACGGCGCGATTCCCGGCAGCTACGGTATTATCGGCTTGGCGATAATTATGGTCATCTATGAGACCTTGGGGGGGATGCGCTCGGTGGCGTGGACGGATGTTATGCAGGGGGGTGTGCTGCTGTTGGGCTTCGGCATCTTGGTCTTTATCATCCCGCAGAATCTAGGTGGTGGCTTGGGGCAGGTGGTGGCCCAACTGAGCGAAATGGATCCGCCCAAGGTGCAAGCGCCGAGTCTGGAGGGGGCCAACAAGTGGATTAGCTACGCGCTGTTGTTGGGCTGCGGGGCGGCTATCTACCCGCAGGCGATCCAACGGCTGTACGCCAGCCGCTCGGTCGCAGTGCTCAAGCGTTCGCTGACCCTGATGGCTTTTATGCCGCTTACTACTACGTTGGTAGCCTTGATATGCGGCCTGACGGCTGCGGTGGTGTTGCCCGATCTGACCAAAGCTGAAAGCGAACAGGTGCTGGCCCGGCTCTGTGCGCTGGTGATGGGCGAGTCCGCGCTGGGCTACTGGCTGGTGGTGGCGATTTTTGCCGCAGTGCTGGCGGCGCTGATGTCCACGGCAGATTCGGCGCTGTTGTCGATCTCGTCGATGTTTACTAAGGACATTTACCTGCCGTATTTCCGGCCGCAGGCTACTGAGGCTGAGCTGACGAAGGTGGGCAAGATTTGCTCGTGGGTCATCGTCGCCGTGCTGGTCGCGGTGGCAATTGGCACCGATGCGACCTTGGTGCGGTTGCTAGAGTTAAAATTCGAGATTTTGATCCAAGTTGTGCCGTGCTTTTTTCTCGGACTGTACTGGAAGCGGCTGTCGGCGCGGACGGCGCTGACCGGCATGGTGTGCGGGTTGGCGGTGGCGCTGGGGTTGACCTTTGGGGGCAAGCCGATGATCTGGGGATTTCACGCCGGGGTGATTGGTCTCGTCGTCAACACAGTGGTCTGCGCCATTGGTGCCTGCTGCAAACCAGCGAAATCAGACTAGAAGGAGATATATGCGTTCAGCATCTAAGCGGTTTCTCGTCGATCTGCTCAGTGCCCCTAGTCCTTCGGGTTACGAAGGGCCGGTGCGGGCGGTGTGGAAGGACGCGGTAGAAAAGTACGCCGACCGCGTCGAAGTCGATGTGCATGGCAATACCATTGGCGTCCACAACGAAGCTGGTAGCCCCAAGATCATGTTCGCCGGGCACGCCGACGAGTTGGGTTTCCAGATCGTTTACATCGACGACAAAGGGTATCTGTACTTTGACACCATCGGCGGCTTTGACTTGCAGATCGTGCCGGGCCGCAAAGTGCGCATCCACACGGCGCAAGGGCCGGTTTTGGGCGTGTTGGGCAAAAAGCCTATCCACCTGATGAAGGCAGCGGATCGCAGCAAAGTACCGGACAAACAGGACTTGTGGATCGACATCGGCGCTGCCGACGCGGATGAAGCGAAGCAACTGGTGGCCATCGGCGATCCAGGGACCTACGACGCCAACTTTGAGGAACTGCGCAATGGGCTGGTGGTGTCGCGGGGGATTGACAATAAGGCCGGTGCTTGGGTGGTGGCCGAGGCGCTGCGGCGAGTCAGCCGCGCCAAGCGCAAGTGCCGCGCCGCGGTGTATGCGGTGGCCACTGTGCAGGAGGAAGTGGGGCTGCGGGGAGCTAAGACTAGTGCTTATGGGGTAGATCCGCTGGTGGGTATTGCCGTGGATGTGACGTGGGCAACGGACCATCCAGATGTTGATAAGCGCCAAGTCGGCGAGTGCAAGTTAGGTGGGGGGCCGGTTATTTTGCGCGGGGCCAACGCCAACCCGGTCGTGTACGAGCGGTTGGTAAAAGTGGCCAAAAAGAAGAAAATTCCCTATCAAATCCAAGCTGAGCCAGGGGGGACGGGCACGGACGCCAACGCCATCCAGCTCAGTCGGGCCGGGGTGGCCACTGGCCTAGTCAGCGTGCCGCAGCGCTACATGCACACGCCAGTCGAGATCGCGTCCTTGGCCGACTTGGACCACACGGCCAAGCTACTGGCCGAGTTCGCGCTTTCTGTGGATGCCGAGGCTAACTTTACTCCTTGAGGAGGGAGCTATGAAAATAACGTCTGTTGATATTTGGACCGTAGTGGTGCCGACGATCCCCGGGCGAGTGCATAGCCCGGAATGCGTGCCCGAGACCGGGTGGGACCAAGTGCCCAAGCACATTGTGCGCCTGAATACGGATACCGAGTTGGTGGGCTTGGGCGAGACTGGCCGCGGTGTGCCGCTCGAACAGGTCCAGGAAGGGGCGACTCGGCTTTTGGGCAAAGACCCCGAGCAACTGACTTTGCAGGATATTTTCGCTGATCGGCACGACGGTACAGAGGAACTGCCGACGGTGGGGACCGGGCCGGCGTACGACGCCTTTGAAATGGCGGTCTTTGACTTGGTGGGCAAGGCTCGTCAGGTGCCGGTACACGCGCTGTTGGGCGGCGCGGTGCGCGACCGAGTGCGGGCTGACTATTGGATGGGGCATCTGACGGTTAAAGATGGTAAGCGGGCGGTCGAGCGGGCGCTTGAGCACGGGTTCAAAGGCGTCAAGATTAAGTGCAAGATCGAGGAGCCGATGGTCGAGAGGCTCCAGGCCATGCGCGAGGTCGGCGGCGTGGATTTCAAGGTGACGGTCGATCCCAATGAGCGCTTCCACACGGCCGAGCAGACCATCGAACTGGCGCAGCAGTTAGAGGCCGTGGGCAATGTCGAGGTCTTTGAGGATCCCATCCCCAAGTCGGACTTGGAAGGTTATATCCAGATCCACGAGGCCATCAATCTGCCGGTGGCCATGCACGTGGGGAGTGGGCCGCAGATTATCCGCGCCATCAAGGCCGAGGTCGTCGATTGTCTGAACTTGGGCGGCAGCCTCGTGGGCTTTCAGAAGAACGCGGCCGTAGCGGCCGCGGCGGGCCTGCGCTGCTGGCACGGGTCGGGCAATGACTTGGGCATTGTCGATACATCATACGTCCACGCGGCCGCGGCCGCGCCCAACTGCACGATGGCTTCGGATTTTGTGGGGAGCTGGACGCGCGAAAATGATCTGATTGTCGAGCCGATTCCTTTTGTCGATGGATACGTGCCCACGCCCATGCAGCCGGGCTTGGGCTGCGTGCTGGACGAAAAGGCCCTAGTGCGCTACGTTCGGGGGAGCGAAACCGCTTCTTGAGCGAGTGCTCATTTACAATTCTGTGCGTTGGGATTGCTTGGCGCACTTAATCCTTTGAGGAGGGTAATATCATGCGCAAATGGCTGGATAAAACCACGGCCTTGGTCCTGTGCGGTGCTCTGGTGCTGGTCGCCTGTGGTGGCGACGACGAACCCGCGCCCGTGGAGCCCGAGCCGGCGGCGGCTGAGATAACGCCTGAAATCGTCGGCTTGTACGGCACGGTGGTCACCGCTTTTACGAATATCTTCTTCGCCGCGCTGGTTCCCGGTACGACGTCGGTGCCGGGGGAAGGTGGCGGCTCGGTGGAGATATCAGGCAGTGATTGGACGTTGAATGAGTACTCACCCGATGGCGAGTTGGTAGCCAACGGTGCCTTGAGTGTCGGCTTGGATCAGACGCCCATTCCGCTGAGCGGAGAGGTTACCCTTTCTGGATCGCATGAGGCCGAGTTGATACTCGATATGCAGCTTTCGGTCGGGACTGACGGCCTTTCTGCTACCGGGACGATAACCATCAACGGCGTAGAATTTGACGTCGCCGAAGTTTCGGCTGCTGCCGCTGCTGCTGCCGAGGCTGCCGCTGCTGCTGGCTAGCAGGTCGTGCCGTTTTGGTGTTTGGTCGCGGCCCTAGTCTTTTGCTGGGGCTGCGACCGCGGTCTCGATGCCGAGGCCACCGGCCAGACCGGGATCGCTGGTCGGCTGCACTTTGTCGGCGAGTGGCCCGCGAACGTGGGGCAGGTGGCCGTGGCCGTCTATCGCGAGCCACCTGCTTCGTTTGCCGATTTTTTTAGAATTAACGGCTGGGACACTGAGGTCGCGCTCAGGGTCGAGTCCTATGACTATTTCGTCCCCTTAGATGGAGAAGGCGTATATCAGTGGATCGTCGTGGCTTGGCGCCAAGAGGATCAGTTCTGGGATCTTACCTCGCTTTTGGGTTGCTATCACCTACCCGATGCCGACCGCCCCTCGCCAGTGGAGGTCGGCCCCGGGGAGGTTGTCTCTGACATAAATATCGAGGTCAACTTCGCTGTATTGGACCATGAGACCGAGCTTAGCACTGCTCTATGCGAGCGCGCTTTGCCTGCTGAATTGCTGGCCGAGCTCGGCCGCTGATATCGTCGTCCGCGTCTTCGACGCCAGCGATCAAACCCCGCTGCCCGGCGCGACGTTGGCGGTACTGGGGACGGAATTCGGAGGGTACGCCGACGAAGAGGGCTACTGCCGGGTCGGGGGCTTGCCTGACGGCCAATACGACCTGCTTTGTTCGCATATTGGCTATCGCTCGCACACGCTACGCGGCGTTGCGCCCGGGGAGGAGGAGCGCGTCGTCGCCCTCGAACCTACGGCTGTCGAAGTTCCCGAACTAGTTGTCTCTGCTGCCCGCCGTTCCCAGACTTTTGCCCAAGCTCCCATTAGCATCTCAGTAGCCGATGCCGAGCGCATCGCCGATCACAACGCCTTCTCGCTGACCGGCCCCCTGCGCTATGTCTCGGGCATCAGCCAAGTAGGTAACCAGCCCGTCGTCCGCGGGTCGAGCGGCTACAGTCGCGGCACAGGCAGTCGGCTGCTGATGTTGGTGGATGGATTTCCAATGCTGTCGTCGGATGTGGGCGACATCAAGTGGGATGCCGTGCCCTTGCAGCAAGTCGAGCGCGTGGAGGTAGTCAAAGGGGCTGGCTCGGCCCTATACGGCACGGGTGCTTTGGGCGGGGTGATCAACGTGCTTACCCGCGATCCGGCGCGCGATCCGGGCACCCGCTTTCGGCTGCTCAGCGGGCTGTATAGTCAGCCAGCGCATAGCCAGTGGCGTTGGCGCGAGTCCCCGATGCACTTTGTCGGGTTTGACGTAAGCCACAATCGAGTCTTGGGCCGGACCGGCTTGGCGCTGAGCGGGGGGCACAACCGGGGCACCGGCTATCATCAAAACGGCGATGCCCGCCGCTACCACCTCTACGCCAAGGCCGTGCATCGCTTTTCGCCGACAAGCTATTGGCGCGTGATGGGCAACTGGGCTCTGGACGATCACGGGGTTTTCATCCAGTGGCGCGACCGCAGTCAGCCGCTGGCCGTGCCCGAAAACGACGCACCAGCCCATACTGTCTCGTGGAAACTACACCTCAACTCCGAGTATTACCGATTGGTACATAGCGATTTGGGCTACCGGCTCAAGCTGGGATATTACCGCACGGATTTTACCAACAACGCGGCGGCTGGGGGGTTGGCTTCGGCTGGCCACAAAATTTCGGGCGAAGGTCAATTCGACTACACGGGATTGGGCGGTTGGAATTGGACGCTGGGGCTGGCCTCAATCGCCGATCTGGTGCGCTCGCCCAGCGATTTCCTTGGCACGCGCTCTCTGATGACCGTCTCTGGCTACGCCCAAGGCGTGTACGAAATCAGTCCGCTGGCCGAGTGGACGGTCGGGTTGCGCTACGACTGGAGTCGGCTCTCCGAGGCCTCTGGGTTGGCAGAAGGGCCGTGCGGAGTACCGTCTGTCGAGAGCAAAAGCATTGGGGAATTTAGTCCTCAGACCGGCTTTTCCTATCGGCTGTCGGAGACGACCGCGCTGCGGGCTTCGCTTGGTCGGGGCTTTCGCGTGCCTGCGGTGGTTGAAGTCTTTTCCCAGGCCGAGGTCTCTGGTATCCGCGTCTGCCCCAACCCTGCCTTGGATCCCGAACGGGCTTGGTCTAGCGAGGTAGGGATCAAGCAAGAGCTGGCGAAGTGGTTGGCCTTGGATATGGCGCTGTTTTGGAACGAATACCGAGGACTCATTGAGGCGCGTCCAGACCCCTATGCCGGAGGGACTGTGCCCATAGCCCGCTTCCTGAACTTGGCGCAGGCGCGGGTCGGCGGGTTTGAAAGCGAGCTCCTAGTTGCCTTGCCACTAGGCCTAGGAGCTAGGGCGGCTTATACCTTGGTGGATGGCGTGGAGTTTCTCGATGCGGACCAAGTGCTGCCGCCTTATTGCCACGGCGACTACGGCGATCAGGCACCGCTGCCTTACCGGTCACGCCACGTCCTCAATCTGGGCCTCCAAGGGAAGCGCGGGCCTACGAGTGGGCGGGTAAACTTCCAATACCTCAGTCGCTTTGAACGGGTATCCGGCCTCTTTGCCGAGTGCGGGCGCGACTATGTTCCCATTTACTTGCTCGACGTGCAGTTGAGCCACCAGCTAGGCCCTTTGCAGATCAACCTGCGGGTCGATAACGCGCTGCAGTATTACTACGCGACGATCGAGCGCAAAATACGCCCCTTGCGCCGCATTTCTCTGAGCGTGGATGGTGCGCTCTAACAATCCTTATACAGCTAGCATAGTCCAGTGGCAGGCCGCCATTGAGCAGGGCCGCTTCGACGGCGAGTTTGGGCGGATCTACGGGCGGGAGCAGGTGGCGGCTTGGCGGGCTAATTACTTGGAGGCCCTGCGGCTCTTTGTCGCTCGCTACGGCAGCGAAGGCCGCGTGGTTGTGGCGCGCTGTCCTGGGCAGATGAACGTCATGGGCATGCACATTGACTACGGAGGCATGCCCTCGGTGCGGCTGGCCGTGCGCGGCGCGGATACATTGGTGGTGGCGCGGGCGGCCTCCAGTCGGCGGGTACGGCTCGCCAGTTTTCTGCGCAGCCGAGGTGCACCCGCAGATCGCTTCAAGCCCATTGAGTTGGACTTGGAGGCTATTCTGCCAAAGGCCCGCGTGGCCGAGCGGCAGGCGCTAATGGACTACGCGGGTCAAGTTTGCCGCCAGCGCCTAGAGCGCACGGGTAGTGCCTTGGCTCGCGATTGGTCGGTGCTGGTGGAGGGGCAGCTCGTGTACTTGGAGAGTTATTTCCGCGGTCGCTTGGACTTGGGCGGTTTCGACGGGCTGGTGTGGAGCAGTGTCTCGCCCAGCGGGGGTATGAGCTCGTCCTCGGCGTTGGTGGTGGCGACGGCACTGGCGACGATGGGGGTTCACGGATTGGATCCGCGGCGCGATATGCCCGAAGCGGACTTGGTCGATGGGTTGGGCACCTCGGAGTGGATGCGTGGCACGCGCGGCGGCACGGCTGACCACGGAGGGATGATATTGGGCCGGGCGGGCAAGCTGGTCGGTGTCGGCGTCTTTCCGGCCCGCGTACAAGGCGAGGCTGCGTTGCCCGACGAGTATGCGGCTATAGTGCTCGACAGCGGCATCGTGCGTGAATACGACGAGGCCGTCAAGGAAGAGACGGTCATCGCCTATCCGCTCGGCGCGTTTATCGCCCGCGAGTTGATTTTGCCTCGGTTGGGCAAAAGCCACGCCGTGCGCGAGCGCATCCGCTATCTGCGGGATATTGCGCCCGAGTCGCTGGAGCTGTCGCTTGCGGAGCTGTACCGGGTCTTGGGTCAGCTGCCGAAAAAGACCAGTCTGGCGCAGCTAGCCATCGAAGCGCAAGCGGCTGGCGTCGGGGCGCATTTCGACGCCATGTGCCAGCGGGAGGTTGCCGGTAAGTTCCAACTTCTGTCCGAGGACACTTCGTTGTTTATTCGCCGGCGCTGTGTTTACGGCTTGGCCGAACAGGACCGGGTGGCCGGTATGCTCGCATACCTCAATGCGGGCGATATGGCCACGGCCTTGGAACTGATCCGCATCTCGCACCACGGCGATCTGGACCGAGAGGTCGAAGACGAGGTCTTGGCGCAGCTTGCAGAGCGAGCAGAGCGCGGAGAAGAGCGAGCGCAACTGCGCTTTTTGCCAGGGGGCTATGGGCGGATGACGCCGGCCTATGATCGGACTGTGCGGGTGGTCAATCGGTTTCTCACCGCCGAGGGACCAACGGCAGGGGCCGTGCAGCGGCTGGGCGCTGGTTGGGGCGGCAACATCGGAGGGCTGGTCCACCGTGCGTTCGTCGATGGGGAACGCCGCGATGCGTTTGCCGAGATGTTGCGAACGGAGCTGGGCCATGAGCCAGAGCTAGCAGTGGCCGTGCCCGGCGAAGGAGCCGGTTTGCTCGCCGCTCCCCAAGGAGATTGAGATGGAACATTTATTGGATGGCGTGCGGGTGCTCGATTTGACGCGGGTGTTGGCCGGGCCGTACGCGTCCATGGTGTTGGCCGACTTGGGTGCAGAAGTGATTAAGGTCGAGCTACCGGGTACGGGCGACGAGGCGCGGGGATTTGGGCCGTTTCAAAACGGCGAGAGCGCGTACTTTGCCAGCGTCAACCGAGGTAAGAAGAGCGCGACGATCGACTTGCGGCAGGCTCAGGGCCAGGACTTGGCGCGGCGTTTGGCCGGTGAGTGCGACGTGTTGATTGAGAACTTTCGTCCCGGTAGCATGGAGCGCTTTGGATTGGGATACGCGGCCCTACACGCGCTGTATCCAAGCTTGGTGTACGCGTCGATTTCGGGTTTTGGCCAGACCGGCCCGTACGCGCAGCGGCCCGCGTACGACGTGCTCATTCAGGCGATGGGGGGACTGGCTAGCATCACTGGGCAGCCCGACGGTCCGCCGGTGCGGGTCGGCTCGTCGATTGCCGACTTGAGCGCGGCACTCTTTGGGGCCATTGGCATCCTCGCGGCCTTGGAGCGGGCGCGGCGCACCGGCGAGGGGCAGCAAGTCGATATTTCCATGCTCGACTGTCAGGTGGCGCTGCTGGAAAATGCCCTCGCCCGCTACGCCGTATCCGGCGAAGTGCCCAAGCCGCTCGGGTCGCGGCATCCGGCCATTACGCCTTTTCAGTTTTTTGCCGCCAGCGATGGTTACATCGTCATTGCCGCGGGCAACGATAGGCTCTGGCGGCAGCTCTGTGACGCCTTGGGTCTTGGCGCGTTGGCCGACGATCCGCGCTTTGCCAGCAACGCGCTTCGCACTGAGAATCACGCGGCATTGGAGCCGATTTTGGAGCGGGTGCTGGCCGAGAAAACCGTTGAGGAATGGTGTGATATACTAGCTGAGGTCGGCGTACCGAGCGGGCCGTTGTGCAATGTAGGACAGGTCTTTAGCGACGAGCAGGTGGCGGCGCGGAATATGATCGTCGAACTGGAGCATCCAGTCGCGGGCCGACAGACGGTGGCCAACTCGCCGCTGCGGTTTTCCGCGACGCCGGTCGAGTTGCGCGGGTCAGCACCCTTGTTGGGTCAGCATACCGAGGAGGTTTTAAGCGGCGTTTTGGGGCTGACGGAAGGGGAGATGGAGGGGTTGCGGGCTGAGGGGGTGATATAGATGACCGCCGATGAGCTGCTGGCGATGCCGCACAATGGCTATCGCTACGAACTCGTACAAGGGGAATGATCCGCCGATGGACGTAGATGGACGCCGCTCCGCCGCTCGAATCGTTCAATCGTGTAGGATTACTATATGAGCGGTCCGATTGGGCGTCTCGCCAAGCTCGCGCGCAAGGCCGTAGAGCCGATTGCGATCAAGGCGTTGCTAGCGCGGGAGTGGCTCGAATCGGGGGTTTCCTACCATCCCGGCTCAGCCGAGATCCTAGCGGACCCATATCCAAAGTACGCCCGGATGCGGCAGCAGGATCCCGTGCATCGGATGCGGCTGTTGGATGGGTGGGCACTGACGCGCTACAAAGACTGCGACGCGGTTTTGCGGGACCACGCCCGATTCTCCAATGCCATCCCCAGCGAGGTGCGCGAACAGACCGGCCTCATCAGCATGTTGCACCAAGATCCGCCCGAGCACACGCGCCTGCGGGCACTCGTCTCGCCGGCATTCGCGCCACGCGCCATTGAAAAGCTGCGCTTTAGAGTGGAACAGACCGCCAAACAGTTGCTCGACGCGGTCGCCGGCCAGCGCTGCTTCGATCTGATCGCCGCTTTGGCGTACCCGTTGCCGATTACGATCATCGCCGACATGATGGGCGTCCCGCCCAAAGACATGGATCGCTTCAAGGATTGGTCCAATGACCTCGCGCTCAGCGTTGAACCGTTTTTGCCTGAAGACGCAATGGAGCGCGTTGGACGCGCTACGGAAGAATTGACCGAGTACTTTGAGGCCATCATCGCCGTGCGGCGACAGGAGCCGAGGGACGATCTAATCAGCGTCCTGCTAGCCGCCGAAGAGGAAGGCAGCAAGCTGACGCACGACGAACTTATCAAGACGCTAATGCTGTTGCTGGTTGCCGGGAACGAAACGACTCGGAACCTGATCGGCAACGGCATGTTGGCGCTGCTGTCGAACCCAGATCAACTGCAACGCCTGCGGCACAACCCGGACTTGCTGAATTCAGCCGTCAGGGAACTGTTGCGCTACGACCCGCCAGTCCAGCTCGACGGGCGGGTCGTGAGTCAAGATGTGGAGATTGGCGGCAAGCACATTCGCGCCGGACAACTGGTCATTTCTTTGATCGGCGCGGCCAACCGCGACCCAGCAGTTTTTGCGCAGCCGGATGTGCTGGACATTGGCCGCAAGGGCACCAGCCACCTCTCATTCGGGCGCGGCATTCACTACTGCTTGGGCGCGTCGTTGGCCGAGTTGGAAGGCCGCATTGCGTTCAAGACCATACTGCGGCGGTTTCGGTCGCTGCGCTTGGTGGGCGAGCCGAAGCGCAGGGAGCAAATCAGCTTGCGTGGAGTAGAGGAACTCTGGGTCGAGGTGGAGGCGGGAGAGGACGGGTGAATGTTATAATGCGTAAGGTGCGTGGAGCAGTCGTCTGCTCCGTATTAATCGGGGGGTGTGCGCTGATCGCCGCGCCAGCTACATCCCCGGAACCCTCGCCCAAAGCCGCGCAGCTTTTGGCTGAGGGTGGCTATGTGGAGGCGCATCTGATGCGCCGCTTTGCCGAGGGGGGCTTGTTGGTGCGGTTGCCGGACAGGACTGTCTGGATGCTCGACCCCAAAGAGCATTGTTCTTGGTGCTGGATCTACGTCGGTCAGACGGTATGGGTCAAGCTGGGCGAGCGCTCGGCCACGCTACTCAACACCAAGGGCGAGACGGCCGAGTGCTGGAACGGCGGGCAGATGAGTAAGTACTAATTAGGCCCTGAACTTTAAGTAGCGGCCCGGCCAAGTCGGCCCGAAGTCTTCGACCGCGCATCCATTGCGGACGATGGGAACCCCGTTGACGAGGACGTGTTCAACGCCGACCGAGTACTGGTGAGGATCGGCGTACGTGGCTCGGTCCGCAACAGTCTCCGCATCAAAGACGACTAGATCCGCGTAGAATCCCTCGACAATTTGCCCTCGTTGCGTCAGTCCAAATCGCGATGCCGGGTGGGCGCTCAGCTTGTACACGGCGTCTTCGAGCGAGAAGAGTTGGTGGTCGCGTACGCAAGGTCCCAATAGGCGTGCGGCCGATCCGTATAAACGCGGGTGAACTGCGCCGTCGGGGAAGTAAATCCCATCGCTGCCCAGCATGTATTTTTCATGCGACAGGAAGGGGTGCACCAAGGCGTCGTCGCCGTGGTGGAAGACGAGGAGTACCGCCAAGTTTTCCTCGATCAGCAGATCGCAGAGCGCGTCGGTTGGAGAGGCACCGGCATATTGGACGTATTCGTCTAAGGTGCGGCCGATAAAGTGGGCGTTGTCCCGCCCGGGAAGCCAAGCAATGGTCATCCGGTCGAGGGGGTTGGCGTAGCGGTCGAGGACGCGGGCGAAGCGGCGGCGGATCGCGGGATCGTTGAGTTTAGGCAGCACACCCAACGGACCGTCTTCCCACACCTCATAGGGCAACATGAAGTTGAGCATGGTCGAGCCGGGCAGGTACGGGTACACGTCGAAGCTGAAATCGACTTCGTTGATCGCGACTTGATCCACGTACGATAGCAGTTCGTCGATTTGCTGGGGGGAGGTGCCCTTGAAGTGGGAAATGTGGACCGGGACACCGGCGCGGCGACCGATTTCGACGGCTTCTTGCACGCCGGCTAGGGTGCCCTTTTTGTAGCGCACATGGGTGGCGTAGATGCCCTGTTGGGCCGCCATAGCGGTGCAGGCTTCGACGAGTTCGTCGGTGGTGGCAAAGCATTCGGCGATATAGTCGAGTCCGGTTGAAATGCCGACCGCGCCTTCGGCCATGCCGCGCTCGACGCCAGCGAGAATTTCTTCCATTTGCACGTCGTCGGGGACGCGGCGGTCCCAGCCGCAGGCCATGGCCCGCAGATGGGCATAGGGGAGGTGGGTGATGGTGTTTTGCGCGGTGCGGCCGTCGAGTAGCTGCATGTAATCGGCGAGGCTCTCCCAGCCTGAGTAGTGGCTTTGCATTAGGCCGTTGAGGGCGCGCATGTAGTAGAGCCAATGGGTGCGGGTGGTGGCGTCAACCGGGGCGTAGGAGATGCCGTCGGCCATGAGGACTTCGGTGGTAAAGCCTTGGAGGGTCTTGGGGAGGAAGTTGGGCTTTTGCAAGAGCCAGCCGTCGGAGTGATTGTGGACATCGACAAAGCCCGGGGCGACGATTTTGCCGCTTGCGTCGATGCTGTGCTGTGATTCGGTGTCGCCGAGGTCGCCGATGGCTGCGATGCGGTCGGCGCGGAGGCCGATGTCCGCGGTATAGCGGTCGGCGCGGGTGCCGTCGATGATGGTGCCGTTGCGAATGATCAGGTCGAACAAGACAGGTCTCCTGTGGAACGCAGAGTGAAAAAGGTGCCGGTCAATCTAGGCGGCTGGACGTAGCATCGCAAGCGGTGTCATGCTGGACGCGGGCAGACCTTTTTTGCATGTTATCGCGCCGACACTTCGCAGAAAGGATGCTCAATGCGCATTATCGACCCTCATGTACATGTATGGATCAACGATCCAGCCTTCCCTTGGCCAGCGGAAAACCCCAATCCGCCCGCCGAAGACCACACTGCGGAAGACTTATTGGCGCTGATGGACGCCAACGGTGTGGAGAAGACCGTGCTAGTGCAGGTCATTCACTACCGCTGGGACAACAGCTATGTAGCACACGTCATCAAGAAGTATCCCGACCGCTTCATGGCTGTGGGACGCATCAATCCCGAAGACCCGGCCTCGCCCGACCACATGTCGATGTGGACGGAGGAACACGGCCTGCACGGGATGCGGCTGTCGCCGTCGCGGGATGCGGCGGGCGATTGGTTTAAGGGGCCGGGGATGGATCCGATTTTTGCCCGCGCCCAGGATTTGGGGATACCGATGTTGATCCTGACCGGGGCGAGCCGGATGCCGGATTTGGCGCGGATACTCGACCGCTACCCGGATGTGGATTGCTGCATCGACCACATGGCTGACGCCCATCCCGACAACCTGGAGGAGCGGCAATTGTTGATGGATATGGCTCGCTATCCTCGCGTGCATGTCAAAATCAGCCACACGTGGTCGATTTCCCAGCAGGGCTATCCTTGGGCCGATACGCACGCGATGGTCGAGGAAGTATATCAGGCTTTTGGTCCGCAGCGCATTATGTGGGGCACGGATTGGCCGGTGTGCCTGTCCAAGGCCCGCTACGATCAGGCCCTGACGGTGGTGCGCGACGAGATGAAATTCATCGCGCCGGAGGATCTGGAGTGGGTGCTGGGTAAGACGGTATTGAAGCTGTGGTCGTTTGGGGAGGCGTAAGGTGCTAAACATCGGCATCGTCGGGGCGGAAAACAGCCACACGGCTGCTATCGCTAAGGTGCTCAACGTCGAAAAAAGGGTGCGAGGGGTGCGGGTGACCCACGTGTGGGGCGAGACTGCCCAATACGCGCAAGCTGCTGCTGCCGCCGGTCAAATCCCACACATTGTTCGCACTCCTGAAGAGCTGATCGGCCAAGTCGATGCGGCGGTGGTCGATCACCGCCACGGCAAGGAGCACCTGCCCGCGGCCCGACCACTGCTAGAGGCCAAGATTCCGCTTTTTATCGACAAGCCGTTTTGTTACCGCCAGGCCGAGGGGAAGCGCTTTTTGGCGCGAGCTGCGGAGTTGGGCGTGCCGGTCTGTTCTTTTTCCACGCTGCCCAAACAGGCTTCGTACCGGGCCTTTGCTAAAAAGATGCGCCAGCTCGGCCCCATCCAAGCCGTGGTCTCCACTGGCTCCTGCGACATCAAGTCGAAATGGGGCGGCGTCTTTTTTTACGGCATTCACCAAGTGGATATGGTGCTGCGCTTGCTCGGCACGGACATACGCTGGGCCGAGGTCCAGCGCGGGGCGGGTGCTAACCACACGGCTACCCTGACTTACCGCGACGGCTGCGTGGCTACCCTGAACTTGGTGGGGGGTGCTGCGCCCGGTTTCCATCTGAGCGCCATCGGCGAAAAGGGCCGTATTGACGAGCCGATCGCATTCGACGAAAGCTCGTATCTAAGCGGCATCCGCGATTTTTGCACCATGTTCCGCACGGGCAAAACCGACGAGACCGCGCAGACCATGCTGGGGCCGGTGGCAGTGCTGGAGGCGCTGGAGAAGTCTCTGGTGAAAAAGAGCCGAGTGCGAGTGCAGTTATGAGCGAGAAAACCATACAAAAATCAAGGAGGAAGACAGTAGTATGACCATCCAACTCAAATCAGCAGACCAAACCCACTACGACGCCATCGCCCTAGGCGAAGTGCTCATGCGCATCGATCCCGGCCAAGTGCCCACGGCTCGGGCGCGCACGGGCCGGATATGGCACGGCGGTGGCGAGACCAATGTCGCCGAGGGCTTAAGCTATTGCTTCGGCTTGCGCGCCGCTGTTATTACGGCTCTTGTGGACGATGGCATTGGCCGCAACATCGAAAACCAACTGCGCGAAGCCGGGCTAGACACCGGGCACATCATCTGGTTTAACAACAGCGGCAAGGGCCAGTTCAGTACCGACGCCAAGGGGACTTTGCACAACGGGATCAACTTTACTTGGGCCGGTAAGGGTCTCTTGCCTTCGGTGACCGAATACTATCGCGCCCATACTCCGGTGCGCGAAATTGGGCCGGGCGATGTGGACTGGGACCATCTCTTCGGCGCACTGGGGACGCGGTGGTTTAGCACGGGTGGGATTTACACCTTGCTCTCGGAGAAGACGGCCGCTTTGGCGCTGGAGGCCATGCAGAAAGCTGGCGAGCACGGCGCAGGGCGCTCCTTTGACCTCAACTATCGCTCCAAGGTCGAGCCGGACAAGGAGCGCGCCCGCCAGATAAATCGCTCTATTGTGCCGCACGTCGAGTTCCTCGTCGGCAATCAGGACGACTTTGACGACGCGCTGGGCTACGAAACCGAAAAGGTGGCCAAAGACGCCAGCTTTGATCAGTGGTTGGCGATTTACACCAAGATGCTGCACCAAGTCGCTAACGACTATCCGAATCTCAAGTACATCGGCACCCAGTTACGCGGCGCGCTGACCGCGGATCGCATCAACTGGGGCGCAGTGCTCTTCGATGTCGAGGAAGGCGAAATCTACCAGGCGGCTGTGCGCGAAAACATTGAAATCGCCGATCGCACCGGCGGCGGCGATTCGTTTGCCTCGGGCGTGATCGCGGCGCTGCTCGACGGCCGGGGGGCCGCCGACGCAGTGCAGTGGGGCGCTGCCCACGGCATCTTGGTGCAGGAGTGCATTGGCGACACCACTATGGTCACGCGAGACGATGTCGAAAAAGAAGTCGCCCGCGCCATCAAAGGCGGCGGGGTTTCGGCGCTCAGATGAGGAAGCATACAATGAAATTGTTGCAGTGCGTTATATTGGCGGCGCTGGCTGTGCCCGCGATGGCCCAGGTTACAGTTGAGGAAATCGAATACGAAGGTTGGGCAAGATCGATTGAAATTGCCAATCCCGATGTGCGCCTAGTCGTGGTACCGGCCATCGGTCGCATCATGTACTACGGGTTCGTCGAGGGCGAAAACATCCTCTGGTCCGATCCCGAGCTCCATGGTCAGGTATTGCCCGACGGCCAACCTAATGTCGATGAGGAAGGCCAGTACGCGTGGACTAATTTCGGCGGCGACAAGGTCTGGCCTAATCAGCAGAGTGAGTTTGTCAAAATCAACGGCCACTCTTGGCCGCCCGACCACGCTTTCGACGGCGCGGTACACGAGGTTGAGTTGCTGCCCGAGGGGGTGGTGATCTCCAGCCCGGTGAGCGAGTACAATGGGGCGCGCAGCGTGCGCGAGATCCGCTTGGCGGAACAGGGCACGCGCGTGGAAATTCTCCAGCGGATCGAAAAGCTGGCCGACGCCAAGGTCGAGCCATTGCGCTACACCATTTGGAACGTCACCCAGATCCAGCCGCCCGAGCAGACGCTCTATCCGCTCAATCCGCATAGCCACTTTGATCTGCGCTATCATCCCTTTGGCTTTGCCGAGGGCGCGGCCATGCGCAACTTCACTATCGAGGGCGACATTGGCATTTTTGTGCCCGACCCGGAGGAAGCGCAGAAGACTGGAGCAGACTCGGACCGCTGGCTGGCTGGCATTGTCGGCGACGTAGTCATGGCCGAGTTCTTTCGCCGCGATGGGACCCAGCTCTACCCGGACGGGGGTTTGAGTGCCGAGGTCTATACCTGCCCGGATTACACCGAGCTAGAGTTGTTGAGCCCTTGGGTCTATTTGCAGGTGGGCGAGACCTTGATGCACGAGATTGCTTGGGAATTGCACCGCTTGCCAGCGAGCGCAGAGACGCCGCAGGCACGGCGGCAAGCTGCTGTCGAATGGCTCGCCACGCGCGTGGAGTGAGGAGATGGTCGATGAATGCGGAGGGGAAGGGCTGCGGTTTGAACTGCGGATGGTGGACATCCGGCACGGGCGGATCTCGCGAGAAAAGGGGCAGGCCTGCGGCGACCTGCCCCTCGGAAAATAGCTACTTACTTGGTGCCTTTGCGACCGGGAAAGGTCAGCTCGGCAATGCCCGATTTGTCGAGGTCGCCAAGGCCCAGTTTTTTCATTTTGTCGTACTGGCGCTTAGTCGCCTGCGCCAGCGGCAGACTGAGCTTATTTTGGCGAGCCAGCGCGAGGGCGATCCCGGAGTCCTTGGCCGCGTGATCCGCGGAAAAATAGCACTCGTGGTCGCGGATGGTCATGTCCTCGCCGTCGGTTTCCAAGACCCGTGAGTTGGCACCGGTTTGGGAGAAGACTTTCATCAGCGTCTTCAGGTCCAGCCCGAGGGCTTGTCCTAGGCCTAAGCCTTCGGCTAGTCCGGCGGTGTTGATGTTCATGACCATATTGACGAGGGCCTTGACTTGGGCTGCTTGGCCGGCCGGACCGATATAGCGCAGATCGACGCTCAGGGCGTCGAGGATGGGCCGGACGCGGTTGAAGACACTGCGCTTGCCGCCGCACATTAGGTACAGCGTGCCTTGGCGCGCTTGGGTGATGCTAGAGGCCATGCAGCCTTCGAGCGAGGACGCACCGACTGCGGCGGCGCGTTCTTCGACTTGGACGTGAACGGCGGGCGAGATGGTGGCGCAGTTGATAAAGGTCGTGCCTTTGGCGTCGGTCAGCAGCGAATCGCCAGAAGTGGCAAAAATTGAGCGCATGGCTGCGTCGTCGGTGACGACGGTAATGACCACGTCGGAGAGGGCCGTAATTTCGGCTAGGGTTTTGGGGGCGGCGCAGCTAAGCTCTTTGGCTAGTTTGTTGGCGGAACGCCTGTTGGCGTCGAATACGGCCGCGATGTTGAAACCCTTGTCGTTGAGGTTGCGGGCCATGTTGGCTCCCATGCGGCCGACGCCGACAAAGCCGATTTGAAAGTCCTTTTTGCCCTTTTTGCTTTTGGCGGATTTTCTTTTTGCCATTTTGGTCTCCTTGTTGAAGGGGTAGTGCGAATTGCGGGTCGCGTGTGACGGCCCATAACATACTGAGCGCGTTAAATACATTCAATAGAGGTGTGCTATGAAAATAGGAATCACGCAGATCATTTTGGGGAGCATGTCGCTGGAGGACACACTGCGGTTGTGCGAAGATGCTGGCTACCAAGCCGTGGAACTGGTCTTTGCCGAGGGCAAGGAGCTAGATCCGAGCATGAGCGCCGACGAGATCGCGCAGGTCGGGCGGCAGTGCGCGGACGCGGGCGTTGAAATCGGCAGCGTCATCGTCTGGTACCAAGAGCGCGGCAACCTGCTCAGCCGCGATGCCGATGAACGCGAGCGGTGTCTCAAGTGCTTGCGGCGCTCGCTGGAGATCGCCGGTGCGCTGTCGGTCGATGGGGTGCTTTTGCACCCAGGTCAGCTAGCAGCCGAGGGCACCTATCAGCAGGCTTGGGATGGGTTGCGGGATGCGCTCATTGCCACGGTCCCCTTGGCCGAGGAAATGGGCGCGGCTATTGGCTTGGAAAATGTCTGGAACAAATTCCTGCTCAGCCCGCTCGAAGCCCGGCTTTTTGTCGATGAAATCGGCAGCGAGTGGGTGGGTATCTACCTCGATACGGCCAACATGATGGCCTACGGTTACCCGGAGCACTGGATCCGCGAGTTAGGGCCGCGCATTAAGAAGGTCCATTTCAAGGATTTCCGCCGCGGCGAGCACAGCTTCGTCAATCTACTCGAAGGGGATACAGACTGGTCGGCGGTCATGGCCGAGTTGAGGGCGGTGGGATACGATTCCACGCTGATCCACGAAGTGGGCGGCAGCCGCGAGGAACTCATCGATCTCGGTGCTCGCATGCGCCAGATCGTCGCTTTGTAAACATTAGGAAGGAACTAAGACATGGTGTACATCATCAATTGGCGCGACGTGCAACCCAACATAGCCCACCTGAGCGCCGTGCATTGGGGCGGGTTGCGCGACCGCGATGGCGACGACGATCCCGACCCGCGCGATTGCCTAGAGCGCCTACAGGGCTTTGCCCGCCATGCGCTCCAGGGCCGCAAGAATTCTGATTACCACAAGCACCAAAACCTCGAACAGGTGTACTACATACTCTCGGGTAGCGGCCACGTGCTCTTTGATAAGGAGCGGTTTCCCGTACAGGAGGGCGACGCGGTGTACCTGCCGTCGGGTATCCACCACCAGATGTTTAACGACACCAGCGACGATTGGCTCGAACACCACGTGATTAGCCAAAAGATCGCGGCCAACAGCGGCGACTTTGCCATCCGCAACTGGCGCGATGTGCCAGCGATGGGCGACGGTGCGGGCGCGGTGCGCTGGCATCAGCTAGGTCCGGTCGGCGAGGAGGGCGTGGGTTTTACTCAGGGGTTGCGCTGTATTGATAGGGAGGCTGTACAGCCGCGTGGACAGACAGTTGAGCGGTGCTGTGAAGAATTGGAGCAGGTCTATTACGTGCTGGAGAACAGCGGCGTCTTGGAAGTCGATAGCGGTACGCAGGAAATTCGAGAAGGAGATATGATCCACCTGCCACCGGGAACGCGCTACGCGATTCGCAACCCGCACGCCGAGTGGCTTTCCTACCTCATCATGGCGGCTTGAGCTATGGGACTAGAACAAGTACACACCACACTACAAGCGCTAATGGCGGCTATCGACAACGGTGAGGGCGAGTCGATCGCCGCGCATCTGCAGCAGCTTGACGAACTTGGCCAAGAACTGGGGAAAGAAGCGCCACCGATGTTGCGCCACTACTTGGAGAAGCGCAGCTACACCAAGGCCCTGGACTTTTTGGAAGGGCGCGATGAGGCCGCCGCTCCCAACTGCTAAAAATCCCATGCGTCGGGCGTTCTACGAGACTATCGCCTGCGTGCCCTACGGCAAGGTAGCTACCTACGGACAGATCGCCACCTTGGCCGGCTACCCGGGGCGCGCCCGGCAGGTCGGGTTCGCCCTAGCGGGGATGCCCGAGGAATGGGACTTGCCTTGGCACCGCATCATCAACGCCCAAGGCAAGGTCTCGCCGCGTGGTGGCAGCAACCATCTGGTGCAATACGAGCTTTTGGCCAGCGAGGGCATCGTTTTTACCGCGCAACGCATCGACCTGAAACGGTTTGGTTGGCGACCTGAGGCGGAGGATTGAACTCACTCGACCGCCGGATTCTCAGCCTCGCCGTCCCCAATATCCTCGCAGCCCTATCTGCGCCGCTGATCGGTATCGCCGACACTGCGATGGTCGGCCATTTGCCAGAGGTGGCCTTTATGGGCGCGGTCTCTACGGCGAGTTTGATCTTCAATGGCATATTCTGGTGCTTGGCCTTTTTGCGGATGGGAACCACGGCACTGGTGGCCCAGTACAGCGGGGCAGGGGATCGACGGCAGAGCGCAGGGGTATTCTACCGCTCGCTTATTGTGGCTGTCTGCCTCGGCATGGTGATCGTGGCGGCCAGTGGCTGGATCAGTCGGATTGGGTTTGAGTTGGCCGGTGGGTCTCCCCAAGTCCAGTACTGGGGCATACGCTACTTCGCCATCCGGGTGTGGGAAGCGCCTTTGGCCCTGAGCATTATGACGCTCAACGGCTTTTTCCTCGGCACCGCCAATGTCATAGCACCGCTCTGGGTTATGACCGTTGCCAACTTGGTCAACATCGGCGCGGACTATGTGCTTATCTACGGCAAGTTGGGCGCTCCTAAACTGGGCGTCGAAGGGGCGGCGTGGGCGTCTGTACTGGGCAATGCGGCGGCGCTGGCCACCGGGGTTTTTTGGTTGTTCTCCCGCTATCGCTCCTATCTGCGGGAGTGGCCTACAAGGCTGTGGGATTTGCGCGCGATGAAGCGCTTGATGCAGACCAACGCCTTCCTCTTTGGCCGCACCCTCTGTCTGCAATTTGCCGGTTTTTTCACGCTCGGCATGGTCTCGCGGATGGGCGAAGCACCGCTGGCGGCTAACGCCGTGATTTTACAGGTCTGGGGGCTGACTAGCTTCGCCGTTGATGGCTTTGCTCACGCGGCCGAGACGCTGGTCGGCCGCTGCCTAGGAGCGCACCTTTTTGCTGAGGCCCGGCAGTTCGCTTGGCGGATCATCTGTTGGGGTTTGGGTTTGGGAGCGGGGTTTGGCGTGATCTACTTTGCGGCCTTGGAGCCTATTGCCGCGCTGTTTACTCCGCATCGGGAAGTTGTACAACAGGTCGGCGCACTTTATATACTCATCGCGCTGCTCCAACCGCTGAACGCCGTAGTTTTCGTCTTTGACGGAATTTTCATCGGCGCTAGCGATATGGGGTATCTGTTCAAGGCTATGGCGCTGGCTACCTTTGGGGTGTTTTTGCCTGCGGCGTTGGTTTTTATATACTGGTTGGATTGGGAATTGGTCGGTGCTTGGATGGCCTATAGCGGCCTGATGGTTGGCCGTTTTGCTACGCTGTGGCCGCGCTATCGCGGCGATGCTTGGTTGCGCAGCTTTGTCGAATAGGAGGAGACTATGCCTTTTATCAACCCCGCAGAACTTGCGGCTGTGGAGCTTTTTCCCCAAATCAACAGCGGCTTGGTGGCTGGCGAGCGGCTAATGCTTTCGTTTTTGGACATGGAAGAAGGCTGCGAAGTGCCCGAACACAGCCATCCGCACGAGCAGGCTGGCTTGGTGCTCGCCGGGCGCTTCCGCTTTCGCATTGGGTCAGAGGAGCGCGTCACCGGCCCGGGCGATGCCTTTTTGATTCCGCCGAACGTGGTCCACTGGGGGATCGTCGAAGAGGGACCGGCCAAAATTCTCGACATCTTCAGTCCGCCGCGCGAGGATTACATAGAGCACTACAATAAACACGCCACAACTTCCACCGAGACCGTCTGGGCCTAGCGATAAGGGAGAATACTATGCAGATGTTGCAACAGGAACACTGCCACAATGTGCTGGTTGTGGCGATTAC
>JAJDYK010000300.1 GCA_022825185.1 Candidatus Latescibacterota bacterium | reverse complement strand
TGCATACGCATCGTACTTTTCCGGTTGTTCTTGCAGCCGTTTGTATGTCATGTAACCAATCTGCCCAGTAGCGCCTGTAACAAGCACCCTCTTGGGTGTAGCCATACGTTTATTTTCCTTTTGTTTATTTCGGCAGTTAGTTGTTGCGACAGTGTCGCAACAATCTCGGTTCTGGAACAGCCTGTTCCATCAATTCTGCAACAGCTTGTTGCAGAATTTCATCTTTCTCCAAGTGCCCTATTTCCTGCGTCCCCCATTAAAAGCATCCGGCTTCTCGGTGCCCGAAGGCCAATACCCACTCGGATCCTCGCGCCACGGCGTTCCACAAATTTCCGTCAAAACCCGCCACTCAGACGCACCCATGACCTCTGGATGAAAGACAAAGCGCTTGAGCCCAGCCGCCTCGGACGCCCGCAAAATGCCGAGCAAATCGCGCGCAGGCATGGGGTCGCCAGCATGCGGCGTGCGGCCAGTCGAGACCCAGCAAATCACCTTGTCATCGCCAGCCGCCTCTATGGCGCGGCGCGTTTCGCCGTACACGACCTCGCTGAAAAACTCGTCGGGAAAACCCGCCTCCAAGTCAAAAAGCGTCTGCACCTGCGGTAGCTTGATGCCAAAAAGCGCCTGCACCACGGCAAAAGCGTCTTCTTCCGTTAGCCCCGGATTCCACTCCCCAAGCGTCTGCACCCAGCGCGCCACCGTGCCGTACAGGCCGTCAAACCCGCGATGCCAGTAGTAGTGTTTGGGCAGTATATAATCGAAGTACCCGGCCATCCGCTCGTAATCCTGCCCAGTCAACCCAGAGAAAACAGCCGTACGCGGAATCCCACCCAGCTCGATCTTACGCGAGGCCTGATCAACGATTGTGCGAGCGTCTTCCCAAGAGCGACGCGACTTCTCCTGCCGCATCCGCAACCAATACAGCCCATCCTCGTCGAGATCAATCAAATTCAGTACCGAGAAAAGGCCACCTTGGGCGAGGTAGCGCACCCGCTCGGGCGTCAGCCGACACAGAGCCTGCTGCAGATGGTCGATGCCGCGCTGCATCCGCCCAACATCGGCCCCCATGCCAGCAAAGAGCTGATCTTCGCCGGGCCGGAGTTCCAGCAATTCCCCGCCGTGGTGGAACGCTAGCTCGTAATGATTTTCGCCGGGGCCGTCGATAATGACGCCGTGGACCTGCGGGTAGAACGCGATCAATTCCTCCAGCCCGACCAACCCGCCGCGCCCCATGCCAAAGGTCATAATCTGCCAGCCACGCGCCGCCGCGTCGTCCATCATGGCTTGCAGCTTTTTTTCTTTTTCTAAATCACGGGGCGTCTCCTCCGGCGGCTCGACGCCATGCTCGGCGTAGAGCTTGGTATTGACCGGATAGCTGGAGATAATCGAACCATCGTCCTGCTTAAACTGCATGCGGCCGACGATAATGCCCTCCACGCCCCCTTCTTCCCAAGCGTCAAAGCGCTGCTGATAACCTTCGAGCCAGTGTTCGAGCGGCTGGTCGCTGTGGGTGAAAACCCAAAATTTCATAATGGCCTCCTTAGCGGTCTGGCCACTTGTAGGCGATCTTGCTGTTTTGCCAGAAGTACTTCTCCGTTACGCCCTTTTCGCCAAAGTACGCTTTGACAATGGAGATGGCGGCCTTGAAACTCCCCGCTCGGTCGCTGACGGGCCAATTGCTGCCGTAGATCACGCGGTCTGCGCCAAAGGCGTCCCACATGGCGTCGAGGATCGGGCGATAAAAATCCAGCTCTTCCGGCACCGGCTCCACCCTGCTTTGCTCCATGATCGCCGAGACCTTCATAAAGGCCTGCGGCTGCTCGGCCGCTTGGGCGATGGCGTCCAACCACGCCGGATCGGGATTGCCGCCATCGGCCCCAACCCCACCACAGTGATTGATGACAATGCGCAATTCCGGCAGTCGCCGGGCCAGTTCCACCACTTGGGCCAAGTCCGCCGGCCCCACCAGCGCGTCGAGGTTCAAGTCCCGTGCGACGAGGTGCTCCATGTCGGCGAGAAAAGACCCGGCTTCCAAGTCGGCAAAATACCCACCGCCGCAGCGAATGCCGCGAAAGAGCGCGTTGTCAGCCAAGCGGTCAATGTCGCTTTTGAAGTCCTCCCGGTTGGGATCGACGTGCCCCACCAGCCCGACGATCCAAGGGTCATCAGCGGCCAAATCCAGAATCCACTGATTGTCTGCCAACCACGCACTAGCCTCCACCACCACCGTCCCAGTCACCCCTTCGGGCGCAGCAAGGGCGCGGTGGTGCTCGGGCAACACCGTGCGGTAGAGCAGCTCGTTGTCAGCCGGCGGCCAAGGCACGCCTTCGGGCCGGGTGGGATCGTAGAAATGGGTATGGGTATCAATGATCACGATGCATTCCTTTCTGTCATGGTTTCTTCAATCAGCGTCGCAAACGCCTCTATGTCCTCTGCCTCAGTGTCGAACGAGGTCATCCAGCGCACCTCGCCCCGCGTGGCATTCCAGGGATAAAAGAAAAACTCCTGCTGTAAAATGGGGATCACTTCTACAGGCAACCGCGCGAACACGGCATTGGCCTGCACAGGATAAATCACCTCCACCCCGCGAATGGGCCGCACCCGCTCGGCCAGCACCTGCGCCATGGCGTTGGCGTGCTCGGCGCTCCTGCGCCACAGGTCGTCGGTCAGCAGGGCCGTAAACTGCGCGGCGACAAAGCGCATCTTAGAGGCCAGTTGCATCCCCTGCTTGCGCGCCCGGCGATAGTCCTCAGCTAGCTCGGGCTTAAAAAAGACCACGGCTTCCCCCAACATCAGGCCGTTCTTAGTGCCGCCAAACGACAGCACATCGACCCCGCAATCCCCAGTAACCTCCCGCAGTTCCAAGCCCAAACCCACGGCTGCATTGGCAATCCGCGCCCCATCGACATGCAAATACAACCCGTGCTCGTGGGCGCAATCGGCGATGGCGCGAATTTCACTCGGCGCATAAACAGTACCCAATTCCGTAGCCTGAGTAATCGACACCACGCGGGGACGCACTTGGTGCTCGTCGCCGCGACCCGCAATATGGGCAGCGACTCCCTCGGGGGTAATTTTGCCGTCGGGCGCTGGCGCGGTCAGGAGCTTGACGCCAGCCACCTGTTCGGGAGCACCGCATTCGTCGATGTGGAGGTGGGCGGTGTCCGAGCAGATCACCGCGTCGTAAAAGCGCGTGAGCGCGGTGAGGGCCGTAACATTGGCTCCAGTACCATTGAACGCAAAGAAAACCTCAACCTCCGACCCCAACACCTCGCGAAAAAGCGCCACGGCTTCATCCGTGTGGGGATCGTCCCCATAGGAATGCACGTGCCCCACGTTGACTCGCTGTAAGGCCGCCATGACCTCGGGGTGGACCCCGGCGTGATTGTCGCTGCCAAAGCCGCGAATGCGCTCACCCATTGTTGCCAGTGCCTTTCTTTTAAGGAACTATATAACGCAATGCTTTTAGGGGGAATTATATACCTGAGGTACCAAAAATATATAATTATTCATTTCCCAGACTGCCCGGCGGGATAAGCATGCGACGAGCAGCCTAGATTTGTTCTACTTTGGGGCCGCAAACTACTCAAGCCATCGGTAGCGACTAAGCGAAGTGACCGACTATTGGTGCCGGATGGAATTGAACTCACGAATACAATCGACAGATGGCCATAAGTTTTGATTTGCGGGCAACCTAGTTGAGTCAATTAGTCCCAAGTAACTCTTGAATCGTGAAAGATCAAAATCTGCTGACACTGCGACCTTCTCAATGTCAGAAGGAATAGACAATTCGTATTGGTTCACGCTGTCATTGAAATCTAATCTCAGCAATCCGTTATCAAATGCCCAATGACAAAGTTTACATAGACAAAGACCGTTAGGGACCGAATTGAGTCGGTGGGTAGCCCACGGGAGTATATGAGCCGCATCGACGCCAGCAACATCAAATACCGGAAGCTTTGGAAATCTTTCACCAGAAAAAAAACAGCGATAATCATATGCTTTTCGGACTTGAATACTAAATTTTCGTGCTCCGGGCCCCCGGTCAACTTGTGTTCGCCATCTGTAAGCACGTTGCCTGAGTGATTCACTGGTAGATACAAGATCCTCCTCAGAAGCAAAAGTTTCATCCGAAACATTTGTATCAGAAATATCCGCGAGGGCAACTGCTGGATTGGCTGGAAGCTCAAAGTCCCTCAGTAAGAAAAGCAAAACGTCGTTTTGAGTCTGATAATATCTCTGAATAGCCTTTGCGGAATTTATGATACTATTATGGTTCCCAGACAAAACGCTTTTTCTGTGAGTCCTAATCAGAGAACCAATTTTTGTCTTGTGATAAATACTCGCACCCCACAACGCCGTTATAATAGCCATTCTGTCTGTTAGTATAATCTATTTTGAGAAAACCACCACAAGTACGCGCCCAAACAATTCTAGGAGCGAAAACAACTGAATCCATGGCCTCATTCACAACGTCTACATCAATTCCCGCAACCGTGTACATCATAGCCTGAAGTTGTGGAGGGGCGTCAGGCGTCTTTATAAGTTCTCTTCTGGGTCTTGGAAAAAGAAGGACTGACGAAATCAATATGTAGGGATGCCGCCATCCTTCACCTGGGCGTATTCGATATTTACCATTGAGATGTCTCGCTACCGCCCTCCCGTCAATAGTAAGTGCAGGTGTGATTTGAAAAAAGAAATTCTTCTCCAATAAGTCTACGGCTTTTAGGTCATTATATGTTCCGGTGAGTTCATAATCACCGCGTCCACCGCCAGGCCTTAGAGCGATCCGCATAGCAATGTTAGGAAAGTCCAAGCTCAAGATGGGCTGGAGTTTCAATCCTATGAGTCTTTGCTGACTTACCGCTCAGTCGTTCCAAAGCTTGGCGAAGAGGAGGAAACAAGTGTCTTCCCTGTGAGTCAACTCGCCTTAGGATACCTTCTGCGGCATTGGAACTCAGAAAATACCGTTCGTTCGGAATATCGTGCTCAACGATATCCAATAAGTCGGATGAAATTGGCTTATGCAACGATCCATTGACTTTATTTCCTACAAAGATTCCATCCCAGAGTAATCCAGCATTTGGCCAAATTATTTTAGCACTTCTCGCACGAACAGCCACAAGTTCTCCCACTATTTTCGTTGATCCTTGCAAGCTAGGCCATCTTGAGAGTGATTCGAGAATAAATTGTTGATGTGATTTGGGCCGCTGTGAATCTTGCCCATGTATGCCTGTTTGGATTCTAGTCGCAATCCACTGAACCACAGGGACTGATACAGCATTTCCAATGGCATGATATCTCATGGAATCGGCTCGTTTCTCATCAGCGGGCCAATCCTTTGTTACAGTCCAGTTATCAGGAAACCCTTGAAGTCTCTCACATTCTAAAGGTGTCAACCTCCGCACTCTATTCGTATACGAAACGTATGTACGACTCCAATCGGTTCCAGTATGGCGACCTGAAGTAGCAGCAAGACAAAACGCTATCTTAGGAACGATTGGACCTAGACCTGAAGTCCAAGAAGTATCCATAAATGCAGATCGCTCTTTGCCCGAATGCGCAGGTGAGTGATTCTCGAATAATGTACTCCCTGCCAAAAACGGCTCCTTAAGCCAAGCACAAATATAGACACGCGGTCTGGATTGAGGGACACCAAAATACCGACTATTCAAGAGTCTCCAAGAAACCGCATAGCGCAATTCATTGAGGATATGAAGTAATTCTGCGAAGTCTCTACCGTTATTTGAATTAAATAACCCTGGGACATTCTCAATGAGAAGTATGGGAGGCTTTTTCTTCTTCGCTAACGCAATGAAATGG
The DNA here is from genome assembly GCA_022825185.1 of Candidatus Latescibacterota bacterium. The sequence goes on along the minus strand of JAJDYK010000300.1, from coordinate 13,932 downwards.
AAGAATAATCCAGATCTTGAGCCATTCAGACCCTGCCTCCTCAGTGCTCCTCTGGCTACAGATAAGTCCTGACACGGAAAACCGGCACACCAAGCAGTAGCATCCGGTATAGACTCAAATGTTACTGTAGAAATATCATCTTCCAATAATGTTAGTGGCCAGTGTCGTTTCAGTACTGTTTGGCAAAAGTTATTAATCTCACACTGAAAATTCACTTTAAATCCTGCCCTCTCGAAAGCAAGATCAAACCCACCAATGCCTGCGAAAAAAGAAGCAACTGTTAGCTTATGCATATGATCATACTCACTCCCTAGTCCCGCGGTCCTTGGTTCCGTAAAGGCGACTGATTTTACTCCTTATCTGACGAGATAGTCATATTCACAACCTAATTGGCCTGTATAATACGGTCAAGGTCTATGAACTCCTGTCCGAATTTATTATTTATCACATAAGTAATTGTAAAGATTATACTTATAATAAATTAATACAACAAAAATAGTGTGTTGGGGCACTCAGGTATATAATTCCCATTTAAGCGTATAACCACCTCAGCCTGCGCCCCTCAGTGCGCCTCCAGCCAATTCTCGCCGGTGCCCATCTCGATTTCTATCGGCACCTCCATCGGCAAAGCCTCGCGCATCTCGCGCGCGACTAGCGGCGGTAGGGTCTCCACCTCATCCCGGTGCAAGTCAAAGACCAGTTCGTCGTGGACCTGCAACAGCATGGCCGAGCGGAACCCTTCCTCGCGCAGCAGCCGGTGGATGCGACTCATCGCCAGCTTGATCATATCCGCGGCCGTACCCTGAATGCGAGTATTGATCGCGTTGCGCTCGGCTCCTTTGCGGGTGGTGGCGTTGCGCGAGTTGATGTCGCGCAAATAGCGCCGCCGCCCGGTCACCGTCTCGACGTAGCCCTTGTCGCGGGCGAATTCCACGGTCTCGTCGAGATAGCGCCGCACCCCTGGATACTGGGCAAAGTACTGCTCGATTAGCTCGGAGGCCTGCCAGCGTGGAATGTCGAGCCGCTCGGCTAACCCAAAGGGCGAGATCCCGTAGATGATGCCGAAGTTGACCGTCTTGGCCTGGCGGCGCATCTCCGGGGTCGCTTGGTCTTCTGCGACTTGGTAGATCTTTGCGGCCGTGGCCATGTGGATGTCGCCGCCGCTGTTGAAGGTGTCCAGCATCCCCTCGTCGCGGCTGAGCGCCGCGGCGATCCGCAACTCGATCTGCGAATAGTCGGCCGAGAACAGCAGGTATTCGCTGCTGCGCGGCACAAAGGCGCGGCGGATTTCCCGCCCCTGTTCGCTGCGGATGGGAATGTTCTGAAGGTTCGGGCGGTCGGACTTCATGCGCCCGGTGGCGGTCATTAGCTGCTCGTAGTTGGTGTGGACGCGCCCGGTAGCTTTAAAGACCGCGCTGGGTAGCTGATCGACATACGTTGACTTGAGCTTGGTGTGCAAGCGGTATTCAAGCACCTGCCGCGCGATCTCGTGGCGATTGGCCAGCCGGCGCAATATCTGTTCGCCCGTCTGGTACTGGCCGGTCTTCTGCGTCCGCCGCGCATTGGGGTCCAGCTCCATCTTGTCAAAGAGAATGGTCCCTAGCTGGTTGCCCGAATTGAGGTTGAAGCGCTCCCCGGCCAGCTCAAAGACGCGCTCGGCAGCCTGCTCAATGGCTTCCTCAAACTGCCGCGAGAGCGCGGCCAAAGCCGAGCTTTCCATGCGGATGCCCTCGTGTTCCATATCCACCAGCACCGGCAGGAGCGGAACTTCGATTTCGTAAAAAACGCGCTGTTGATCCATGTCGTCGATCTTCGGCCGCAGCGCCGCAGCGAGTTGGAAGGTAATGTCCGCATCCTCGCAGGCGTATTCAGCCACTTGCTCCACCGGCACCTGCAAGAGCGTTAGCTGCTCACCGCCGCGCTCGCCGATCAACTCGGATATGGGCTTGGGCGAGTAGGAGAGCAGGCTCTTGGCCAGCTCGTCCATGCTGCGTCTCAACTCTGGCTCGGCCAAGGTCGCCGCCAGCATGGTGTCGAAGAAAGGCCCTTCCACCCGCATGCCGTGCCAGCGGAGGACGCTGAGATCGTACTTGAGGTTGTGGCCGATCTTTTCGCTCGCTCCTTCAAACACCGGGCGAAACTCCTCCAAAACGGCCAGCACCTCGGCCCGCTCCCCAGGCAGCGGCACGTAGTGGCCCGTGCCCGGAGCCCACGAAAAGGCCAAGCCAATCAAGTCGCATTGCCGGACGTCTAGACCGTTGGTCTCGCAGTCAAAGCAAAACGCCGACTGCCCTGACAGCGCCTCAATCAACGCCCGCCGCTTGTCGGGCGTATCAACGAGCTGATAGTCGTGCTCCATATCCGCCACCCCTTTGAGCGGGCCGTGGGCCGGTTCCTTTTCAACGCTAAATTCGTCGCCGAGCAGCCGCCGACCCAGCGTATTGAATTCGAGCTCGGTGAAGAGAGCCTCTAACTTCTCGCGATCCCAGTCGGCCTTAACCAAATCCGCCAGTCCCACATCCAGTGGCACGTCGCACTCGATGGTAACTAGCTCCTTGGAAAGCAGAGCCTGTTCTCGGTGTTCTTCCACGTTCTGCTTCTGCTTGCCCTTGAGTTGGTCGGTGTGCGCCAGTAACTCTTCGACGCTGCCGTACTCGGCGATGAGCTTTTGCGCCGTTTTGGGGCCGATTCCGGGGACGCCGGGCACATTGTCCGAGGAATCGCCCATCAGCCCCAGCACGTCGATCACTTGGTCGATCCGCTCGACCTGCCATTGGGCGAGAATTTCCGGCACTCCCAAAACCTCGGCTTCATCGCCGCCGCGCCCTGGCTTGTACATAAAACTCCGCTCGGAAACGAGTTGGCCGTAGTCCTTGTCAGGCGTGACCATGTACGTCGCAAATCCTTCGGCCTCGGCCTTTTTGGCCAACGTGCCAATCACATCGTCGGCCTCCCACCCCGGCTCGCGCAAGACCGGGATGTTAAACGCCTCACAGAGCCGGAACACATACGGCAGTGCTTGGCTCAGATCCTCAGGCATGGCCTCGCGCTGGGCTTTGTACTCTTCGTACTTGTGGTGCCGGTGCGTCGGCTCAGGCGTGTCAAAGACAACGGCGATATGTGTCGGCTCGCCCTTTTCGATAATGGAGAGCAAGGTGTTGGCAAAGGCAAAAACAGCCGACGTGTTCATGCCCTTTGAGGTCATACGCGGATTGCGGATCATCGCGAAGTGGCCCCGATAGACGAGGGCCATACCATCGAGCAGGAAGATAACTTTTTCGCTCATGCAGAATTCTTTCGTCGCGTCAAACGGCTTGGTTGGCTGCTTCGTAGTACTTGTTGATGCCGGGCACATCGCTCATCCCGTGCCACACGCCCCGGAAGAGCGTGCGGCGCTTCTCTGGGAACGAGGCGATCACTTCGGCGGACGGACACCCTTTGCCCCACTTGGAATTGACGGTGTCGTAGCAAGTGAACAAGCTCAGCCGGTCGCGCTGCTCATTGGTCCAGCGCGTGCCCGAATGGCACAGGGCCTCGGTGAAAATCACCGCCGAACCGGCCGGGCAAGTATAGCTCTCCCACAGCACACTGTCGCGCTCGCTCAGCTCCTCGGGCCGGGAGAAGGCGGCCTTGTGGCTGCCCGGCAGAAAAAGCGTGCCCCCATCGCCCGCGCCGACTTCGTTGAGCTCCCACACCACCCGCGTCAGGCCGGAATGCACCTTGCCCGACTGCATCTGGTAGATGTGCGAGTTACCGCGGAAGTTGAAGTACCCGCCGCCGCCGTGCGGACCGAAGTTGTCGTGCCCGGCTTGGCGATGGCTGGTATAGGTGTGGTCGTAGCGGAACCCATAGCAGTCTTCGCTGGCCAGCGCCTGATGCGAGAGCACTTCGTTGAGCACGCCCACTACCGCCGGATGGTCGAGCAAAATCTGCGACGGGCCGCCGTGATTGTCGCGCTCGTCCGGCGGCAGGAACTCGCGCTCGTAGAGAAATTTCATCTGGTGGGCGCGGATTGACACCAGCTCTTCTTCGCTCAACAGCGCGGGCAAGAGGACAAATCCCTTGAGGTCAAAGAGGTACTTCTGGGCCTCGCTCATCGGGATGACGTCCCGCCCGTCGGCATTGGTCGTCGGCAGCAGTTCCATACGCGCATCAGTCCTTCCAGTTGAACACCACGTTGAGCATGTTTTTCTCGCGGTGGTACGCCATTTCGTAGGCTTGGACCATGTCCGAGTAGTGCAGCCGGTGGGTGACTAAGCGGCTCGGTTGGAGCTTGCCCTCCTGCATCAGCGAGAGCACGTGGACGCAGCGGCCGTCGTTGTCAAAGTGATCTCCTTCCGGCGGCGGAAACAGCGACCCGGCTCGATCGTTGACCGCACAGATTGAAACGCCCTTGAAGTAAAACCAGCGCATGTCCAACGGGTTAAAATCCAACGGCTCTTCGCCCCTCCCTGGGAGGCTGACGATGGACACCCGTCCGTTGGTTCGGACTACTTCCATCGCCGTGCGATACGCCGGCCAAGGGTTGGCCGTCAGGATCACCAAGTCGATCCCCTGCCCGTGGGTGAATTCGTCCAGTTTGGCCTCCAACTCGGGATCGTCCGACAACAGGGCCTCGTGCGCTCCCATCTGGCGCGCCATGTCCAAGCGCACCGAACTGTTGCCCAGCCCCACGACCCGTGCGCCAAAAAGCGGGCCTAGCGCCACGGCCCCCAGCCCCAAGACGCCCAACCCCACCACGGCCACAGTTTCGCCGGGCGCGAAAAACGCCTTAGTGTAGCAATGCATGCTCAAGGCGTACAAATGGGCGAACACCGCATCTTCGGCCGCAACCCCGTCCGGCACGTGAACGATGCTCTCGCTGTCCCGCGCCACGTACGCCGACTGATGGGGATGCCGCGACACCACCCGATCTCCCACTGCGAACTTAGTGACCTTGCTGCCGACCCCTCGCACCACGCCTAGGTTGCTGTCGCCCACCCAGCGCGGAAAATCCGGTGCCCCGGGCACCTGTTCGGCCCCTTCGTAGTTGCCTCGGTCAGTGCCGATCTTAAACCCCGTGATCTCCGTCTCCACCCAAATCTGGTCGTCCTCCAAATTCTCCGTGTCCAGCGTCAGATCTTCAATCCGCAAATCGCGCGGACCGTGCAGCATGGCAATTTTCATGCGATTCCTCCGGCCTTAAAGTCCAATCTCGTGGCGCAGCGCCTCGGTATCGGCGCACCAGTTGCCGACGTTCCAGCGGCCAAAGGCCCCCAAGCTCCCGCGCTCATCTGGTCCGAAATAAACGGGGACGTGTATCAGCGACAAGCCGCCGTGCGTCCGCGCCTGGTCCAACGCCCTTTCCAGCGCCTCGGGCGAATACCCACCGCGCAACGCAACCACGCCTTCCACTGCACCCGCCCAAGCCACGTAGTCAACAGCCACGCGGTCCCAAGTGCCACAGTCAGCCCCGTACTGGGCCAGTTGCAAACCCGAGATCGCCCCCATCCGCCGATTGTCCAACAGCAGAATGCACCCAGTCGCGCCGTGCTCTACCCCATCGATGAGCACCTGCGGATTCATAGTGAAAGACCCATCGCCGCTAATGGCCAACCCGTAGAACGGCTCGGTCGCTACCGCCGTGGCCAACAGCGCCGAGACCGCAAAACCCATATAGCTGGCCCCGGTCTCGGTAAAGGTCCGCCCCAAGCGATCGTCCTCCACTACTTGGAAGCCATTGGCCTGCACGTCGCCAGCATCAAAGAAACACACCGCATCGCGGGCGCGCGCCCAATCCGTGGCCACCTTAATGGCCGTCGGCTGCGTCATAACCTCCGCGTCCCACATCTCGTCGTACAGCACCGACTTTTGATAGCGTACGGCCTTAAACGCCGCCCACTCCCGCTTCTTGTCGCTACAGGCCTGCAACCAAGCCGAAGGAGAGCCGTTTTGCACGCGACTCGCGCTGAGCGCGCGGTTCAATTTCCGCAGCGTCCCCGCAGCATCGCCGACGAAGGCCATAGTCTTGCCGTAGTGAGTAGCAGTTTCTGGATCGGCGTTGATATTGACGACTCCCTGCACGCGCGGATAGCCCGTGCGCGACGAATCCGACTGGCAGACAAAGCGCGAGCCAACGGCAATCAAGAAATCAGCTTCCTCCATCGCATAGTTGCCGCAAATCGACCCCTTGCTCCCACCGACAGTCATGTTGCGCGGATGGTCGTACGGCAAGACGCCAGAGACTAAGGGACTGGTCACGGCCACCGCGTCGGCCAGTTCCAACAACTCAGCCAACTCCGCCCCGGCCCCACGCGCACCACCGCCAACCTTGACGACGACGCGCTCGGCCGCGGCAATGGCGGCTGCCGCCTCTGCGTAGCGATCCTCATCCGCAGCCGCACCCAACGCTGGCGGTGCGCCCACGGGTAGCTCGTCCAAATTGAACTGCGCCAGTTCCGCCGGTTGCACGTTGAGCGGCAAGAGCAAGAAAAACGGCTCGGCCTGATGCGGATGATCCACCGCGTTGAGTCCGCGCCGCAGCGCCGTGGCAAGCGCCAGCGGCGTGTGCAGCGAGTACGCCCGGCTCATGGTGCCGAACAGCCGCAGGAAGGCGTTTTGTTCCGTCCCGGGAATCTGCTGCATGTTCGGCCCTTCGTCATGGGTTGTCTCGTCTCCGAGCAGATACCAGACGCCCAACCCGTCCGAGCGCGGGACAATAGAGGCCGCCAGCGCTTGCAGTGCTCCCGGACCGATCGAGGTGACGACCGCAGCCTTTTCGCCGCGCACCCAGCGCAGAGCCGCTGCCGCGTGTGACGCCTCGATTTCGCTGCGCACTCCACAGACGCGCACTAGCCCTGCGTCCTGATAAATCCGCAAGACCTCGCCGATCTCAGTCGAGCCGTGGCCAAAGACGCAAAAGAAAGTCCTGACGCCTTGCAACCAAAGCCCCAGGACTAGCGCCTCGGATACCGTGGTATCGATGCGGCGGCCCAGCATCCCAATACCTCCGGCTGCGGCGATTTGCTGCGCCCGCTCCTGCCGCGTCTGTGCCAATACTTCCATAGTCAGCGGTCCGACAGATGCCCCCAAACGCATTCAGCCACCGCACGCCCCAATAGCTGCGATCCCTCCGCGGTAAAATGCACCCCGTCTTGGGTCAAAATCCGCGCCTTCCCTTCGCTTTCAACAACGGCAAAGAGGTCATCAATCGGCACGCCTAGATGCTCCGCCACGGCGCGGGCCGCCGCATTGTAGGCTTCCACATCGGCCTCCAAGCGGTCGAAGCCCTTATTCTGATGATGCCAAGTCTCGTCCACCGGCGTAGTTGTGGCCCAGACGACGGCCCCGCCCAACTCGCGTTGCAGCCTTTGCAGAATCTGGCGCACGTTGCGCCCGTATTCGTCCACGGGAACTGAGGATTCTACGCCAAAGGCCCTCTTCAAATCATGCAGCCCACAATTGACGTGGACTAGCCCCGGCTGGCGAGAGAAAACCCACTGGTCCAGATGGGCGAGTACATTGCGGCTGTCGCCGCCATTTTCTTCGGGCGACCAAACCTCGGCTCGATCCGCCAACTGGCTTATGACATGGTCCTGATAACCCATGCGAATCGAGTCGCCGATTAGGACGACGAGGGGCAAATTAGCCATAAAGCATCACGTCGGACTGACGCCTCCCATTTTACAGACTTCCTTCCACTCCTGCTCGGCGACCGGCTGGATCGACAGCCGCTGACCCCGCTGCACCACCCGCATGTCGGCGAGCTTGTCGTTGGCCTTGAGGTCGGCGAGATGGACAAACCGTTTGAATTTGCGTTTCCACTTCACGTCGAAGGAAAACCAGCGCGGCTCATCTTCGGTGGATTTTTCATCGTAGTAGTCGTGCTTGTCGTCGAACTGACTTGGGTCGGGATACCCCGCTCTTGTAATCGTCGCGATTCCAGCAATCCCCGGCTCGTCACAGTTGGAGTGATAAAAGAACGCCAGATCCCCCTTCCCCATGTCGTCGCGAATGAGATTGCGCGCTTGGTAGTTGCGCACACCCCGCCAGTAGCCCGTGCTTTGCGGACGCTGCTTCAACTCGTCAAAGGAGCACTCGTCGAATTCGCACTTGACGAGCCAGTACCTTTTCCCCCGCTTGCTCACAACCATTCCTCAACCACTTCCCGCGTCTTTTCTATACCCTCCCACTCGTCGCCTGGACTAGAAAAAATCAACGAGTATGGCCCTGCGAACCCCGCATCACGGGTCAAACGAAGACAGCGCGCAAAATCCTCGCGGGCCATCTGTCCCTCTTTGGAAAAGTCGGCCTTGGCGTGTACAGAAGTCGCCCTCGGCAAAATCGCCGCCAGATCGCGGTACTTGTCCGGCCCCTTGAAGTTGCCGAAGTCAGCGCACAGCCCCACCTCGCCGTCGCACAAGTCGAGGACCGCGTTGAGCGCTCCGACAGACGTGCCCAGCGTCCGAAAATTCTCCGTCATCACCTCAATACCCAAGGTGCGACCAAAGCTGGCAAACGCCCGCAAATTCGCCGCGCTGACCTGCACGGCTTTGCCGTCGCTTGCCTCCCCAGCGATCACCCGCACGCACTGCGCGCCGCAGCGGGCGGCAATCGCCATCCACTCGCGTACCCAAGCCACTTCCTTTGCGCGTTGGGCCTCATCGGGATGCGCAATGTCCCCAGCGTCAATTAACACGCTGAAGAGCTCCACGCCGCTGTCGGCAAGTGCCTGACGCAACTGGCTGATATAATCATCGTCAAGCCTCGGGAAGTGGAAGTGGCAAATCTCCAATAGGCCGATGCCGCGTGCGGCAAGCTGATCCGGTAGCTCTAACAAGGTAAGTTCGCCCTGCCCGGTCCCTTCTAGCACCGGTTCGCCCTTGGGGTCAGGCCACTGGTACATCGACGCCCCTAACGTCCTGTGCAAGCTCCAAGACGACGTTGCTATGCGCGTCATCACATCCTCACAGGCTGATTTTGGTGACCCATCCAGAGGTAGCGTCGCAATAGATCAAATCCTCGCCAAAAATCGACAGACCGTGCGGCTGGGGGTCGCTGTCGGGCACCATAACTCGATCCAACTCGGCCCCGCTCTCCACGTCGAGCTTGACGATTGCGCGGTCGGACGTATGCACCACCCAGATGCCGTCGGCAACCCGCACCACGCCGTGCGCGCGCCCGTAGGGCAGGTCCAGCACGTGCTCAACCGACCAGTCGGCGATCTTGACTTTGCTCAGCGTCTGGCTCTTGAGAGTGGTGATCCACACGTAACCCTCTTCAAACGGATCGTACTCCATCCCGTGCACCCCGCCGCCGCCGGGCACTGGATAGCGATTGCGAGTCGCGCCAGTGTCCGGATCAACCTCGAAAATTTCGCCCGCCCCTTGCTCGGCGTCCGCGGGCCGTGCGGGCCGCCAGAGCGCAGCCGCCCCATTGGCCGCCAGCCACAGCGAACCACCGCCCCAAGCCATGCCGCTGGTGTTGGACGACTCGCTGGGGATATCGCGGATCAGGCGGGTGACGCCGTATTCAGACGGCTCGGCGATTTCGATCAGCGCCACCCGGTCGGTAATTTGGTCGGTAATCCACAGTCCTTCTTCTACTACTTGCAGCGCGTTGGGCACCCCATAGGGGGCGCGGAAGAGATTCTCTATGGTCCTACTCATCGTCGTCTCCTGATTCTAGTTGTCCCACACCAACAACACCGCCATCGTCTCGCCCAACCGATTGTAGAGCAAGTCGAAGGCTGCTGCTGCTTCGGTGTAGGGGAAGCGGTGGGTGATCATCTTGGCAAATTGGATTTGATCCGTAGCCAGCAGTTCTAACGCACGCGCCGATCCTTCGGGCCGCCGGCTGGCGTCGAGGTAGCTGCCTATGAGGCGCTTGCCCATGATTTTTTCCGAGTAGAGCGGCAGGGGTTCGTTTTCGTACAGGCCCAGCACCTGCAAGAGGCCGCCGCGCTTGAGCATGTCCTGCGCCTCGGCAAAAGCCTGCGCACCAGCCCGCCCGCCTACAGCTTCAACCACGATGTCGGCACCCTTCCCGTCCGTCAGCTCCAAGACCTGTGCAATAGGATCGCCAGCGCTGGCGTCTATCACCGCGTCAGCTCCTAACTCACGCGCCAGTTCACAGCGAAAAGGCAAGGCATCAATCCCAATGACGCGCCCCGCGCCCTGTGCCTTGGCCGCCTGCATACAACCGCTGCCGACCAAGCCCTGTCCCTGTATAACCATGACATCGTCCGGGCCGGCCCCGGTCTCCCACATCCACAGGACCGAGCTAGTTCCCAGCGGCCAGAAGGTGCCCGCCTCGGGCGACAGGCCCGCTGGTAGGCGCACAGCCGCAGGCTTGTGCCGGCTGGCTACAACTTCGACCGCCACGTATTCGGCGTGCGGCGCGAGAGCCGCGACCAAATCGCCGATTTTGAACTCTTCGACCTCCGCGCCTGTCTCTGCAACCCGGCCCACCAGCGAGTAGCCCATGGAGCGATGGTCGATCGCCTCTTCGCGCACGTAGCGCCGCCAAATCTCCGAGCCTCGGCTAATTAGCGAACATTCGGCGCGAATCAAAATCTCAGTCGGGGCAATGGCCGGGGTTTCGACCTCTTCTACTACGATATTATAGGCCCCTGCGGGCTTGGCGATGCGTTTCATAGGAGGCCTCCTCGGCGGACAATATGGCAAAAATACCGCGTGGGAACCAATCTAGGGCAGTGTGAACAAAAAAACCGGGCGCACCCACTAAGGTGGGGTGCGCCCGGCTGTACTCTCAGAAGCTATGTCGCCGAGGCGACTGTGCTTCTGACCAGGTAGTTGATCACCTGGAGTTGATCAAGTGATCAACCTCCCTGCGGTACGATTACTACTCAATGGACCACCTCCTTTCGCTTGTGCGCGCCTCATAATCCATACTCCAACTCTGCGCGTCGTTGCGGCCAGTTGCAAAGTCGGGTTGGCCCGCTCGCGTAGCCTCGGGCCTCAGCGTGGCGGTAACAGGGGTTTGTGGCCCCCGAACTCGACTTGCGTTTAATATGGCAAACGCCGAAGAACCATGTCAAATGCTTTTTACTTTGACCGGCTGCCCACTAGCGGCCGAGGCCCATGCCGCTTCGGTCAGTTCAATGACCCGCAGGCCGCATTCGGGGGGCACCTGCACCCGATCGCGGCCGAGAATCGCGTCGATGAAATTCTGGTCGGGCGTCGTCGAGCCGGGCAAGTTATTTACTTCGTACACCTCATTGCTGTGCTGCGTTTTGTAAAAGATCTGTCCCCGGCGCATATAGACCACGGCCTTGGTCCCCCAGATGGTGATGTCTTCCCAGATCCCGCCAGTCGGCGAGTTGCCCACCACCGCAATCGTCCCCAGCGCGCCGTTGCGAAAGCGCAGGGACAGCGCCGAGTTGATATCTACCTCGGAGTCGAAATACTCCATGTAGGCCTGTACCTCTGCCACCTCCAGCCCGGTCATCCACAGCGCGATGTCCAGCAGGTGGCTTCCCGAGTCGTTGAGCTGTCCGCCGCCCGACAGCGCCATTTGCTGCCGCCACAGCCCCATCGTCCCCTGATACCACTTCTGGTCTTGGAGCGCCGATATAAACTGGATATCCCCCAATTCCCCGGCCGCAATCTGGTTGCGCACATAGCGGTACTGCGCCTGCAAGTGCCGCTGATAGGAGATCATCAGGACTTTGCCGGTCTCTTCTGCTTTGGCAATAACTTGGCGCGCGTGATCGACAGTACAGACCATCGGCTTTTCAGTCAGCACGTGTAGCCCTTTGTCCAGCGCGGCCATAATCTGCTCAAAGTGCAATGTGTGGGGCGTGGAAATCTCTACCGCGTCCAGTTCGACTTGCTCTAGCATCTCTTGGTAGTGGGTAAACTCCGGCAACTCCGCGGCCTGCGAATTGCGCTCTTTGGCTCGCTGCAGGCTGCCCTGATCCACATCGCACAACGCCACCACTTCGGCCTCGGGGATGTCGAGCACTCGCCCGATGTGCCCGCTGGCATTTCCACCACAGCCGATAAATCCCACGCGAATTTTGTCCATCTTCCTCTCTTTTCCGTTTGGTTGAAGAGGTCGCCGGTGATTAATGCACCTCGGCCCCCGTCGCAATGTCCTGATCCGTCCCGACTAACACGAGATTCCCCTTTCCGTCGTCGGCTGCCAAGATCATCCCTTCCGAGACAATGCCCCGCAGTTTGGCTGGTTTGAGGTTGGCGACCAAAACCACCTTCCGGCCCGGCAGGTCCTCGGGCTGATACCACTGGGCGATGCCGCTGACCACGGTGCGCGTCTCGTCGCCTAGGTCGAGCGTCAGTTTGAGGAGTCTGTCGGCACCTTCGACCTTTTCGGCGGCTTTGACCTCGGCTACGCGCAATTGCACCTTGGCAAACTCTTCAATCGAAATCTGTTCCACTTGTGGGGCCTCTTTCTTTGGTGGCGTTTGTCGTTTGGGCTTTCCGGTCTCCGACTTGGGGAAGAGGATATCCGCTTCCGCCGGGATTTTCGTCCCGGGCGCGGCTTGGCCCCAAGCCTCTAGGTCGGCGAACGCATAGTCTCCCAACCCCAGATCTGTCCGCACCTGCCGCGCCTTGCTCGGCATGGCCGGCTCCAACAGCACCGAGACAATGCGCAGCCCCTCCGCGATATTGTAGAGCACCGTCCCCAACCGCTCGCGTCCATCGGCGGCTTTGGCCAGCTTCCACGGAGCCTCGTCGTTGAAATAGCGATTGAGCTGCCGCACGAACTGCATCACCGTCTCCAGCGCCTCGAAAATCCGCAACCGGCCCACCAAGGACCGCACCTGTCCCGCCAGCGCAATGCCCGCCGCGATCAACTCCGCGTCGGCTTCCTGCTGCGATGGCGCGGGCAAGACGCCGTCGGTATGCCGCGTGAGCAAGGCGCGGACGCGGGAGAGCAAATTGCCCAAGTCATTGGCCAAATCCGCGTTGTAGCGCTCGACTAAAAATTGTTCCCCAATGGAAGAGTCTTGGCCGTACACCGTGTCCTTCAGCAAGTAGTAGCGCACGGCGTCGGTGCCGTATTTTTCCGCCATTTCAAAGGGATCAATCACGTTGCCCAAGCTCTTGCTCATCTTCTGCTCATCGTCGTGTCCCTTCAAGAAGCCGCCGACATTGAGGTGTTGATACAGCGGCACCCCAGCCGCTTTGAGTACGGTCGGCCAGAACACCGCGTGGGGCTTGAGAATGTCCTTGCCGATTAGGTGTTGGGCCACCGGCCAATACGCGCTGTAGCGCGCGTCGTCGGGAAAGCCGAGTGCGGAAGTGTAGTTGATCAGGGCATCGACCCACACGTACGCCACGTGCTCGGCGTCCCACGGCAGCTCAATACCCCAAGGCACCCGACCTTTGGGCCGCGAAATCGACAGGTCGCCAATCGGCTCGCCAAGCAGGGCCAGCACCTCGTTTCTGTACCCGGTGGGACGAATAAAATCCGGGTTGTCGCGGATGTAGGAGCGCAGCCATTCGCGGTACTTTTCCATGCGAAAGAAGTAGTTGCCCTCGCGGCGACGCTCCGGTGCGCGCAGGTGATCGGGGCACAGGCCGTTGACCAACTCCTTATCGGTGAGAAAGCGTTCGCAGCCCACGCAGTACAGCCCCTCGTACTCGTCGTAGTAGATGTCCCCAGCCGCGTGCACCGCCTCTAAGATCTGGCGCACGACCGCCCTGTGCCGCTCCTCACTGGTGCGAATAAAATCGTCGTGGGAAATGTCGAGCACCTGCCAAGCGTCGCGGAAGCGCTGGCTGATGCGGTCGCAAAACTGCTGCGGGTCAATGCCAGCCTCGCGGGCGGCCTGATAAATTTTTTCCCCGTGCTCATCGGTGCCAGTCAGGAAGTAGGTGTCGAATCCGTCGAGGCGGTGAAACCGCGCGAGAAAATCGGCTATCACGGTGGTATAGGCGTGGCCGATGTGGGGCACGTCGTTGACAT
>JAJDYK010000029.1 GCA_022825185.1 Candidatus Latescibacterota bacterium | reverse complement strand
TGGAGGGGGCCACGCAGGTTATCGGCAATCCCGTGCAGTTGTGGCGCTGGAGCAACCGCTGGGTGCGGGAGCTGGAAAAGGAAGAGTTCAAAGCCACGGTTACGACGTCTGGCGAGCTCGTCAGTTTTAGTCACCTCATCGAGGAAGAAGCACCCGGCGCGAGTCTCGAAGAAGCCGAAGCCCGTCGTTTGGCCGAGACCTTTCTCGCCAATGAGCTTGGCCGCGACCTCGCCGCGCTCGAATTCGTAGAAGTCCAGACTCAGGAACGACCCAACCGCATCGACCACACCTTTAGCTGGAAACTGCGCGACTTTGCCGTCGGCGAGGCCCACTACCGCTTCTACGTGCGCCTGCAAGGCGACCAGATCGGCGGCTTTGATGAGTCTCTCAAAATCCCCGAGGCTTGGAAGCGCGACTTCGCCGAGCTGCGGTCGCACAATGAGACCACGGGTTTGGTGGCTGGGACTTTGCTCATCCTAACCATACTGGCGATGCTGGTCTCGTTCTTTAGCGGCGTTCGCGCCCGAGACATCCGCTGGAAGACCGCCGCGATTTTCGGGGCTATCGCCGCGGTCCTGACGCTCTTGGCCGAACTCAACAATCTGCCGCTGACCTCGTTTAGCTACGACACGACCGATACATACGGGTCTTTTCTGACGAGACAGTTGCTCAACAGTCTGTTTGCCGCGGCGGCCCAAGGCATCCTCATCTTCTTTCTCACGGCGGCGGCTGAGCCTTTATATCGACGTTACTACGCGAACCAAATCCAGATCGGGGGCCAGTTTACGCCAGCGGGCCTGCGCACCAAGCGCTTTCTCCTCGGCACCATTCTCGGCTTGGCTATGACCCCCGCCTTTTTGGCCTACCAGGTACTCTTTTACATCGCGGCCGAACAGTTGGTCGGCGCTTGGGGTCCGGCGTACATTCCCTACAGCGAGATGGTCAACACGTATATCCCGTGGATCATGGTGCTGTTGATCGGCTTTATGCCCGCGGTCTCCGAGGAGTTCATGTCTCGGGCGTTTTCAATTCCCTTCCTGCACAAATATCTCAAGTTCCGCTGGGTTGCGGTCGTCATCGCGGGTCTTATATGGGGATTTGCTCATGCTAACTATCCGCAGCAGCCCTTTTACATTCGCGGCATTGAGGTGGGCATCGCCGGTATTGTCGTCGGCTATATTTTCCTCCGCTTTGGAATCCTTGCCCCTCTCGTGTGGCACTATACGATTGACGCCCTGTACACGTCTTTAATCCTCTTCCGCTCGTCCAATAGCTATTTCATCGTTTCAGCGGCTTTGTCGGTGGGCCTGATGCTGTTGCCCTTGGCGGTAGCTATAGTCCTCTACTTGCGGCAGCGCCGCTTCGCCGACCCAACGCCTTTGCTCAACAAAAGTGCTGCGCCCCCAGTCCCGAAAGCGGTCGCGGACGAGCCTACAGCGCAACAGCCCGCCGCCCCGGCTCCTACATTTGCCTATACCCCGTTGTCCAAGCGACGCATAGGTTGGGCCGCTGCAGTGGTCGTGGTCTCGCTCGGTTTTTTCGCCCTCGAATACGAGAAGCCGCTCGATTTTGTTGATGTTCAGTTGACGCGGTTGGAGGCCGAGGCCAAGGCCGTTGAACATCTAGAGGCGACCGGTGCGGATCCCTCGGCATACGAGGTGGTCACCTATTATCAAAACCAGCCGAGTACGATGGCGATTCGGTACATCCTAGAGCGCGACTCAGTGGCCGTGGTCAATCGCCTATACCAAGAAGATCTGTTGGCCAGCTTGTGGGTGACGCGCTTTTTTCGCTACGGCGAAAAGGAGGAATACCGGGTCGCCGTCCATCCGGAAGACGGCTCCCTCTACAGCATAAACCACCTGCTGGCTGAAGAGGCCGAGGGAGCGGATCTCGAAGAGGCACAAGCGCAGGCCATAGCTGTCGATCACTTACGTGCCTACGGCTTTGATGTCGAGCAATTGGAGCTCAAGGAATCCTCGTCGGAAAAGCTGCCCAATCGCCGCGATCACCGCTTCGTCTTCGAAGCTATCGAGAGCGACCCGCGCAACGTCGATGAGCTGCGCTATCGAGTGCGGGTCAACGTGGCCGGTGACGAACCGGTTTCTGTCTATCGCTTCCTCAAAGTGCCCGAGGATTGGCGACGCGAGCGTCAGGAGAGCACCACGCTCAAGACCGCGCTTTCCGGTCTGCTTATAGTTTTAATTGCCGCGGTGGTGATCCACGGTTTGTGGCTGCTCGTGCGCCGCGTGCGGAACGAGGGCATAGTCTGGTCTCCGCTGATCAAAATCGCCGCGATTGGTGCGGCCTTTTTCTTACTCGACTTTCTCAATGGCCTGTCGGTTGTCGAACGCGCCTATGACACCCGATTCACGCTGTCGATTTTTACCATTACCCAGATACTTAGCTTCGTTTTGGGCAGCTTGGGGATCGGCTTGATGATTGTCGCGGCCCTCGGCTTGGCCACTAGCCTCTATCCAGACTGGCCGGCGCGTCTGCGGGCTGCGCGGCGCGTGCCCGAATTCCGCGACGCGGTCGTTGGGGTCGCGCTGGTTCTCGTCGCCAGAGAGGCATGGCAGCACTTGCGCGGCTACGTAGAGAGCCGATTTATTGCCTCCGACCCGAGTCTTGGCTTTGGGCTACCTTCTGGATTAGACCAGTACTTGCCCTTTTGGAGTTCTCTGTCCAGTGGCGTAGTGGGAGCTATCTCCGTCCCGATTGTCGCCGGCTTGGTGCTCTACTATAGCCGCGTCGTTATAAAAAAGAGGCTTTACGCGGTCGTGGCGGGCTTGGGGGTAGGCTTGATTATGTCCGGCGGCAATGCCGTTCACTTCGACGAGTTCCTTTTTGAGTTGTTGACGTTTGTCACCAGCATTGGCTTCGTCGTCGCTGCAATCGTCTTGCTCTTGCGGAACAACCTCCTCGCCTACGTGTTGCTGGGGTTTGTCTCGGTGCTCTCGGCAGTCAAGAGCCTCGGCGCGCTGTCCGCGTCGGCCTATCAGTTGCAAGCTGGCATTCTGTTGTTGCTGACTCTTTTGGTGGTCTTCTGCCTGTGGTGGCGTTTGGGCGCTGAGCGCGAGGTGTCCTAGGCGCGGGTGATGGAGCTTATTTTTTACGCCGCTCTGCTGATGACGCCGGTCGTCTTGGGCGTTTTGCTCTACGACCGCTTGCGACAAGGGGGGACGGAAGAGCCTAATTCGGTTGAGCGGCGGCGCTTTCTCCGCCGCGGCCTCGCTGTGGTGCCTGCTCTTGGGGCGGTGGGCGTCAGCCACGGGATCTACACCTCCTATACTCGCACGCGGATGCCCACAGTGCCGATCCGCTATCCCGACCTGCCCGCCGAGTTAGAGGGCTTAAAGATCCTCCATCTCAGCGACATGCACATTGGGCCGTACGTCCAGCTCGCCGATCTCGAAGCCCTGCTCGCTCGCGCGGCTCAAGCCGCACCAGACTTGGTCGCGATTACCGGCGATATCTGCGACCACAATCCGGATTACTTGGCGACTTTGCGCCTGATCGAAAGCGTGCCGACTCGGCTTGGGACCTATGCCAGTTTGGGCAACCACGAGTACATGCGCGGCATCCGTCGCATTCGTCGGCACTTTGACCAGACTACGATTCCCTTGCTCGTGAACGAAGGGCTGACGGTGCCTGTGGGCGCGGCGACGCTCTACCTCGGCGGGGTTGACGATCCGCGTTTCCTGAGCAGCCCGGCGTCCTACGCACAACTCCGCAACTCAGTGGAACAGGCCGTAAGCGCGTCGCCGAACGATGCCTTCACCGTGCTGCTGAGCCACCGCTCGCAAGCCCTCGACTACGCCGCGCCGCTCGGTGGCACTGACTTGATTTTGGCCGGTCACACGCATGGCTTTCAGCTAGGCATGGCCGGGCGCAGTTTTTTTGAGCCGTTCTTTCCCGAGCGGTACATTTGGGGACATTACGAAAAGGGATCCACTCAGCTCTACACCACGGCTGGCGTTGGGCACTGGCTACCCTTTCGCTTCGGCTGCCCGCCCGAGGCCCCGATTATCACCCTGCACCGAGCTTAAAGAAAGGAGCGCACCATGCGCATACTCGTAACCGGCGCGGCCGGTAGCGTCGGCTCTAATGTGGCGAGCGGTCTCAAAGAGCGCCACGAGGTACGCGGTCACGACCGCGTACCTATGCCCGATCTCACGGATACCGTCGTCTCTGACCTCACCGACTTTGACGCTGTGCTAGAGGCCACGCGTGGTGTGGACGCCATTGCCCACATTGGGGGTTTGCCCGGCGGTAGCGAGTGGGAGCCCATGCTGCAGAGCAACTTCATCGGCACGTACAACGTCTTTGAGGCCGCGCGCCAAAACGGCGTCAAGCGCATAGCCTATGCCAGCCGCGCCGGGGTCTTAACGCTCTATCCGCGCAACATCCGCCGCACGGTCGATATGACTACCACTCCGGTGGGTATCTACACGGTCAGCAAGATTTTCGGCGAGGGTCTGGCCCACTCTTTTGCCCATCAGCACGACATGGAATTTGTCTGCGTGCGTATCGGCAATTTCAACCTCAAGCGCGACCAGCCCGAACATCCGCATCACCTCAGCCACGGCGATTGCGTGCGGGTTTTTGAGCAGGCGCTGATTCATCCGGGCGTGAAGTTTGAAATCGTCTTTGGGGTGTCGGGTAGCAATTGGCCACTCTACGACGTCGAGCACGGTAAGAGGGCGATTGGGTATGAGCCGCAGGATTATTCGGAGGTGCCAGAGGAGGAGTGGTGGAGGTAAGGCCAATTAGACGATGGGTCCCTGGCAGGCGATAAAGTGCGTTGATTGATAAGGCACTTTTCTTTCTTGGTTTGACAGAGGGAATTGCCGATCTATTTTTACGAGGCTGCTATTACAATCGTGTGTTGCTAAGTAAGATACACAACTCCTGTTAAAAGGCCGTTTAACCCGAACTCACGTTTACGTTAATCTGCCTCGGTCACGGCAAAATCTTGACGGAGACAAATATAGCTGCCGCTTGGAAACGGGGACGCAACAGAAAAATGACCAGTTGGAAATTAGGAGTGATTTCATGATCGGTGATCGTTACACGAATGCGAAGACCGCAGTCTTGGACGTGTGTAATCGCTATTTCTCCTTCCTCGGCGATGCGGAGGAAGGGGTCGATGCAGCTTTTCTCAAAAACCGAGTCAAAGCGCTGACGGAGGGACGGTTTGTCCTTGTTGTAGTAGGGGAAGTGAAAGCGGGGAAGTCCACCTTTATCAATGCACTACTCGGAGAGCGAATCCTACCTACCGATATCTTGCAGAGTTCGAGCGCTGTCGTCGAAATATTCAAGTCCGATAAGAAGCACGTTAAGATTTATTACGCCGACGGGCACTCTGAAACGGTTGACGATGATCTCGATACGCCTGATCTGGATGAGGCATTCGAACGTCTGCGACAGATCGGGGCGATCAAGGATGAATACCGCAGTATCCCGACTACACTGATCGACACTCGGATCGTCAAAGGGAGCATCAAGCCGGGCTATCCATTACCCATTGATGAACTGGAAAAGGCGAGCAATTCGCGACTACAGGACAAAGAGGAACTCATACAAAAGTATGTGAATAGCCGAACCCTCGCGGATATCCCAGAGAAGATCACCTTTGGATTTCCGCTAAAGTATGCCTTTGATGGGTTCCGCTTGGTGGACAGCCCAGGTGTCAATGCCCGCGGCGGCGTTCAGGATGCCACCTATGCCTACATACAGGAAGCCAACGCCGTGCTATTCGTCCACTCGCTTGAGTCTCCTATCGAAAGTACTTCCTTTTTCAACTTCATTACCGAGGTAGTGTCTAATCGTGCTCGGGATATGCTGTTCTTGGTTCTCACAAAGAGTGGAGGGAAGTCAGAAATCGAGATTGACGAGAAGATCCGTGAGGCGCGCCAGCAGTATGATAAGGAATTCGACCAGCATAGAATTCTACACGTAGACTCCATGCTCAAAATCGTTTCTGACGAGATCAAGGACTTTAACTCCGCCGGAGCTCTCAAAAGACACTACCGTGAGCAAAAAAAGCAATTCGAGGCAAAGTATAGTCGCGAACAGAGTCAAGAATGGCGAGGCGAGGCAATTAATTTTGATATCAAGTCTAAACTGCTGAACAATATCCTCGACGATATTGACGACGATTCCGATCATGAGGCCGTCCAGTTGGCCTTGCGTAATTCGTCGAACTTCGATGAATTGGAGCGCGTTATTGACAAGTTCTCAGCTCGGGCTCCGTGGATTCAACTCTCAGACGTTCTCGATAGCGTGAAGAACGGATACGGCAACCAGATAATAGGACATGAGCAGAATCTCGACGCGTTAAAAAAGAAGAGGCAACGCCCGCAGACCTTCGAGAACGAGATCAGTAAGATTCAGAGCCACCTGAACGAATACCAACACTCAATGAATGAATTTGCTGAAGACGTCACTCGCCAATTCACCGGACGTGATGCCGTATACAGAAAGTCGCTCGAACGGATCGCAGCCACGTATTGCAGCCAGATTAGGAGCGCGGTTACGTCCGACGATTCCATCAAGAGAGATATTGCCAACTGCCATGACGAGATGAGCACATTCGCAGATGAGAAGGAATCGGAGATAAGATCGCGGTTCGAAAACGAGATGAGACGGCTTGGGGGGAAGTTTAAGGCTGAGTATTCCATCACTGTACCGACCGTCGATATTTCGAGTATTTCCGCCAAGGCAAACGAGGATGCGCATCAAGAAAGGGAGGTGCCGAGAGATCCTAAGGGATTCTGGGAATGGACTTGGAAAGTAGTGACCATTGGGATAGCGGAGTTTAGGGAGAAGCAGACCGTTTATGACTCCCAAGCTTACTTGGATGGATTCAAAGACAGTGCATGTGAAGCTTTAGAGAAGCATACGGCAAAACTCCAAGGTCTCCTGTCAAACCTCACCGAAAACTTCAGGACAGACTTTCAGTCGTCTCTGACGACTCTTATTGAATCACGTAATAAAGAGCTGGAGGATATAAAAATGCGCCGGGCTACAAATGAGGAGATACTGGCAGACATCGCCGCAGCCGAGCAGAAAAAAAAAGACATCTCGGCTCAGATAACTCGCATTTCCGACATGTTGGGAGATCTCCGATGAACCGCCAAGCAACGGCGCGAATCGTGGTAGATACACGCGAGGAGTTTGCCGAACTGCGCGAGAAACTAAGTCTCTATATTGAACCCAATGCGGATGTCAATCAGGTGAGGCGGCTGCTCATTGAACACGCACCCGCAATGGTCGTCGCGAAGACACAACTCCTCCTCGACACCTTGCTGAACTACTTGATGGAGGATGCAACGGAAGCATTGACTGACGCCTCGACAACGGTCAAAAATGAATTCTACGATCTTGATCTACGGAGTTGCGTCAAGAAATCCTTTACTATGGAGCCCGAGTCCTTAGAGTTCTCATTTGACCCTCGGGTGATAGCCGGTGGGGTAGTGGCAAGCGCGACGGCTGCAACCGGTGGACTCATTACCGCGTTGTTCCTGAGCGAGCTGATTTCCCGCATCGTAGGCGGAGTGGCCACCCTTGTCGCTTCCGCGGTCGCCTTCCGAATCGCTCACACAGCCACAACCGGTACTGCCCTCCAGCGGTTACAAAAGGACATGAACGATTACTTGGCTCATTCCGAGCAACAGGTATCTTCGTGGTTGGAGAACATTGAAAAATACTTTGTCGAATCCTTCAAGGAGTTTCAGGACGGCAGGGATGATCGAACGGAGGAACGACCTGATGAATCAGGGCCAAGCGGAAGTACGACCTGAAACAAAAGAAGTCCTGAGGAATCTGCTTCCGTTTCTGGAAGCATACCAAGGCGGTTCGCTGCTTTCCCACGTAGAAGCGGCTCCGATCGGGCTGCTACGCCGCTTCTATCTCTTCGAGTTTTCCTCCGCAATCTTGCCTGACAGTGTTGACGACACTCAGCGGTTCATTGAGCACCGCTACAGGGGAGTCCTATCCGCCTCTCATCGTGCAGGATGGACCGTTC
Organism: Candidatus Latescibacterota bacterium; assembly: GCA_022825185.1. The sequence goes on along the minus strand of JAJDYK010000029.1, from coordinate 24,173 downwards.
TTACTGCAGCAGTTGGTTCCGAATCTGGTGTTTCACTCCATCTTGGTTTTCTGACGGAAAGCACTACTGGTGAAAGTGATTCATATGTGTTCGAGCGTCGTTTAAGAGGCATGCTTCCCGGACTTGACCATCAGTTTAAAGAAAAGACAGCCGTCGAGTCCTTCTTGGCCGACAAGAACTACGGGGGCATTATTGCCGGCATACCTACCCTGAAGATTGATGACGAACGTCAACACTTCAGTCTACCCGCAGTGCTGCGGGGAATGCACGGGGAAAATTACGCACTGATGCTAGTGTCCCGGCCGATTCCTGGGCCCCAGTTAGGGGAGCAACTGCACGCCGTTTGGAGGGTGCGCGATAAATGCCACGAGTTTGCGCGAAGTACGCGTCAAAGCCAAGATGGGCACTCCGTTACCACAACGACCCAGCCTCACGTTGGCTCGCGGCTAAAGAGTCTCATCGTTGGGGGCAAGCTTACGGACTCGAAGCAGATCTCTCAGAACGAAAGTGTTTCGAAGGATGAGCAGAACAGCGAACTGATAGAGTTGGAGCGCCTAGCCGAGCATCACGGCGAAAGGCTGCTGAAGGCCGTAAACGTTGGTGCTTGGGAGACCTCGATTACCTTTGCCACGGCCACAGAACCGGGCCGTGACATTCTTGCCGGTCTGCTGCTTGGAGAATTGGCCAAGCCTAGCATCGACGCTATACCACCGAGTGTGTACTACGCAGATCTAGGGGATGATCGCCCACTGCTTCTCCCCCGTCAGGACAACGTGAGCAAGGTCTTCCCTAGTAGCCTTGCTTCCTATCTGACCAGCGAGGAATTGGCCTCCATCGCTGCACCGCCATCCGAAAATTTGCCTGGTTACGAGATTCGTAGGATACCGGCTTTTAGTCTTACAGACGTCCACTCCGCCATTCCCGGCGAGGGCCGATCTCTGGGTAATGTTTGCGACCATGGTCGTCCGCTTGAAGGAGTTGAGGTTCACTTCGATTCGACCGATCTCGCGAAGCACTTGTTCGTGTGCGGCCTGACAGGCTCCGGAAAAACCACGACCGTCAAGGAGATACTGGCGGCAGTAGATGTGCCTTTCTTGGTGCTGGAGTCGGCAAAGCGAGACTACCGCCGACTGCTCGGTTGTCCCTCCTTGGAAGGGCGGCTGCGTATCTACACACCTGGAGATACTTCCGTTGCGCCACTACGGTTGAACCCTTTTCACATTATGTTCGGTGTGCAGGCAGGAGTACACATAGACTATCTCAAGGCGATTTTCAACGCCAGTTTTTCTCTCTACGGTCCTATGCCGTACATCGTTGAAAAGTGTCTTCATAACATCTATTTAAAGCGCGGATGGAATCTGACTACCGGACAGCATCCGCAACTTCTCGGTCCCGACGGTGAGCCGGACAAGCAACGGTATGATGCGGAAGAGTCGAGGTGTTACTTTCCGACCCTTCTCGACCTGCGGGACGAGGTTCAGGAATATGTCAGGTCGAAACTAGATTACAAGGGAGAACTGTCGGACAATATCAGGACGGCTATAGTTACCCGGCTGGATAGTCTTGCAGTGGGTGCTAAGGGGTTGATGTTCAGCTCGTCGGAACCGCTCGACATTGAAGATTTGCTGGCGAGTCCGACTGTTCTTGAGTTGGACGCACTGTCGGACGACGACGACAAGGCATTCATGGTCGGATTGCTCCTTACACTCATCAGTGAGTACCGGCAAACTAACGATCCTTCCCGTGATCCGTACGCAGAATCGGAACGCGGCCTTCAGCATGTACTTGTCATTGAGGAAGCGCATCGCCTCCTCAAGAATGTTGCGCAGGAGCGCCAAACCGAACATCTTGGCAATCCACGCGGCAAAGCTGTCGAGTTCTTCGCAAACGTGATCTCAGAGATGCGCTCTATGGGCCAAGGAGTTACTGTGGTTGAGCAGATTCCGTCGAAGCTGTTACCAGATGTCATCAAGAACACGAACGCAAAAATCGTCCATCGGTTGGTGTCGTACGATGATCAGGCTCTTCTGGCCTCGACTCTCGGACTAAAAGAAAAAGAGGCAATCTACTTTACATCTCTCCGGACTGGTCACGCTCTTTACGCGAAAGAGGGGATGCAGCGGCCAATCGAAATCAAAGTCAAAATTGACCGGACCGTTCCTGACCGGAAAGTCGGTGACAACGAAGTCCGCCGAGAAATGCTTTCAAGATTAGCCACTGACGCGGATGACGAGACTGATGCGATGGCCGTCCGTCATGCTATGAGTCCGTACGGAAACGCCTTGGTCTTGCGACTTCTTTGCACTCTGGCTTGCGGTGAATCGTCAGAGGCCCCGGTCTATGTGCAAAAAGCAGTGGCGCATACAACAGACCTGCTTCGTCAGCGCGACCACAAAATCTCGGCCCCAGCCATCAAAAGGTTTATGGTCACCGGCATTGTCGATCTATTGGCAAATGGCCACTTTCGTCTGGCAGACGGTGAAATCTGGGAAATTGCACCTCTTGTCACTCGTCTCCTGGACGGAGATGAGCAGGCCGGAGCCAGCTTTAGAAAATGGCTTGCGAGGGGATGGCAGGCAGACGCGCGAGATGGAGCAATACAGCGGATACGAGAACTGGCTTGCGCCCAAGTGCTCCGGTCGCTCCGGGCGAAGATTTCGCTAGACGATGCTGCATTAAACAGAATCGTCGCGGCCTACTTTATCACGGACCTTCCAACCATACGCTGCGAAATCACAGCTCAGGTAAGAAGACGAATCGAAGGATCAACATGGACCCCTTGACCGTTGGAACTGCCGTAGTTGCCGGTGAAGCCGTGGTTGCTGGAACCGCAGCAGTTGCCGGTGAAGCCGTGGCCGCTGGAACCGCAACAGTTGCCGGCGAGACTGTGGCCGCTGAAACGATTGTGGCTCAGGGCCTGCTTGAAGCCGAATCCGGAGTTTTGGGTTTGGAAGCGGGTCTTGAAACCGCTGCGGAGGCAAGTGAGTTGGTTATTAGCGAACAAGGGTTGGTCGATCAGCTCGACGCAATCAGATTCGAATCAATGGAGGCTCTAGCCGCACGAAACGAGGCTGCGATCAGTGGATTGTCTCAGAGCGAAGCTAGTGGACTGTCTCAAATCGAAGCCAGTGAAATAACATATCCTGATTTCTCTGAACATTGTAAATTTGAGACTCGAATCTCCGAAGGACAATTCTTGGAAAGTGATTATCATCACTTTAAGCATTGTAATGAACAATTGAGCCAAGCTTACGAGAATGGCAGCCTCGATATAGAGCAATTTACAGACCGGCAACTGGAACAGATTCGAAATGGGGATAAGCCAGAGGGTTATACTTGGCACCACCATGAAGATCAGGGACGCATGCAGTTAGTAGATTCTGAAATACATGCCAAAACTCCGCATACAGGCGGCAGAAGCATTTGGGGTGGTGGAAGTGAAGCTCGATAAAAAAGAGAGCATACTATGAGCTTAAAGTGGAAATACGTCGAGCCATTTGACGAGAGCCAATTGTCTAAAATTGAGAAACACTTCGGTCTCAGTTTGCCGGAGGATTACAAGAAATCACTTGTGGAATGCAATAGGGGAAAACCTTCCTTAGAAAGATTTGATACAGAACTTCAAAAGGAATGTGTCCTCGATTATATGATCAATCCTGAAGAAACGGTCTCCATTGCCCAAGCAATCTCTTCTGAATATGGTACCGATAGCCTAATCCCGATAGGACGCGATCCGTTTGGAAATCTGATTGCCTTTAGAATTTCAGGTGGACAGATTGGTTCGGTAGTCTTTTGGGATCACGAAAAAGGTAAAAGTTCTAAAATATCAGGCAGCTTTACTGAATTTTTGGAGAAGCTATACTAGGATGTCTGATATGCCAGTGCCGGCGACAGCAATTCCCGATGAGTACCGCGCTGACGTAGCTCGGGCGGTTGAGATCTGCAAAGCGGAGGGATGCCGAGACGTGTTTATATTTGGCTCGGTTGCCGTTGGACGACATCGACCGCACTCCGATCTGGATATAGGTGTCCGGGGCTGTCCGCCCGAGCACTTCTATCGCCTGCTAGGACGATTGATGGACGAACTCACTCATCCCGTGGATTTGGTTGATCTGGACCTTGAGACCCGAGTCACTGAATTCCTTAAGCAGGAAGGCCAACTCGTGCGTGTTGGATGAGGCCCTCAGCCAAGAGAGGGTGGAGCACAAAATCGGCCGTATTGTTCCCTTACTAATTAGGCTCCTCGCGGTGATTGAGTTCCGCATGGCCCGCTTGACATTCAGTTCGCTGAGTACTAATTTCAGAATCGTTCCCTTTTTGGGATCATATTACTTAAAATCGAAATGGTAACGGCGTAGGACTATGCGGATCATCGCCAAGAGGGCGCTCCGGGAGTTCTGGGAACGGCATCCGAACGCCAAAGAGCCGCTTCTTGCTTGGTATCGGGAAGTCAAGCGAGAAGATTGGGATGCGCCGGCGAAGGTAAAGGCGAAGTACCGTAGTGCCAGTATCGTTGGCGGCAACCGGGTAGTCTTCAATATCAAGGGCAACGACTACCGACTCGTGGCGGAAATCAAATACGAGTACCGCGTCGTCTATGTGCGCTTTGTGGGTACACACGTCGAGTATGATGCCGTGGACGCGAAGGAGGTTTAGAGATGGCGAATGTTAAGCCGATTCGGACAGAGAAGGACTACGAGACCGCGCTAGCCCGGGTTGACGAACTCATGGATGCGGCTCCCGGTAGCCCGGAGGGCGACGAGCTCGATGTCTTGGTTGATCTCGTCGAGTGGTATGAGAGCAAGCACGAGCCGATGGGGTATCCAAGTCCCCTCGCGGCCATTGAATTCCGCATGGATCAAGGAGGCCTGAGCCCGCGCGACCTGATCCCTTTTATCGGGAGTCGTGCGAAAGTGTCGGAGGTTCTTTCCGGTAAGCGCGCCATCACGATGCCGATGGCGCGTGCGCTCCATGAACATCTCGGGATCCCGGCAGACGTGCTTCTTCGGCAGCCGGGCACAGCGCTTGACGAGACACTGGCCGGCCTCGAGTGGACCCGGTTTCCCCTCAAGGCGATGGCTAAGTTAAAGTGGTTTCCCTATGGCCCCGACTTGGCAGAGCGGGCCGAGGAACTCATCGGTGCTCTGATTGAACGGGCGGGTGGACGGGATGTGGTCGGTGCCGCGTTGTACCGCAAGAACGATCACCTGCGGGTAAACGCCAAAATGGACCCTTATGCGCTCAAGGCTTGGTGCTGGCAGATTCTAGCAAGGGCAAACGAAAACCCGCCAAAGGCGAACTACGTATGCGGTACTGTGACCTTGGACTTTCTCAAGAAGGTCGCGAGGCTTAGTAGTTCAGAGGACGGACCGAGGCTCGCCAAGGACTTCTTGGCGGAGAATGGCATCGCGCTGGTGACCGAGCGGCACCTACCGAGAACATATCTCGATGGGGCAGCGCTCCGGCTCGGCGATGGTCGGCCCGTGATCGGACTGACCTTGCGCTATGACCGAATTGACCATTTCTGGTTCTGCCTACTGCACGAGTTGGCTCACGTAGGTCGCCATATGGACCACAACCAAGGTGCCGCTTTCTTCGATGATCTGACATTGCGCACCGTGGAAGGGGAGAGGGAGAACCCGAGAGAGGCACAGGCCGATGAGTGGGCAGAGGAGGCGCTCATTCCGTGGGCTGCGTGGAAAGCGAGCGCGGTTCGCGATCGTCCGACCTCCATGGCGGTGATGAATCTGGCGAACGTATTGCAGGTACATCCAGCGATCATTGCGGGGAAGGTCCGGTACGAACGGCAGAACCATCGGCTACTGTCGCAATTCGTCGGGACGGGTGAGGTGCGACGGCAATTCGGTATGGCGGCATGAGATTCCTACATTTAGTAAGCACGAAATCGGCGGTAATTCAGAAAGGTGACGCCCATGGACCCAAGCTGCCTGCAGTACTGCATGACCGATGCACAGCGCGACCATTTTGAACAGCAGGGATACTTAATCGTCGAGGATGCGCTCGACGACGACATGCTGGGTCGGCTGCTGGAGGCCGGCGATCGCGTCGATGCCGAGGAAAGGGCGGCGCGTGGTTTAGCCCCCAATGCCTTGCTGTCGAAATTCAGGACTATTGTCGAGGATGATGTTTTTCTCGAACTGCTCGATTGGCCCAAGACGTTCCCACTGATTTGGGATATTCTCGGCTGGAACGTCCAGCACTACATCTCGCATTTGATCTACTACCCGCCCGAATCCAAGAGTAGCGTCAATCTGAAGCCGGGAGGATGGCACCAAGATGGCGGCCGGCCGGTCCCCGAAATGGAGCGCCCCCAACCGAGGTTGTCGTTAAAGGTCGGGTTCTGGCTGACCGACATCAGTGAGCCGGAGAGAGGAGGGATCAGGATCGTTCCCGAAAGCCACAAGCGGGACCGTCCGCCCGATTTTGCCGATGCAATGCAAGTTCAGGTGAAGGCGGGGACAGCCGTGTTGTTTGACCGACGGATGTGGCACGCGCGCGGGATTAATACCTCGGAGACGACCCGGAAAGTGCTGTTTTTGGGGTATAGCTATCGCTGGCTGCGCGGCCTCGACTACAACCTGATGCCCGATGAGATTCTCACTAAGTGCAGTCCAATACGCCGGCAATTGCTCGGCGATGGGGTGGACGTCAAAGGGTGGTGGCAGCCGACAGATGAGGATGTTCCCCTCAAGGGCTGGCTGACCGAGCACAAGGGGAAGGAATACGTCGAGCGGATCGGGCAAAAGCAGTGGGAAAGGGAGAAGTGGGAAGTGCCGGGCGGCTAGTACCTTCAATCCCACCACACTTCGCCGGGAACCAGATGGGCGCGCAGCAGATCTTCGTTTAACTCCACCCCGATCCCCGGTCGATCGGGCACGGTGATGTACCCGCGATCGACTACGGGGCCGCCCCAATCCAGCGCGATATCGTCCCACCAAGGACAGTCGAGACCGTGGTGTTCCAGCGCTAGGAAATTCGGCGCGTTGGCACATACGTGCGCTGACGCTACGGTTCCCACGGGCGTGCAGATGTTGTGCGGCGCAAAGGCCAGCGAATGCAACTCGCACAATTCGGCCACCTTCTTGCCTTCCTGCACCCCGCCGAAGCGAGGGATATCGGGCGTGATAATATCCGCGGCCCGGTCTTCGATCATGGGTCTGAGCCCATGACTCATCCAGTGATTTTCACCACAGGCAATGGGCACGGAGGTGTGGTCGGTCACGTACTTTAGGGCGTCGAGATTTTCCGGCGGGGTCGGATCTTCGAGCCACAGAATGTCAATGTCCTCCAGCCTTCGGGCCACCCTGAGTGCGTCCGCTGGCTGATAACTCCAGTGCATATCGAGGCACAGCTCAACATCGGCGGGCAGGGCCTCGTAGGCCGCGTGGCTGACGGCGCTCATGTAGTCAACCTCGGCCCTGGACAGGGCGCGGTTGTGGGGGTCCTTGCGGTACTCTCCTGGAGCGCTGTTGTCGATATCGACCTTGACGACGGTGTACCCGGCTTCTACGCGCTGGCGCACTCCGTCGGCATAGGCTGCGGGCGAGCGGTCGCCGGGCCGGGCCGTGTCGGCGTAGATGCGCACTTGGTCTCGGTACTTGCCGCCGAGTAGCTGCCACAAGGGCAAGCCCGTCATCTTGCCGTGGAGGTCCCACAGCGCTAGTTCGACTCCCGACAAGGCCAGCACGATACTCCCTCCCGAGGACCCAGCACCGATCAGGCCGCGGTAGATCTTTTGCGCCAGTCGGACCGGGTGGCGGGGATCCTCGCCGACGAGCAGTCCTTCCATGCGCGTGAGGATGTCTCGTACGCCGATGGGCAATTGCGCTTCGCCAATGCCGCAGATTCCCTCGTCCGTTTCTACCTTGACCAGCGTCCACGTCCAGGGAATGCCCTGAATCATGACGGATTTAATTCCGGTGATTTTCACGTAGGCAGTGCTCCTTTTGTTTTTACGGTGTATCGGTTTCACCTGCACGGGAGCGGCCAAGACGGCGGGCCAGACCTCAAAAATAATACACACCTGCTCCAACCTCTTCGCGCCATATTCCGTGCCCCCATCTCCTCTCCACCTGCACGTAGGCTCGCGGCGCAATTCCGATCTCGTAGCCGTATTGTACTTGGATCACTCTTTTATCAATACTCGCACTACCCGGATAGCTCTCCACCAAGATGCGATCTACCTTCTCGGCCACGGCCTGAAAATAGGCCAAGGAGGGAGGTGAAAGCCGGCTCGTAATAAGAGAAATGTAGGACATCAGCAGCGGTAGGTCGGCAGAGGGGCTAGCGGACGAAAAGGACGGCGGCAGATGCAGCGATGTCGAATCTCCCGTAGCGGCTATGGTCTCTCTGGCCTTGCGCTCAACAGCCTCTGAGAAGCCGTCCAATAGGACTGTGGCTGTAAGATAGGTATGCTCCACAGTGGAACCGCTATAACTCGTGCCTGTCTGCACCACTGCCCCACGCACACCATCCACTTGATTCAGCTTCTTCTGAACCGTCATCAGATCGGAGGTCGGCTCATACAGATAGAGCCCAAGGAGATAGCCGATCCCGATAGCGATCAGGATGCCGAAACCAATTAAATGCAGCTTTCTTGGATGTCCCAAAGAGATCGGACCGGCCGCCTCGTCCCGCACCACGTAAGTCCCCACGACCAGATCGTGTAGCGATTGACGGGTTCCCCGGTTGAATACATACCAATAGATCAATCCTAGCCATAGGGCTAGGACAATCCCATATATCACCCAATTCCCTCCAGCCATAGAAGAATCTAAAAGAAAAATGGTCCCCAAGATCGCCGCCCGCAGCAAGGACCGCCCCAGCGAAATCAATTCCCCCTTTGCATCCACTACCCGCACGCGTAGTAGGCGTTTTCCCCAAGTCTGTCCCTGCCCCATACGGCTGTTGAGCAGTCCGAAGTAGAACACTACCAGCGCGAAGCCTACCAGCCGTCCCCAAACCCCTAGCTGTGCCAGCCGATCCGCGAAAAGCACACCCAGCAGAGAGCCCACCACAAAGAGAAGACCGAGGTCCACCCCCAAGGCCAGCAGACGGCCCCAGAAACTGCAGATCGGTTGGACCTTTGTTTCGGTCGGTGTCGTTGTGGCTCCAGTATCTGCCATCTTTGCGCTCCCTACCATTTGCGTTTGGACAAAGTCGGGCTAAGTGCGCAGTGCCCGCTCTAGGTCGAGGCGATCTGCCTCTAGGGCGGTGCGGAAGACTTCGACCGTATCCCGGACTCCCTGGACCAGCGATCGATACTGAAGAGGTCCGAGGGCTTGGTTCAGGGCGCTGTCATCGGCGCTCGAGGGATGTGGCAGCGGCGTTGGGTCGAATCCAATCTTGCCCGCCGACTCGGGGATAACCTCCTCGATTGCAGCGACGATCTGGGCCATGGAGACCGTGCTGCCTCCTAGATTGTACACTGGGGCACCTTCCAGCTTGGTCCTAGCCGCGGCGATAAAGGCGGCGGCGACATCGTCGGCGTGGTGATAGACGAGGGTGCCGCCGTAGGTGATCTCGTACTCGCGGCCGAGAGCGGCGGCTAGCATGGCCTTGGTCGGGGTGGAGGTCCAGCCTTGGTCGCGACCCGGTCCGTACACTACACACGGGCGCAGCCCAATGCTATGGACCGACTGCTCCCGCCAGTAAACCTGAGCCGTGCCCTCGTTGCACTGCTTAAATACTCCGTAGAGAGTCGGAGGCAGCAGTGGAGCGTCGTGGGCAAGCGGCCCCGGTGGATACGCTTCTGGATCGCCGTACACTCCAAACGAGCTTGCAAAGACCAAGTTCTGGATCTGGTCGCGATGACGCGCAGCCGTTTCGAAGACGACGGTGCTCCCCACGACGTTTACCTTGGCCCCGCGCACTGGATCGGCCCGAACCAGAGGTACCTGCATGGCTGCTAGGTGCAGGATATGAGTAATACCGCAGTCGATCACGACTCGCTCGAACTCGTCCAGATCCGCAATGTCGCCTTCGAGCAGTCGCACCTGATTCAGTTCTTCGTCCGTCATGATCGTCCTCAATCGGTAGGGATCGCCGCCTAGGTCGTAGGTATATACCGGCACCCCCTCGCGGACCAGCCGACGAACCGCCCATGCACCCACGCAGCCGAGCGCACCTGTCACCAAATACCGCTCATTCATATATCACCTTCTTGGGAAATTGGAAAAAAGAAACCCGATTTTTCGCGCACGCCCAGCTCGTACAAAGCGTTTTGTAATGTCATCCTCTGGCCACTATTGGCTCAGCCGGTCGAGGACATTGCGGGTGATCTGGGCGACGGTCGCGTCTCCCTTCAGCCCGTGCGACCAGTCGGTTGTCCCGGCTGTGAACACTGTGCCGCCGCGAGTGTAGAGGCCCATGACGGCCGCGCCCTCCCGGCCCTTTTCCCAACGCTCGTACCACTCGCAGTCGTCCGAGTGCCACCGCGCCGAGGCGGTACACAGGATGGTAAAGTCCGCCGGGGTGCCATAGGTCCCCTTGGGCACCGGCAGCCCGTCTTCCAACACGTACTCGCAGCCGTCGCACTCGTAGCCGACGATGGTGTGCTCGCCGCCGAAGGTGTTGTCGCGCTGCAAGCCTGTTTCCGCGAAAACCCAGTGTTCTGGGCGATGGACTGTGAACGCTCCAGACCCGTCCATGTATTGGCCGTGGCTGAGGTGATAGCCCCCGTAGAGGAAGCCGACGCCGGTTAGTTCGTTTTCCGGCCGACCCACGAGGTGGTGGCTCCACAAGGTCGAGAGGTTGGCGTAGTCTCCGGCGGCGTAGGCTGGGTCCATGTTGAACTGTTGCTTCCAGCACACCAGCGCCCGGCCTTCGTCTTCGCTGCGCACCCGCCAGCACACGGAATTGCCGCTGAAAAACGCGGCGTTGCCTCCGGCGGCGATGTAGGCTTCGAGGTGGTCGCGCATGGGAGCTGACCAGTATTCATCGTGTCCCACGCTGAGGACGAGCCGGTAGTTGTCCAACAGTTCGGGATGCCATTCGAGGTCGGAATTGGCGCAGTAGTCGAGTGCGTATCCTGCGCCCTCCGCCCACTCGACAAAGTCGCGCTCCCAGCGGTCGAACAGCCCGGCCATTGGGCGGTCGAAGGAGACGCGATGCCCCTGCAAGCCGCCGCGGCCGTGATAGCTGTAGAAGCTGTAGCCGCCCCAGTTGTTGTAGGCGCTGTAGGTATTGGTGGCTAGCTGGAGGAGGATGCGAGCGTCCGTAGGGCCAGCGGGACGGACGATGAAAAACCCCCGACTCTCGGCCGTGCGCCGTCCCCGCCGCACGAATTTGCCGCCTTGGTCTTCGACGCGTAGTACGAACTCGTAATACCCACTGCGCCAATCGTCCGACACTTCCAAGGAGTGGGAAACCGGCCAGCCGCAGCCGTTGGACGAGGCGTCTTCTGGCACTGGATAGGACGATCCAGGCAGTTGGTCCTGTTGCCACACTACTTCGCGCTCGGCACCGATTCGCGTCACTTCCAGCGCATACTCGTTCGCACTGGTCGCCACGTGGAAGCGCACCTGTTCGCCGGCTCGGTAGCTGAGTTGGTCGGTGTAGCCTTCGACGAACATTATCCATGACCTCCGATTTGCGTTGGGGGACGGGGGGCAACTCCAAGAGTTGCCCCTACAGGCTGCGAAGGCGAACCTTATCCCTTGTACTCTACTTCTACTACTCGTTCGTCTAACTCGCGTTGTAACTTCTCCACTTGTTCTACTATGTACTCTACCGCTTGCTCTACCGGCGTGTCGTGCCGCTCTTTTTCGCGCCGCAGCTTGATCTCGACAATTCCCCGCTGTAAACCGCGATCTCCCACCGTCACTCGCACTGGTATCCCAATCAGGTCGGCGTCGTTGAATTTGACGCCTGGGTTTTCGCGGCGGTCGTCGAAGAGGACTTCAATGCCGCGTTCCGCGAGGTCGGCGTAGAGTTGCTCGCCCGCGTCTTGCGCTGCGCCTGCGCCCTTGGCGAGGAGGACGATGTGGACCTGATAGGGCGCGACGGCAATGGGCCACACTAAGCCGTCTTCGTCGTGGTACTCCTCGGCGATACAGGCCAGCAGTCGCCCCACGCCGATCCCGTACGAGCCCATGACGACTGGCTGCGCCTTGCCCTCGGCGTCGAGGAAGTCCCCGCCCAGTGCCTCGGTGAATTTGGTGCCGAGCTGAAAAATGTTGCCCACCTCCACTCCGCGCGATTCGCGCAGTGCCGCGCCGCAGTCAGGGCAGCCATCACCTTGGCGGGCGGCGGCGATATCGGCGACTACGTTGGCCGTGTAGTCGCGGCCGTAGTTTACATTGGCGAGGTGGTAGCCCGGCTCGTTGGCACCGGCTACTAGATTGGGCGAAGACGCCACGGAGTCATCGATGACGACTAGTGCTCCCTCGACGCCGATGGGCGATCCATAGCCCGGCTCCGCGCCGATGGCGCGTATTTCCTCGTCCCGCGCCGGCCACATTTCGAGTGCGCCGACCGCGTTGGCCAGCTTGGTCTCGTTGACTTCCATGTCGCCGCGTATGACGGCCAGTACAAACGCGTCTTTCTTCTCCCGACCGTCGCCGACCGTGGCCATCAGGAAGAGGGCCTTGGCGGTCTTGTTTGCAGGGATGTCGAGCAGCGCGGTTAGGTCCTCGATGGTCGTGGTATTGGGCGTGGCGATTTTCTCGAGCGCGGCGGGCGCTTCTTCCGGGTTGGCCTGTTTGGCGAAGGTGGCGATCTGGCGGTTGGCCGAATATTCGCAGCCATCGCACAGGAGCAGTGTGTCTTCGCCGATTGGCGTCAGGTACATGTATTCGTGGGCCAGCTCGCCGCCCATCATCCCAGTGTCCGAGCGGACTGCGAGGACGTCGAGGCCGCAGCGATGGAAGATGTTGAAGTACTGCTGGTAATGGGCGCGATATTGCTTTTCGAGGCCCTCCCAGTCGGCGTCGAGGCTGTAGGAATCCTTCATGGTGAACTCGCGCACCCGGATTAGGCCCGAGCGGGGGCGGGGATCGTCGCGCCACTTGGTCTGGATATGATAAACTAACTGGGGCAGTTGCTTGTAGGATTTGATCTCGCGGCTGACTAGGTCAGCGACGACTTCCTCATGGGTCATGGCCAGCACCATGTCCCGCTCGTTTTTGTCTTGGAAGCGGCCCATCTCCGTGTCGACTGCGTACCAACGCCCCGTCCGCTGCCAGAGTTCAGCCGGATGCACCACCGGCATGGTGATCTCCTGGCCGCCGATGGCGTCTATCTCGTGGCGGATAATATCCTCGATCTTGCGCATGGACCGCTGCGCTAGGGGCAAGTAGCTGAAGATGCCGCTGGCTAGCGGGCGGATAAAGCCGGCCCGCAATAAGAGTTGATGGCTGGCTACTTCCACGTCGGCAGTGACGTCGCGCAAGGTCTGGCTGAAAAGCCGACTCATTCGCATGTTGGGTTCCCTTTCTTCCTTGATTTCGTTCTGGTGTGTCGGCGCATTCTCCATAAAATAACGCAGCACACAAATAATAAAAACCCATCAATCCCCAATGGAATACTCTAGGCTACAATTTGAATTTTTGCCGAATTGTGGACTTGATTTGGATAGTCATATTGACTATGATGTATTCAAGATGAAATACATGAATCTCAATACCTTGGGCAAGCTCGCTAGAGAGGTCCGCGAAAAGGCCGGACTAAATCAAGCAGAAGCTGCCAAAAAAATTGGCTCAACCCAATCGAATGTAAGTGCCGCTGAACGAGGCAATGGGACGCGATATATAAGTGTTGCCATTGGTATTATAGAAAAAATCGGCAACCAACCTCTGGAGGGACCATTTTATGCAGTCCGTGAAGAGTCAGCAGAATATAATGCCCGAAAAGACAGTAGCTGACTTTTTTGCCGGAATTGGCTTAGTAGAATTGGGGCTGGAAAAAGCTGGTTGGTCAACTATTTACGCCGTTGACTACAGTGATGAAAAACGCCAGCTCTACGAAGGACATTTTGGTCAAGGGAGCTACCATCTGCGCGATATTAGCACAGTTGACGGAGAGGAGATACCTCCTGTTGCTCTTGCCCATGCTTCATTTCCTTGCACTGATGTATCCGTTGCCGGCAGCAGAGAAGGTTTGTCTGGAAAAGAAACGTCTTCATTTTGGGAATTTGTAAGAATTCTGGGAGAAATGAAAGCAAAGCATCCTGCACCGTTTATACTGCTTGAGAACGTGGAGGGTATGCTTACATCCAAGGGAGGCCACGATCTTGAAATAGCCCTTTCTGCTTTGTGCGAACTAGGCTATGCGCTCGATATACTGCTTATCAATGCCTCTCACTTTGTGCCCCAGAGCAGGGTTAGGCTCTTCATTATTGGCAACCTTCTGGCTGACCACCAAGATATTTTAGAGCAAGAAGTCATTCTTCAGCAAAAAAATACTGCTCGCCCTCCAAGAATTACTAATTTCATCCGTTCACATTCAGACTTAACTTGGCATCTTTATTCTTTACCTCCACTGCCTAGACGTTCCTCTGATCTCGCTGATATTGTCGATCCCAACGAAGAATGGTGGCCTGAAGATCGGTCGTCCTATTTGTACAATCAGATGTTTGAACGGCATCAAAAGAAGGTCCACGAAATGATGGATCAACCATTTTGGTCGTACGGAACTGTATTTAGGCGTATGAGGATGCGCAATGGTAAGAAGCAATCTACTGCTGAACTGAGGACAGATGGTATTGCGGGATGTCTTCGCACGCCCAAGGGAGGAAGTGCACGACAAATTTTGCTTAGAGCAGGGAAAGGCCGATATGATGCTCGCCTGCTAAATGGTAGAGAAAATGCACGCTTGATGGGGGCTGATGATTATGTTCTTGGCTCGCACCTTGAGTCTAATCAAATGCTATTTGGATTCGGCGATGCTGTCTGCGTACCCGTGATTGAGTGGATTACAAAAGAAATCTTCAATCCGGCCTTTGATGAAGCATTTAGCTCTGTTCCCGCCGTTACTAGCTATTAGGTATGATGGATGGGGAATGGCAATTTATCTTTCTATCAATACACCATCTTCGATCTGTACGATAATCTGTCCTAATTCTTGTATTAACCCAAAAGCAATGCTCTTGCGATAACGCTGCCGAGGAGCTTCTCCTGAATAGTTTTCAAGCAGACCTGTACGCCAGCTCTCAAATTCGTCAGCTAGATCCTCGCCTTTTACAAGACGCACCGTCACATCTCTATAATTGCTTGAGTATGATATGAAGATATGATCGACTTTCATATCTTCATCCAACTTTGAAATGCCTCCATGAAGATGGTACTGGTACTCAAAACTGCTCCCTTCAGTTGCAGATTTGACTTCATAATTTTCCAAGTCAGCACCGTAACCGGGTGTGCCTTTTGAGCCTGTTAGGATGGAGCCAAATAACTCCCAATCAATAGATGGGACGCTACCAGCAACAGGTAATTGGTGGGCCTCAAGTAATTCAAACCGCTCAATACGGTTGATATGCTTGGAGTAGTACTGGTAGGCGTCGTTGATATTTAGCTGTTGCATAATAGTCTGAAACGGCGTTGGTGTATGAACTTTATAAAGGCGCTCCAATACGACTTCGATCAGGTCCTAGCCACGTAGCGTCACGTTTTTTGGCGGGCCACCGCGCGCATTGCCCGATACATGCACGATAGCGACACCAGCACCCAAATTAAGGCGATCAGATACGCCAGATAGGGCACCTGCAACGGATCTATTCCCCAATAGGCCGATAATATCCCGGCGTCCGTCCGCTCTGTATAGTACCACAGGTCGGTGCGGAAGTCGTAGAGACTGTACAGGCACAGCATCACCCCCATCCACACTGCACCGATGCTCGCCATCCGCTTCGACTTACAAGCCATGAGGCACAGGACCAATCCGCCGCCGATTCCCAGTACGAAATCAACTCCCCCCGCCTCCAGCGGCGTGTAGATCAAGGTCATCCCCGCGCAGGCCGCGCCAATGCACAGCAACACCAACCGTTGCGCCTGCGGATAAAGTGAGGTGTACATCAGCAATGCCCCCCACAGCGCCGATCCCACGTAGCCCGCCGCACTAATCAGCGGGAAGAATCCCCCCTTGATCAGGGCGTGCCCGGACTCATTCCAATGGGTGCGGATTTCGAGGACCTCGCCGCCGGTGATCAGGGCGGCTGCCGCGTGGTTGACTTCGTGGACTAGCACCACAAAGAAGCGGAACGGCTTGATCAGCGCGGTGTCCCAAAAGGCCAGCGCCAGCCCCGTGCAAAGGAGATAGTAGCGAAATTGCCAGAAAACTCCGGCGATGTAGCGGGTGCGGCGGAACATGGCCGCTAGCTACTGATCTCAGCGCTGATCAGCGCGACGGCTTCAGCTAGCGGGAGCGGGTCGAGCTGTTCGCCGGATCGCTGCCGGATCGCCACCTTGCCCTCTTCGACTTCGCGGTCCCCGGCGATCAGCATATAGGGCACCTTCTGCGTTTGCGCTTGGCGGATGCGCTTGTTGAGGGTCTCGCTGGCTGCGTCGAGCTCGGCCCGGATTCCGGCAGCGAGGAGCTGCTGGTGGAGTTGGGTTCCGTACGCGGCGTGGCGCTCGGCAATGGGCAGCACGACCGCTTGCACGGGTGCTAACCACACTGGGAAGGCTCCGGCGTAGTGTTCGATTAGGAAGCCGATAAAGCGCTCGTGTGTGCCTAGCGGCGCGCGGTGGATGCAGATGGGCGTCTCCTCTTCGCCCGCCGCGTTGGTGTACGTCAAGCCAAAGCGGCCGGGCACGGCGAAATCGACTTGGTTGGTGGCGATTGTAAACTGCCGCCCGATGGCGCTCCAAACTTCGACGTCGATCTTGGGCCCGTAGAAGGCGGCCTCGTCGGGCACCTCCTCGTAGTTGATCCCGCCCCGCGCCATGGCACCGCGCACCATGTCCTCGGTGCGGAGCCACCGCTCGGGGTCATCGACGTACTTGGCCCCTAGCCCCGAGGGCGCGTGGGTGCTCAAGCGCATCAGGTAATTCTCCAGGCCGAACAGCTCGAAATAGCGCAGATACATTTGGCAGACGGCGAGGAATTCCTCTTCGAATTGGTCGAGCGTGCAGTAGATGTGTGCGTCGTTCATCTGCAACGAGCGCACCCGCATCAAGCCGAACAACTCGCCCGACTGCTCGTAGCGATAGCAGGTGCCATACTCGGCTAGACGCAAGGGCAGGTCGCGGTACGAGCGCGGGGCCGCGGCGAAAATTTTGTGGTGGTGGGGGCAGTTCATGGGTTTGAGGTAGTACTTGACCCCCTCCAACTCCATGGGTGGGAACATGGACTCGGCGTAGTACGGCAAGTGGCCGCTGCGCTGATATATGGACTCCTTGCAGATGTGCGGCGTGCGCACGCGCTGATAGCCGGCTTCGCGTTCGGTCTTGCGGGCCAAGTCCTCCAGTTCGTCGATGAGCACTGCTCCCTTGGGGAGCCACAGGGGCAACCCCGGCCCCACTTCGTCGTCAAAGGTGAACAACTCCAGTTGCTTGCCCAGGGTGCGGTGGTCGCGCTTTTTGGCCTCCTCCAACATTGCCAGATGGTGGTCGAGGGCTTCGCGGGTGGCAAAGGCCGTGCCGTAGATCCGCTGCAACATCTTGCGGCTCTCGTCGCCGCGCCAATAGGCTCCGGCTACGCTCAGGAGCTTGAAGTGTTTGACTTGTCCGGTGCCGAGCATGTGCGGCCCCCGGCACAAGTCGGTGAACTCGCCGTCTTTGTAAAAGGACAAGGTTTGGCCCTCTTCCAAGTCGGCGAGGATCTCCTGTTTGTAGGGAGCGTTGGCGATCATCTCTTCCGCCTCTTGGCGCGCCACATCGATCCGCTCGAATTTGTGGTTTTGCTTGACGACCCGCTTCATCTCCCGCTCGATCTTTTGCAAGTCTTCGGGCGTAAAAGGCTCGGCCACGTCGAAGTCGTAGTAGAAGCCGTCGTCAATAGCCGGGCCGATCGCCAGTTGCGCGTCTGGGAAGAGACGCAGCACGGCCTGCGCCAACACGTGCGACATGCTGTGGCGGTAGATCCAGGCGGCCTCGTCCGCATCCCAGGGAATGAGCTCGACTTCTGCCTCGCTGGTGAGCTGGGTGTGGAAGTCGATGCGCTCGTCGCCGGTGCGGGCGGCAATGTATTGCTTTAACAGCTCCTTGTTCTCTTGGACGAGGATTTCTTTGAGCGTCCCCTCGCCGGGGTATTCGATGTCCTGTCCTTGGGGGACCTTAATCAGCATGACGCGCTCCTTGGCATGAAAAACCCCGCTGTCATTGTAGCCGACAGCGGGGAGGGGTTGCAGAGTAAACTTTAGTCCGTCGCTATCCGGCGCACATGGTCGTAGTTGTAGTGGTAGTCGTAGTGGTAGCCGTCAGCCCCGACGGGAGACCGCTGAGGCTGTGTGCGGAAGCGACTGTGATAATAGCAGAAATCATGGCGTGTGACAGTTCCCAAGCTTGAAGCCTTGTGGCTTCGAGTGGCTCCTTAACCACTCACTTGGGCTTTTACGATCTACACCGAAGGTGTACTGCCCTACACCTATTAATAAAATACCGGCAGGGTTCCGATTGTGCAAGAGCCGTTAGGCTAGCTCGTAGTGAGTGCGATCGGGCAAGGGCACCGGCTGGCCGTCCTCAGTGTTGATGCTCCAGTCGGCTAGCCGTAGGCGCATGGCGTCGCGGGCGTCGCGGTGTTGCTCCTCGTCGATCACATTGACCAACTCGTTCGGATCGGCGACGAGGTCGTAGAGTTCGTCGCGGTCTCCCATGGGGTCGTGGACGTACTTCCATTCGCGGGTGCGAACCATTTTGCAGCGACCAGCCGCCTCGCGCCACTGCAAGGTGTCGATCAGGGTTTTGCGGCCCCAAGGTTGAGGCAGTTTTTCCAAGTCGGCCATGGTAAAGAGCGGCCCTCCGCTGCCGTATTCGGAAAAGGTCGCGTCCCGAGGTGCAGCGTCGGTCGCGGTGGGCAGCGGCGTTCCGTGCATTGAGCGTGGCTGCTCTAACCCCTGCAAGTGCAACAGCGTCGGCACTACGTCTATCAGATTGGCCATGCTCTGGTCGCGCACTCCGGTGGCGACCTGTCCGGGCCAAGAGACGATCAGCGGCACGCGCGTCAGGCTGTCGTAGAAAACGCCGCCCTTGCACTGCATGGCGTGTTCGCCCATGAAGTCGCCGTGGTCCGAACAAAAGACCACAATCGTCTGCTCCCGCAGCTCCAGTTCGTCGAGCTTGTCGAGGATCTGGCCGAGCGCGTCGTCGATAAAGCGCACCATGCCAAAGTACGAGGCCATGACGCCGTAGAGGTCTTCGATTGGGTCGCGGCGCACTCCCAGCATTTGGTAGAGCACCCGATTGCGCTCGGGCGCACGCTCGTCGTCGAATTCGTCGTCGCGCCAGGGGGGCAGGTCAATGGCCGAGGGTGGGAACAAGGATGCGTACTCGGCTGGGCACAGCCACGGCTCGTGTGGGTCGGGAAAGGAAACCCACAGGGCAAAGGGCTGGTCTTGGTGCTTTTCGATAAAGCGCGTTGTCTGCCCGGCGATTAGGCCGGTGGAGTGGTCTTCCAGCGGCAGTTCGGAGGTGCCGTAGCTGAAGCGGGGGTTCTGGTGGGCGAGTTGGCGGTGCTCGGCGGCGACTTTGCGGCGACCTTCTTCTGGCCGGAACCAGTCCATGCCCCGCGTCTGTGGCCCCTCGTTGCGCCCGCCGTGAGTAAAGGCATTCCACACGTCGAAGAGCGCCAAATCTTCCTCCCGCTGGAAGCAGTGGTTTTTGCCGATCAGGCCCGTGGCGTAGCCAGCTTCCTTCCAGAGTTGCCAGGCGTGCGTGGCACCGGCGGGCATCAAGGTCTGGTTGCGCCGGCCGCCGTGCGAGTGGGGAAACTGCGAGGTCCAAAACGAGATGCGCGCTGGCACGCAGAGCGGGTGCGGGGTGATTGCGTTTTCAAAGAGCACGCCGTCGGCAGCTAGGCGTTCCATGGACGGGGTTTGGCAGAAGGTGTTGCCGTAGAGGTGGCTGGCCGTGGCGCGCTGTTGGTCGGTCATTATGACGAGGATGCTGGGGCGGTCGGTCATGGTGGGTTCCTTTGTTCTAGGCTCATTACTCAAAGGCGGTATCGAGGGCTGGCCGGATTTGATGCGGCGGCTGATTGCGGCCTGCGGCCAAGAAATCTTCCGAAAATTTCTCTTGGATAGAATCGAGCCACGCCCAATCCGTGACAACGGGTTCGAGGACCACGGCCACTCCCTGCTTGCGAATGCGCACTTCCTCGCCGTCCATGCGGAATTCCTTTGGCAGCCGAACGGCCTGAGAGCGCCCAGTCCAAAATAGTTTTGCCGTCTTGGTCATTGGTCCCTCCTTTTTTGGCGATTAATATATAGCTATAGATATATCACGCGAGCATCAGCCGATAGTATTTAGTTACGCCTAGGGTCTTCTCCCGGTCAACAGCCTCTTTGTGCGAGCCGTCGCACCCGTCCATCCTTCCTGCCACGCGTTAGTAATTTTCTATATTATCGGGGAAATCCCGAAGGCAGTACGACTCGAACGGGCCGCCTCGTGCGGACGACCAGGCCGGATAACGACCTATGAACCGACCGTCGCGTTTTGCGCGCATTACCGCTGGCTTGGATCTCAATGCCCTGCTCAGCCCGCTGCGCAAATGTTTTTGGCTGTCGCTGGGAATCGCCGTGCTCCTGAACGCGATCTTAGTTCTGCTCAATCCCTTCCAGCAGCAGGCGGAAAAAGCGCCCCGGCCGCTAACCACCAAATTCGTCAAACGTCAACCGCGCCTGACCAAGGCGCTGGAATTGCGCAAGATTCCCCAACGCAAGCGCCCGATGATCCGTCGCCAAGTGCGCGCTGCTGCCGCTCGCATGGATCAGGTGCAAGCTACCGCGGCGTTCTCCACGCGCGCCATCATCGCTCGTTCGACGGGTATGGCGAATATGCTTCAAGTTGGCCAGAGCAACCCGCAGGGGCTCCAAGCGGCGCTGGAACCGGTTGTGGGGGTAACCGCGAACTTGGGAATCAGCCGCGCGTCCGAGCACAAAATCGACATGGGCTTGGAGATGCTGGATGTCGATGCTATGGATACGGGCCGCTACCGCGCCTTGGTGATACAGGACCCCAACGACAAGCAGGAGATCAAAGGCTTTGTCAAATTCGCCCGCGTGGTCTCGGCCACGTATATGGCCGAAACCCAGACCAATGTCGTCGATGGTGGGTTTAACAATCGGGAAATCGACGTCCTGCGCGATATGCTCAACGAGTGGACCGGCTTGCGAGCCGAGTTGGTCGGCAGCTTTACCTTTGATGACAATCGCTTTCTAACGGTGCCGATCGTCATTTCCCAAGGCGAGCCCAACGAAAACGAGTTGGAGAATCTGGCGCGCTACCTGATGGCGGGGGGTTTTGTCATGGCTGAGCAATTCGACTTTGAGGGATTTTGGACGGAGGCTCTGGAAAAGTACGGGGGGCTGATCAAGGGACGCGATTTTTACACCGAACGCCTGCGGGAAGACCATCCGATATTCACGGCCTATTTTGACTTGGGAGACGGCGTCGCGCAGGGTGCCTCGCGTTTTGACGATCCGTACTACTGGAATGTGGTGAAAGGCTTGTACGTCAAGGGGCGACTAGTGGCGGTGCCTCGGGCCAACTCGGGTATTGGGGGGTATATGGGCTTTGCCGCCGAACGCGATGCGACCCGCATACTCCAGTTTGCGGTAAACACTGTGATCTACGCCCTGACCCAAGAGGGGTCCATGACGCAGCGGTTGATGCAGATTGTCCACTGAGCAGGGAGCCGCTACTCTGGGCAGGTCAGTTCCTTTTCGAGGAGGTCTTGATTGACCGCGTAGTTCACCGGCACCTCGATCAGATGGACGCCTGGAGCGGCGAGGCACTCGCGCATGGTCGGCAGCAGATCGTCGGCCGCGCCGATGCGGTGCCCGTAGGCCCCATAGCTGGCGGCGTATTGGACGAAATCCGGGTTGCCGTAGTCGAGGCCCCAATCGGCAAAGCCCATGTCGGCTTGCTTCCACTTGATCATGCCGTAGCCGTCGTCGCGCAGGATGAGAACCACGAGGTTCATGCCGAGGCGCACTGCGGTCTCCAACTCTTGGGAATTCATCATAAAGCCGCCGTCGCCGCAGATGGCCATGACCTGTTTGTCCGGCTCCACCAGCCGCGCTGCCATGGCCGAAGGCAGACCCGCTCCCATGGTCGCCAGCGCGTTGTCCAGTAGGACGGTATTGGGCTCGTGGGCGCGGTAGTTGAGGGCGAACCAGATCTTATAGACGCCATTGTCGAGGCATATAATGCCGTCGTCGGACATGACGCGGCGCACGTCGGCGACGAGGCGTTGGGGCGCGATGGGAAAGCCCGGATCGTCGTTGCCGACTGCGCGGATTTCGTCGATCCACTCTTTGACCTTAGCGAAATAGCTGAAGTCCCAGGTTTTTTGCCGGTTGATCCGCAGCAGCAACTGCCAGATGCTGTTGCCGATGTCGCCGATGACCTCTAGCTGGGGGAAATAGACCGGATCGACCGAGGCCGAAGAGAAGTTGACGTGAATGACCTGCAAGCCGTCAGGCTCCATGAAAAACGGCGGCTTCTCGACCACGTCGTGCCCGACGTTGATGATGAGGTCGGCGCGGTCAATGGCGCAGTGTAACGGGTCGTTAGCTGAAAGCGCGGCGTTGCCCAAAAAGAGCGGGTCGCGCTCATCGACGACGCCCTTGCCCATCTGGGTGGTGAAGAACGGGATGCCGGTGTCGCGGATGAAGTTGAACAGCATCTTGGAGGTGCGCTTGCGGTTGGCCCCGGCCCCGATCAGCAAGAGGGGGCTTTGCGCCTCCTCGATTAGAGTGGCGGCTTGGGCGATGGCTTTTTCTTCTGGGATGGGTCGGCGCACGCGGTCCTTGGGGAACAGTGGCGTGTCAGTGTCTTCACAGGCGATGTCTTCGGGCAGTTCTAAATGCACAGCTCCGGGCCGCTCCTCCTCGGCTAAGCGGAACGCCTCGCGGACGCGGGAGGGCACGCTGTCGCCGCTGACGATCTGGTGGGTGTACTTGGTCAGAGGCTGCATCATCTCGACGATATCGACGATCTGGAACTGCCCCTGTTTGCTCGACTTGATGGGCTTTTGGCCGGTGATCATCAGCATGGGCATGGCGCCGAGTTGGGCGTAGGCGGCGGAGGTGACGAAGTTGGTCGCTCCCGGTCCCAAGGTCGATAGGCAGACGCCGGTCTTGCCGGTGAGGCGGCCGTACGTAGCGGCCATGAAGCCCGCGGCCTGTTCGTGGCGGTTGAGAATCAATTGGATCTGTTCGGAGCCGCGCAGCGATTCGAGCAGGTCGAGGTTTTCCTCACCCGGGATGCCGAAGAGAAATTCCACGCCCTCGTGCTCCAAGGCGCGGACGAAGAGATCGGATGTTTTCATTAAATGGTGCTCCTTGTGCTAAACGCTCGGCAGGACGGCTCCGACCCGATGAGCGCAATCGAGGACTTGCCGCCAAGTTTCTTCCTCGACCGTCACACCGGCCTGTCGCCGCTCGCGCTCGCGCTTTTCCAGCTCTCCGGGCAGCAGGATGGCATCGACGCCCTCGGCCTTGGGTGAGGACCGCAAATAGTCTGCGAATGCTCGCACTTGGGCCGCGTACTCGGCGAACGGCTGGAAGCGCGCAATGTCGATGACCAGCAGGAAGCAGCCGTTGCCGATCCGTGCCTTCCGGCCCCGCGCACAACCCGCCCCGCTCAGCGCCCCGCCCAACAGCTCAACCACGACCCCGACCCCGTAGCCCTTGTGGCCCATGACGCCGCCAAAGGGCAAGAGGCTGCCGCGCGGCTCGTCGTAAAAGTCCGCCGGGTCCGTCGATGGTTGGCCAGCCGCGTCGATGATCCATCCCTCGGGGACCGGCTCCCCTCGGTTGCGCTTGACTCGCACCTTGCCCTCGGCCACCACGCTAGTCGTGATGTCCAACACGAGTGCTCCGCCTTCTCCGTCGGGCCAGCCGCCCGCCAGCGGGTTGGTGGCCAAGCGCCCGGCGATACCGCCCCAAGGGGCCACGCTGGCACCGCCGCCGTGCGAGTTGGCGCAGAGCAGGCCGATCATGTTCGCTTCGGCGATGCGCTCCACATAGCTGCCGAGGCGACCGATGTGGTTGG
>JAJDYK010000060.1 GCA_022825185.1 Candidatus Latescibacterota bacterium | reverse complement strand
ACGTCCCCGCCATTTGGGTTGGTCCGCAAAAAGGACTACGGCAATGTCGATGCGGATCAATACCTCGATTGGTTTCGGCCGTTTGCCAAAGAATTTATACGCATCCTCAAGGACAATGGCTCTCTGGTCATTGATATTGGTGGTGCTTGGATTCCAGGGCAACCGACTCGCTCGCTTTATCACTATGAGCTTTTGATTATGCTTTGTAGGGAATTCGATTTTCATCTCGCCCAAGAATTCTTCTGGTGGAATCCATCAAAATTGCCTACACCAGCCGAGTGGGTGAACATACGGCGAGTTCGAGTTAAAGATGCGGTTAATTGCGTCTGGTGGCTTTCGCCGACCCCTTGGCCGAAAGCTAGTAATCGCCGAGTCCTAGTTCCATATAGCAATTCAATGAAGGGATTGCTCAAAAGTGGATATAAAGCCAAGCTGAGGCCGAGTGGGCACGATATTAGTGAAAAATTTAACATTGATAATGGTGCTTCTATTCCGCCTAACCTCATCGCAATTCCCAATACAGAGAGCAATTCCAATTACTTGCGACTTTGCAAGGAGTACGATATAAAGCCGCATCCCGCTCGCTTCCCTGCCGAATTGCCTGAGTACTTTATTAGGATGCTCACCGACAAGGGAGACTTGGTGTTTGACCCTTTAGCTGGTTCTTGCGTAACGGGAGAAGTTGCCGAGCGATTGAAGCGTAAATGGCTCTGCTGTGATCTCGTCAAAGAATACCTTGAAGGTAGTCTTTTTAGACTTGAGACCAAACCTAAAGGTAAAAAGAAAGTGCCTTCTTATAGCCTTTGCCATCCTGCTGCGATGTGGAATGGGACTGATAGTGAAGAGGCCCTGTCAGACGATGGGGGGAAGAAAAGACCTGAAAAGAAAACAAAGACCTAACTATGCCTGCTGCTTCGCCTGCCGAACTCGTCGATGCCGTTCTTCGCGCCATACAGAAATCCGGTGGTACTGGTTTCTACATGTCTGAAAAACCGGCTACTCACCCCAGAGAATTCTTGATTCAATACGGCGAAGATACAATTTCACTTTGGGTCTATATATGGACGCTGACTCCTGGAGGCCGGCCATCTTTGCAGAACGAATACAGAATTCAGATGACTTCGGTTGCTTCTCCGCTGTCAATCAATCCAAACGGCTATACTGTTTTGCTGGGTTATCACGCTGAGAACGATATGTTTGCGGGTTTTGATATAGATAAACATCGCATACTTACACAGGGCTCGCCTTCTGTTCAGATCGATATAGAGGCTATTTGTATGGCTATTGGAGACGGCTTAGCCTTTTCGCAAAAAAATAACGAGGAAATAGCCGTTGGGATTCGTCCAGATCAATTTCTGAACTACGTGTTTAACTCCGTTCCCCTGCATGAGTACGGAGTTGACCTTCCAACATATAGTCTATTGTTAAAGGCCGCTCAATTGGAGGAAATAAGGCCGCAAGAGATGGAGCCTCTGGCACAAGAGCGGCAAAGAATAGTCGAATCGGTAAGTCGCTATGCGCGCGAGTCGAGTTTTCGTCGGCAAGTTATGGATGCTTATGGTAACCGCTGTGCGGTGACGAGAGCGCAACTCAATCTCGTCGATGCCGCCCATATTGTACCAGTAAAGGCCCAAGGGACAGATGATGTTTCTAATGGCATAGCGTTGTCGCCGACGATACATCGCGCGTATGACAACAGCTTGATTTATCTCGATACAAGATACTATATGCGACTCAATGAACAGAAAGTAGATGAATTAAGAAGCCAGCGACTCGAAGGTGGCCTTGACGATCTGAGTGGTTACTTAGATTCTCAGATACACTTGCCGGTCAATAGAGCGGATTGGCCCGACCTTGGACTTATTGGGAGGGCCAACAAGCTGCGGCGAATAAAGGGCTACTACTGAGCTGCGAGATATTTTGTGGCCCCTAATGGTCGCTGGAGATGCTTGTCAATTGACTTGACGCCTCGAAGTGCAGTTTTGCCGATAATGGATAGGAGCAAACCATGAAAAATTACGCGATCGTCTCACTGCTGCTTTTGGCCGCCTTGCGCGTCGGTGCTGAAGAGTACTGGCCCCAGTGGCGCGGCCCTAACCACAACGGAGTCAGCGAGGCCGTGAACTTGCCTACGACTTGGAGTGCAAGCGAGAATGTGGTCTGGAGCAAGAAGCTGCCCTCTTGGAGCGGGAGTACGCCGGTGGTGTGGGGCGAGCGGGTCTTTTTGACGTCGCCCAATTCGGGCGAGGAGATTCAGGGCGGTGAAAAGCTGCTTTTGGGCTGCTTGTCAGCGGCTGATGGCAGTGTGTTGTGGCAGCGCACGCTCGCCGAGGGCAATGCCTATTGGCGCAAGCACAACAACACCTCGCCTTCGCCAGTCACGGACGGCGAGCGCGTGCTGGCTGTCACGGGCACGGGGATGATCCGGGCCTTTGACATGGATGGTGAGGAATTGTGGCACTACGACTTGCAGGCCGAGCACGGCCCCTTCGGCCTGATGTGGGGCTACGCCTCTTCGCCCTTGCTCTACGACGGCAAGCTCTTCGTCGAAGTCCTGCACGGGATGAACACGGATGATCCTTCCTACCTGATCGCCTTTGACGCGGCTACTGGCGAGGTCGCGTGGTGGCAGGAGCGGCCAACCGACGCGCCGGGCGAGTCGCCGGATGCCTATACCACGCCTGTGGTGCTCGAACACGATGACCAGACGCAAATTGTCGTCTCCGGCGGGGACTACCTCACCGGTCACGACCCGGCTACCGGTGAAGAGGTGTGGCGGGCAGGCGGCTTGAATCCGGGCAAGGAGCGGAATTATCGGGTGGTTGGGTCGCCAGTTGCGGTTGCCGGGATGGTGTACGCGACCAGTCGCCGCAATCCGGTGCTAGCGTTCCGCGCCGGTGGCACGGGGGACATTAGCGAGAGTCACTTGGCGTGGAAGTGGACGGGGGCGGGCGGACCAGATGTGCCTTCGGCTGTTACCGATGGCCGCTATTTCTACATGGTCGATGACCGCGGGCGGGCTACATGCCTCGACGCCAAGACGGGTGCGGTGGTGTGGGGGCCGGAGCGTACGGCCCAAGGGACGGTTAGCGCCTCGCTGGTGCTGGCCGACGGCAAGCTCTACGTGGTCAACGAAAATGCGGTGACGACCGTGCTTCAGGCTGGACCAGAGTACAAGGTGCTGGCGACGAATGAACTCGACGGCGGCTATACGCTGTCGTCGCTGGCCATTGCCGGGGGGCGGATTTACCTGCGGACGGAGTCGCACCTGTACTGTATCGGTCAGTAGGGGCGGTTCGCGAACCGCCCCCTACGTCTATTCGGCCTTGAGGGCTGCGAGCAAGGGGCGGCGCAGGGCCGAGTGACCGGCGACAGCACACGCCAACAGGCCGGCGGTGAAGACCAAGCCGAGCGAGATGCCCAGCGAGGCCCAAGGCAAGGGCGTGGGATCGAAGAGGCGGGGGGCCACGGCGATGAGAGCGGCGATGCTGCCTATCCCTTCGCCTGCTAGCAGGAGGAAGCCGTGTTCGTAGAGCAGCATCGCCCCTAGGCGGGCGCGGCGAAAGCCACAGGCGCTCAAGGCCGCCAACTCGCCACTGCGCTCAAGGACGTTGCGCAGAATGAGGATCCCCAAACCCAGAGTACCCAAGAGCAACCCGAGCAAGCCCAGCGTCTGAAAGGTTGCCAGATACGTGTTTTCGACAGCGCGAAAGCCTCGGAGGCGCTCGGCGCTCAAGGTGGCGTCGAGGCCGTAGGCTGCTAGATCCCTTTCGAGCACGGTGGCGACGGTGGCTGGTTGTTCCGTTTCGACTAGGAAGTAGCCGTAGCCTTCGCGTTCGGGGAAGTGCGCGGCGAAGCGATCCTCGGCAATGAGTAACTCGCTCTGGAACAGGCTGCCGTCCAACAGGCCGACTAACCGCACGGTCACGCCCTCCGCAATCGGGATGTCGTCTCCCAGACGCTTGTGCAAAATCCACTGCGCTGAATTAAAGTCGCCGATGGCCGGGATGACGCCCGGCCCCAAATCGCGCTGGAGTAATCGCCAGGGATTGGCGCGCTCGTCTGGCGTTAGGTCGAGCGTCTGCCGGAAGGGCAAACCGCCGCGTTGGATGAACTCGGTCGGTGCACCGAGGACGCGCGGGGTTTGGGGTATGTAGAGGTTGAGACAGCTTACATCATCGCCGGGCAGGACGCGGAAGGGGAAGAAACGCGCGTCTTCCAAGTTTGTTGATAGTCCCAATTCAAAGCGACCGTCCGCACTGTTGAGGTCTTGGTGCAGGGAAATTTCCGCCTCGGCGACGAGTGAGAAACCGCCCGCGCCAGGATCGTCTGCCCACTCGACTTGTCGGTGTGCTCCAGCGGCGACGATGACAAAGGTGGCGCAGGCGACGAGGGACGTGCAGAGGGTGCTGCGGCTGGGCTTGCGGGTGCTGTTGAGCAGGCCCAAGCTGAGGCTGGAGTTGAGGCGGCTCGCTGCCGGAGCGCGCAACCATACTGCGAACAGGGCCAATAGTGCCAACAGGGCTGCGGTGCCGCTGCCTAAGAAAAGTGCGGCGGCTGTGACTGCGTCGGCCATACCGGCGAGAACGCTCAAGGTGAGGGCTATAACCAGACCGAAGGCGGCGAGGATGACACTGTGACGGCTTGGACGATGCGATGCCGTGTCGATGGTACCAGCAAGCAGGGCGCGGACGGGCATCCGGTGGAAGCGCTGCACAGTGCGCCACAGCGCCAGCGAGACTAGTAGCAGGGTGGATAGATAGCCCACTCCTAAGCTTAACCAGCTAACGTGGAGGTGGAGGAAGGGAGTGCCGATAGCCTCCAACCACAAAGTTTGTAAGCCGACTAGCATCAGATAGGCGTAGAGCGGAGCACCGGCTAGACCGAGCAGTGCGCCCAGCGCGGCCAAGGCAATGCCCTCGCCCCAAAAGCGTCGGCTCACCGCGGCGAGCGGGTAGCCGGTGGCGAGCAGCAGCCCTGCTTCGCGCGCGCGTTGTTCGAGGCCGAACTTGCACAGCAAAACTACCAGTAATGCGGCCGCGGCAATGAGGAAGAGGCTGAAGCCGATAAAAAGGCCGCTGAAGTCCGTGGCCCCGGTTGATGCTAACAGGGCTTCTTGGCGGACGGGGCGCAAGGAGAAGCCTGTCGCCGTCGGAGACAGGCGCGATAGCAGGTCTTGGCGCAGGCTTTGGTAGTGAGTGGGCGAGGACGGATAGAAGCGGATGGCGGTCAGCACGCCGTGGCGGCTGCGCCAGAGGCGCTGGCCTGTTTGGGCGGCGACGAAGGCTTTGGGCGCGGCCCCGTACTGATCCCAGTAGGCTTCGTCCTGCGGGCGAATTTGCCCCATGTCGATGGGGAAGGGCGCATCCCAAGCAGCCATATCGCCTTCTTCCTGCAACCCTGGATAGGCAGGCGTCAGGGCCGGATCAATGGCCAAGCCGCGCATCTGCACAATTCCTTGGAGGCGGAAGTGGGCCTGCTTGGTCCGGAGTTCATGGCGCGGGCCGACTACGTAATAGGTCAGGGAGATCGAGTCGCCGGGAGCTGCGGCCAACTCTTGGGCCGTCCAGGCGTCGAGGTAGAGGGCGTCGTCGGTGAGGGGCGGTGCGGCCCGTCCGTCGGCGAGATAGAGGCCGGTGGGATCGTCGAGAGCGGTAACGGTTGAGTAGGGGACTTGGCGACCGTTGACTTCAATGGCGTTGGCCAGATAGGTCGAGAAGGTCGCGGTTTTGAGCTGTAGGGCGGCGGCGCTTGCCAAGGCGGCGGTGCTAATCGAGTCGTCGAGGACAAAGCGGGTGCTGGTGAGCTCGATGTAGTTGGAGTGCAGTGCGAGGTCCAGCTTGCGGTCGGCGAGAGTCAAGCGTTGGGCGAGGGCGCGTTGCAGGTCTTGGCGTTGACTGTTGGGCGCGGCAATGAGCAGGGCGTTGACGCGATCCTGTTGGTCGAGCGCGCGCTGGAGGGCTTGGAGGTCGAGGTAGGCGTTGAGCGGCAGGTGCTGCTGCAGTCGCAGGCCGAAGCGCCCCGCCCCGCTGTCGGGCAAGACGCCGGTGAGCACCACGCGCAGGGTGGTGACGAGATCGTCGGTGGCGCGGCGGCCAAAGAGGGATTCTCGGTAGGTTGGGCTGGGGCGCTCCAGCGAGAGCAGGACCGCGTCGCCTAGTTCGAGGTCGAGGGCGCGTTGCAGGGAGGCACTGACGACGAGCGAGGGAAATGGCTGGTTAGGCGTTGGTTTGAGCGCGTCGCGCAAGGCGGAGCCGCCTTCGGGAAAGAGCGCGGCGAAGCGGACGTCGATGCCTTGGATTTGCACGCCAGTGGCGAGCGCTTGGGTCTCGGCGTGGCGGGCGCTGCCTTTGAGGAGGATAACAGGTGCATGGCCCCCGGGCAGTTCGGTGGTCAAGTCACTGCGGAAGAAGTGCGCGGCGAGCAGCGCGTAGTCGATGCGACCTAGGCGCTCTAAAGCTAAGTCGCGCAGACTGCCGCGCATGGAGTCGCCGACTAGGAGCGCGCCAGTCAGGGCGGTTGTGGCGACAGCAGTCCCCAGCAGCAGCCCTAGGTGAACCCGCCAGTAGTAGATCAGGCTTCGACGCACGTCCCCTCGCGCAGATGCAGGAGGCGGTCGCAGCGCGCCGCTAGCTCGAGGTCGTG
>JAJDYK010000097.1 GCA_022825185.1 Candidatus Latescibacterota bacterium | reverse complement strand
CACGACTTGGCCGTTGTGTACGGGCAGCGCGGCCAATACCGAAAAGCGCGCATCCGCTACCTCCAGGCACTCGACCGCGACCCTGCGTTCGCGCCCGCGCACCACAATCTCGGCAACATCCACTTCCGCCGGGGGGAAATGGCAGCGGCTGAGCAGCGATTTCGCCGAGCATTGCAGGCCGATTCCACGTACGCCCTCGCGCACTTGGGATTGGGCAATGTCCAGATGTTGCGCAAGCAGTACGAGCGCGCCATTGCCTCCTTCCGCCGCGGCCTGCACTACCAGCCCGACCACCCCAAGCTCAGCCGCAACCTCGCGGCCGCCGAGCAAATCGCCGCGCAGGCTTCGACCCGAGCTCAGCCGAGGGTGGGCCGATGATGCCGCGCACCTTCGGTTGTGATTCGGGAGGATCGTTGAGGTGCGCGGGGCGTTTTGACGATAGAGTGCTATTGAGCGATAATTTGGACCTGAGAACATATAGATACTGGAAACTGTGGACGGAGGTGTTTCATGGCGCAATTGAGACGGCTGGCCTATCCGGTGAACCTACAGTTGATGCCCGCTACCGTGCTTGTGTCGTTTCCCGACATTCCAGAGGCATTGACCGAGGGCAATACGGAACGCGAAGCGCTGGCGGAAGCAGCGGACTGCCTTATCGCGGCACTTGGTGGGTACGTAAACGACGGGCGGCGGATTCCGAAACCGTCGGCAGGTAACGGACCCGTTATTGAACTGCCGGCACTCATCGCCGCCAAGCTCGCGCTCTATGAGGCGATGCGCGAGCAGGACATCGACATTCGCGAATTAGCGGAGCGGCTTGGCGCAGTTGCAACGACGGTACGACGCCTCCTCGATCTGGACCATCGCTCACATATCGATCAGGTCGAGACCGCGCTAGAAGCGCTGGGCAAACGCCTAGTGTTGGAAGTATATGCCGCTTAACGCGGCTACATCAGTTGCCGACGGCGAACCACTCGCTCGCTTTCTCAAGAGATAGCCATATTACTCGTGCAAAAGGCTGAACTCGTCCTATTTCCGCAACCTGAAAAAGACCCCATCACATCGTGAAATATTCTCTAGTTAGCACCTTCGCGCTCCTCGTCTTGTACAGCGCGGTTTGGTGCGCGGAAGAAATGGTTCTGCGCATCGGCGATAAGAGCATATCAGTAGAGGAGTTTACGAAAACAGCACAAAAGCTGCGGGAGACTAGCTACAGCCACGTCGAGGAGCTGGACCAGCAGGGCAAGCAAGAACTGCTCGACGGCGTCATCGCGCGGGAATTGCTCGTTGCCGAGGCTCTTCGGCGCGGGTACGATCGCGATCCGGCTATCGCCCAAGCCGTGGCCAAGAGCGAGCGTAGGGCGCTGATGAACAAGCTCTACGAGCAGGAGGCTGTGCAGGCGTCGTATGCGTTTTCGGAGGCGGACCTGCGGGCGTTTTTTGCCCAACAGCAGTACGACGTGGAAGTGCTCAGTCAGCACATTGTCTGCGCCACCGAAGAAGAGGCTCGGCTCGTCCTTGAGCTGCTTGACGAAGGGACGCCTTTTGAGTCGCTGATCAGACCCTATTCTCTGCCGAACATTCAGCAGCGCTTTGGCCCCGGCGGTTGGGTCGGCTGGTTCAAGATCGGCGAGGTGTTCGAGGGGCTGAAGGTGCCGCTCAGCACCATGCCCGTCGGCAGTGTGTATCCCGACCCCGTGAAGACGGTGAGCGGCTACCACGTCTTCAGGCTTGGGGAACGACGGCCCGTCGATTTTGCCGCGGTCCGCGAGTGGGTGGAGAAACAGGCCCTCGTGCAGAGCCGGGCCGACGATATGGAGCGCTACGTCGGCACCCTGCGCGAGCGGTATCAGTTGGCGCTGGACGCGGAGGTTTTTGCCGCGCTGCTCGCCATGCCGCGGCAATCGACGCAGTGGGATGGAGGGAACGTGCCGCTGCTTACTTGGCGCGGCGGCCAGTTCATGGCACGGGAGTACCTAACCTTAGTCGAGCAGGGCCGCGCGCCGCACCCGGCCGAACTCGACAGTGCGCGACTGTACAAGGCCGTAGATAATCTCGCTGGCAAGCAGATCATGGTAGCGGAAGCGCGCAAACTGGGGATCGCCGCCGATGCGGATATCCGCGCCAACGTCGAACGGGAACGAGATGCTCTGTTAGTCAAACGGCTCTACCAAGCCGCGGCCGCACGGGTCGGGGAAATCGGCGACGAAGCGGTGCGGGCCTTTTACGACCAGCACCTCGATCAGTTTACTCGCACCGATGGCCGAGTAGTGGATTTTGCTTTTGTGCGGGATAGCATTCGCGCGGCTCTGCGGCAACGGGCCGAAACTGAGGCTATGGATGTGCTCTTAGCCGAGTTGCGCGAGGCGTATGCAGGCCAGATACAGATATTTCCAGCGGCGTTGGAGAAAGCGTTTCAATAGGCTAGCGATCCGTGCCCAAGCCCGCGTACACCGTGATGAAGGAAAGTAGTTCGGACGAAGCCGGCGACCCGTCGAAGTTGTTGCGGATCCAGCGCGCGCCGACGTTGGTCGTCAGGGCGTAGCCGAGGTACGCGGAGTTGTTGGCGACTTGGGCGGCGAGCACCCACGTGGTGCCGTCGAGGAGGTAGCCCGAGGGCAGGGGGTCTGGGGCGGGACGGAGATTGTTGAACAGCTCGCACTCGGCTCCGGCGATGAAGCTCATGTTGCGGTTGATGCTGCGCACGGCTTGCAGCGAGAAAATTTCCGTTAGCTCGCGGATTTTGAGCGCGCTGGGCTGGGCTGGCACTCGGCTGTTGTAAAGCTGTTTCCACTTGGGTACCAAGGTCCAGCTGCGGATGTGGGTGGAGTACTCGCCTTTGGTCACGATGCCCAAGAAGCGCTGGTCGCGCAGTTCTCCTTCCTGATCTCCTAATTGCTGGTAGAATTCGTGTTTGATCTTGGCCGTCAAGGGCAGAAAGCGGTCGTAGTGTACTTCGAGGTACGTGGTGTTGATGAAGGCGTTGCGTGCGGGCAGGAGGTCGCGGGTAAAGACCGAGCGGCCGCGCGTGCCGGGCAGGTCGCGCCACAGTAGCACATCGTCGGGAATGTCGTCTTTAACCCGGCGTGGATTGGCGATCAGCCACGCGCTGAAGTCCTTTGCGGGGAATTCCTTTTTCGCGGTCAGCAGCAGGTAGGCGGCTTGGTTTTCCCGGGCCGTCTCTAGCAGGCTTTGGTCGAGATAGCCGACCATGAGGTTCATGCGGGGCAAAATTTCGACGGCGGCGTAAGTGTTGAATCCTCGGCGGCCCAGCTTGTAGGGATAATCGGCTTCGCTGTCGTCTTCAAAGCGGTCGATGACGCCGTTGCTGTTCATGTCCATGCCGAACAAAAACTCCGGCGGGTCTATATCAAAGCGCAGAAACGGCTCCGCGTAGTCGGGCTGGGTGTTGAAGTTGCGGTTGAAATCCGAGATGTCGTCGTTGTCCTCGTCAATGCCCGGGAAAACCGCGGCGTCAGTCAGCAACTGCTGCCCCTGCCGCGTGTTGACGCGGCTGCCAAACGTGCGCCGCGTCCAGTCCGGCAATTCGTCCTGATCGTCGTTGTCATCGACGAATTCGTACAGGTGCCGTTGCTCGTTGTCGTAAAACACCTCGCCCTCGGCGTTGGGGATGAAGGCGCGGGTGGAGTAATCTGGGTCGATGCTGAAAACCTCGGCGAAAAACGTGTAGGGATAGCTGCGCTTCTGCGCGGTCGCGTACAGGGCTTGGGCCTCGTTGGTGGCCAGCGTCTGGTTTGTGGCCACGTTCTCGTTGGGAAAGCGGCGGTACTGAAAGTTGCGGACGAACTCGCCGCGGAAGTCAAAGCCCTGCAGGTCGGCAATGGCGAGGTCGAAGCCCAACATGCGGGTCCCGGTCGGCAGGCCGTAGCTGAACCGGTGAAAGGCCTGATTCGAGCCGTCCTTGACGTTGCCGGCCGCGCGCAACACCGGCAAGAATACGGGCGTGCCGAGGTTGTTGGTTTGCTTGTTGGAGGTTACTTCGACCTTGTAGTCGTTGGCCAGTACGAGGCCGATTTCAATGCGCTCGATCTCGCGGAAATCGTCGATGGCGTCTTCGGTGCTCGGGGAGAAGTCTTCGATGTTGTAGGTCAGCGTGATGACATCGGTGCCGCTGGCCACAATCGCGCCGCCGCGGCGAATGCCACCCTCGACCACGGGAACGATGTCTCCGGTGTGTTCGACGCCATCGATGAAGATGCGCCAGCGCGACAGCAGTGCGCCGCCCTCACCGTCTTCAGGCGAATCGTCGGAAATGCGCACGACGATGGAGCGGACAAAGTCCGCGTTCATTGGGCCGCTGAGCAGGCCGCTGAGCGAGTTGTCGCCAAACGGCAGGTTGGAGTTGCGATGCGCGGCATTGACAAAGGTTGCGCCGAGGGCGGCAAAATCCCCGACCTGCACCCGTCCTCTGGCCGCCATCAGGGTGGTGAAGGTATTGGCTTGGACGCCACCGCCGACTTCGCTAGAGGAAATTTCTCCGGTGTTGCTGACCCGCGACGACAGCATGGTCAGGGCGTACTTGTCGGTGGTAAGATCCCACTGGATGCCGTCGAAGCGCGGCTTGGAAAACGTCAGGGGGGTCAAAGTTGTGCGGATGCCGTCGCCCACCATCAGGGCCGAGTAGAACTGCCCAGAATGGCTCGACGATACGAGCAGGTTGTTGAACCACGAACGAAAGCGCGGATTTTTGGTGATGATGCTGCCGTTGTCCTCTGGGTAGTCTTCGGTCCAGTCGTACACCAGCCAGCCCTGGGTGATGTAATCGCCGTACACGTCGTAGAACGGCGAGCCTTCCAAGAAAACCTCGGTGTAGCGCTCGTAGTGGTCGCGGGCGTAGTTGGAGTATTGCTCTTGTCGCCAGTCGTACTGTGAGTACAGCCGCTGCGGCAGGTACCACTTGCGCACCGAGGGCACGAGGGTCGCTGGAGAGACTTCAGTGCCCGTAGTGTAATAGGGGTTGTCGTACCCGGTGGCGCGTTGGGCGCTTGCCTGTTGCGGCACCATCCATGCGAATGGACAAATTAACAATGTGAAGATTTGACGTCTCACAGTGTGCTCCCTCTTAATAAACGACATGTACAAGCCTGTAAACGCGGTCGGCGCGGGCATCTGCTTCTATGGCAATGCGCAGGACGTAGATACCGGGCGGCACCGCGCGGTCGGCGTTCCGTCCGTCCCAGACGTAGTGGACGCGCCGCCCCGGTGCACCTTGACTTGCGAGCTCGACTATGGGCCGGCCGTCTAGGGTAAAAACCTGTACTCGCGGTGCTTGTTCGGTCTTGACGACGGTGAAATTCAGTTCGCATTGATCGTTTGCGCCATCGCCGTTGGGAGTTATCGAACGGGTGTACTCGACGTTGCGGATCAACGAGCCGCCGGTGACTGCCTCGGGCACGAATACTATATCGGCACCGAACTCGGCGGGTACGACGCCTTGGAGGTTATCTGCTGCGGCCGAGTTGGCGACGAACGCGTTGAAAACTGTAGGGCTATGGGACAGGCGCGCGGAAAAGGCGATGGCGACCGAATCGCGCCGGACCAGTGGCGGCGGCAGTTCCACCAAGAGCGAATCCCCCCGCAGCAGGCCAGTGGCTGCGACCTCGGCTCCTCCCACGGATGCGCTGATGAATGCGGCGTCGCGGCCACCGCCGGGCGGCAGCAAGATGAGTGCGCGGTCGAACCCAGCGTCTCGGCTGTTGAAGCCCACCGGCGCGATGGTGTAGCGAAACGTCTGTAAGGTGTCCATGACGGCTTCGCGGGGGAAAACGCGGCCCGTCAGCCCCGCGGTGATGACCGGCGCATTGGCCACAAATGTGAGGGAGCGCAGGGTGGGAAAAACTGCTGGATCGTCGCTGATGAGCCGCACTCGCGCCCGCAGCCACTGTCGCGGCGACGGCGAGAGGAACGCTTGCCCAGAGAACCGGTGGGGTTGGCTATACGCGCTCCAAGTGTCGTCTCGCACGTTTTCCTCGACGATGTCGCCGCGATTGCGGGACTTGGCCGACTCGTAGGCTTGTTTGGTCACTTCTTTGCCGTTGGCAAGGAAGTAGCGCGTGAGGGTCTGGAAGCCATTGCCGGTCTGGGTTTCCACTTCGATGCGGGTGCCGGGCGGTAGGTCGGCGTCCCATTCGACGAAGCGCATACTGCGGGCACCGCCGAGGGAAATGTCTTCGGACTCCAGCTCGACTTGCGCGGGATAGCCCTCACTGTGGAAGACGAAGAGTTGGGCGGCGCGGTGGAACTGCTGCGGCCGCGTCACGCGCCACAACAGCAGCCGCAGCGCGCGCGGCTCGAACTGGAAGTCGAACAAGTAGCGACCGGAGTTGGCCACGGACGACAGCAAGTCGTAGTGGAAGGGGCCTTCGACAACCGGATCGGCGCTGTTGCTGGGGGTGCCGTCGGAGGCGAAGAAATCGAAGCTGGGCCAACTGCCCTGCTTGTCGCGCTGGAAGCCGTAGAGGAATGGGCCGCGGCCCGACACAATCGGCAGCCAAATGATGCGATCGACGCGAAAGACGTTGCCGAAATCGACGACGGACCAGACGCCTGAATCGCGCCAGTTGCCCTTGTCGGATCCCTCGATATTCCACCCGCGAAATCCCACGTCTTGGTCGATGAGGGCCTCGGCCCCGCTGCCCTTGCCGCAGCCCGGGCAGTCGCGGTGCTTGGATGTCCACGTCCGTCCGCCCCAGTGCTCGGTGCGATCCTCGATTTGTACCATAGAGGAGAGGTTGAAACCAATGCCTTCTACCTCTATTTCGGCGAGCGCTGCATCGGGCGTTGCACCGGCTGCTTCAAAGCGCACGAAGCGTATGATGTCGAAGTCGAGTACCTCGTCCGCGCTCAGGTACTCGCCCGTGGCCGAAGCGAGGCCGGTTGTGTTGAGGTCGAATTCGACTAGGGATTCGGTGTTGTTGTTGATCGGCCTACCCAGCCGGCGATAGACGATGCGCTTGGCCCGGCCGCCGAAGACCGGAATGCCCGGGCTGACGTACACTGAGAAAAAGTTGAAGGGCTTGGCTCCCTCGCGATCGGGGAAGCGGATGCGCACTTTATCGGCGACCACAGAGCGCCCCAAGTCCAGCTCTAGCCACCACGACTGCACCGGGGTGTCCGGGTCGGGTTTCCACCAAGTGTTGGGGTCTTGGTCGCCGGCTAGGTCAGCCTGCTGCTGGTTGGACGGCGTGCGCGCAAAGCGCCGTCCGTATTCGCCGATGGACTGGCCGGAAAACTCGCGGGCGTTGGCCACTGCGTTGAACCGCTGGTCAAAGCGCTTCACTTTAATGCCCTGCGGCAAGACTTCCACTAGCCCCTGCGGATGGGCCCAAGATGCGAAGTCGGATCCGGTAAAGCTCAGGTTTTGGCCGCTCGCCGCGACCGTGAATAGGAGGAAAGCAATCGCTAGTGGTAGCATTTTCATGGTGCCTCCATCAGTACGCGACTCCGACCGCTTCCACGCGGGTGAACGTGCCGCGATCGACCTCGACTGCAACGCGGATTAGGTACAGCCCTGGGGGCACGAGTTTCCCCTGCTCGTCCCGCGCATCCCATAGCAGCGAGTATGGCCCGGCCGCGGCCTGCGCGTCCAAAATCGCAGCGCAGCGCCGACCACTTAGGTCGTGCGCCTCCACTCGCAATACGCCCCCAGCGACGCCGAACAAGTCGAAGCCAATGGCGACCTGTTCGTTGACCCCATCGCCGTTGGGCGTGGCCACGGGTGAAGATAGACCAACCTTCCCGAGAACGCCTAGGGCTTCGTCGCTGGATACTACTTGGATGCTATTGCTGGTCACGTCGGCGTGGGCGTCTCCAGCTTCGATGGACTGCGGCAAGCTAGCGGCCGAGGTGTTAAAAAGGCGGCTGGCCAAAAAGACCGATGGCTGGAAGACCGCGCTTTGAAAGCGCACGCGAAACGCCTTGTCTTCTTGGAATGCCGTGGGAAAAGTGAAGCGCAACCGCCCGTCGCTGGCAGCGAGGGAAAAATCCTCGCCCTCGGTCGCTGGCTGATCGTCGATGGTCAGGTCGAGGAAGCGAGTGCCCGGAGGAACCTCCAGCTCAATGCCGTCGAACCCCGCGCGATTGCCGGCCTCCGTGCGAATGTGATAGGCAAAGCGCTGGGCGACGCCGAGCGGCACCTCGACGGCCCCGTCCGCACTGGCGCGCGGCTCGACTGAGCTCGCCGAAGTCCCGTCGAGGGCAATTTCCGCCAGCGCGCGGTCGGCCAACAGCGGCGAGACCTCAAAAGCCAAGCTGTCGAGCACGCCAAAGGTTAGTGGGTCTTCGGTGGTAATGGTAAAGCGAAACTGGAGGAACTCGGCCCCGTCTGAGGAGCGGATCTCGTCGCCCGACGCTTGGTAATTGACCGACCAATTGTTCCAGTTTTCGATGTCGTCGTCGCGCTTGGCGCGGAAGCCGGCGATGCCCTCGGAAAATCGCTCTACTATGCGCGGCGAGTCGAAATAGGTGTCCTCATCTACTTCGAGCAGGCGGCCGAGGTCGTCGAAGATGAAGTACGTCTTGGGATTGTCGTCGAAGCCGGCGCGGGTCTGCAAGTTTAGCTGCACAGGTGCGCTGGGATCGGCGGTGATCGCGCCAGAAGGCAACAGGCGATAGCGGGTGAATTTCCACGTGACCCGTCCCAAGCTCACGGCTTGGCCGAAAGAATGGGGCGCGGAGATGTAGCGGGCCTCTTGGGGGTAGCCGCGACCAAAGACTTCGATTTCGGCCAGCAGGGTCGTGGTGGAGGTCTCCCCGAACTTGAAGCGGAGAAAGCGGGTAAAGCGCAGATCGGTTGCGAGCGAGACGACGCTGGTGTTGTTGGCAAAGGTGCTGGCGAGAATCTCGTCGAGGGGGTGGTATCCCGCCGATCCGGTTGAGGTGGTCTCGTCTTCAAAGATCAGCCATTCGACCGGCACGTTGGTCCGGCTGACTTCGTAGGCGCGGGCGAACAGCTCGCGCTGCCGCTGGTTGTCGCTGGTCAGCCCGGTCTGCGGCGGGAAGAACACGATGCTGTCAACGGGCACGGGCACGCCCAAGTCGAGCGTGATGAACTGCACGCTGTTGGGGCGGCCATCGGCCCGTGCCCTGTGGGCAAAGCTCGCGGTTAGTTCGTCGCCGTCGACTAGCCCGCGCATGACCTCCGGTGCGAGGGCGTTGGTTCCGCCTCCTAGCCACAGGCGCGGATGCCAGCCAACTTCTAAGGTGTCGGC
This sequence comes from Candidatus Latescibacterota bacterium, assembly GCA_022825185.1. Next base: position 2,037 of record JAJDYK010000097.1, on the reverse strand, counting down.
CTCGATCTGGCGCGGCCCCTTGTGCAAACTCCAGCGATAGCCAAAGAGGTTGCGCTGAGTCGTGGCAATGCCGGTGCGCACGAGTTGGCGAGTAACCGTGTGGCCTAGGGGAATTGCCCGCGGCTGAATCGCCCCAGCGCGCACAGAGTCGTCGAGGGCGATCCAGCGCTCTGCGGCCGCAGCCCACGGCTCGCCGCTTGTGCCTCCGACGACCCAAGCCGAAGGCGTCTGCGCCGCCACCGGGCTGCTGACGAGGAGCAGCACCAGCCATCGCATGTTGCTCAGCGCGGTCAATAGACCACTCCTATCGGCTCTACGGCGGCAAACACGTCGAAGTCGGCTTCCACGCCGACGCGGCAGAGGTACAGGCCTGGAGCTACCAGCGCGCCGTGGTCGTCGCGTCCGTCCCAGGTTTCGGAGTAAAAACCGGCTGGCCGAGGCTGGGAGACTAGCTGCCGCACTCGGCGTCCGCTGAGGTCGAAAATTTCGACTGCCACGGCTGTATCTGCGGCGAACTGGGACAACACGAGGTCAATGGCAACGGCATCGTTGCGGCCATCCCCGTTGGGCGAGATGATGGCCGTTGAAAGTGCTACTTGTAACTCGGGCTGCGCTTGAGTCACAAAGGCGTTGGTCGCATTGGTGCCCACTAATTCGCTGGCATTGCCCGGGGCGATGGGATGTGGTGGGACGCTTCCCGCGCCGAGGAGATAGGCATTGATCGGGGTGTTGTGTACCAGCAGCCGCAGGCGGAAGGTGATCCGCAGGGGTTGGTTGTTGTCGGCGGCGACGGGGTCAAAGAAAAGGTCGAAGCCGCGGTCGGTTGCCGCCCATTCAAAGTCTTCCATCGCTACGAGGGGATCGCCCATTTGCAGGCTCTCGAATACCGGCGGTGGAAACGCCTCGATGCGGACGCCGTGATACCCGGCTACGTCATCTGCGAACTCGGTGCGGATGTCGTAGGTAAAGGTCGTGTCAATGCCCCCTGCGACTTCGAGCAGGCCGCTGGCGGGAAAGGGATCGGTGGCGAGAGCCACCTCGCCGACGGCCTCGCTGACCAGCCCGGGCGAAAACTCCACCTGAAAGGTGTCGATGCGCACGGCGTTTTCAGCGTCGCCATCGAAGAAGATGCGAAACTGCATGAATTCCCTCGGGCTGGGCAGCCCTATGGGCACTTCGATCGTGCCCGTGCCGGTGATGTGCGTGCTCGGCGACCACGCGCTCCAGTTGTTCACGTCGTCGCGGATGTCGCCCTTGACGAAATCGCTCACCGGCCCTTGTTCCTCGATCGGCAGATTGAGGTATTCGGCTCGGTCCAGTTCCTCTAACAGCTCGCCGGTGTCTGGGTCTTGGCGGTACAGGGCGCGTCGCGGTAGGTCGGTATTGTATTCGGCTGCGGGCACTTCCTGCTGGCGACCGGTGTCGCGGTCGCGGCGAAAGTACGCCAGCGGGCTGTCGTCGGCCCCAGTCCGCATCTGGATGGCCGCGCTGGCGGCCCCGGTTCCAAGTTGCGTGGCGTGTACGCGCAAGCGGCCGTAGTTGACCGGGCCGCCAAAGGAGTGCAGCGCCGATTCGTAGCTGGCGACCGGCACAAAGCCCTGCCCGTAGATTTCAAACTCCGCGATGTTGAACACTGTTTTCGACAGCACAAGTAGCTGGAGGAAGCGGCCCTGCAAGGGAGCAAATTCGATATCGACAGTGGATTCGCGGTTGACTTCTACCCGCCGCAAAACCTCGTATTGCGGTCGGTTGATGTCGTTGAAGTTTTCGCCGTCGTTGACCCGCAGTTCAAAGGCTTTGACGAAGGCGTCGTCGTTGGGAGCGGGAAAGAAGCGGATGCGGTTGACTGGGAAGGGTGCGCCCAAATCCCAAAAGAACGTCGCCCCGGCTTGGCTCTGGGCGGTCTTGAACACGCCCGACGAGGAGGTCGCCGGATCGCCGTCGATCAGGTCGAGGGGGCCGGAGATTTGGTTGAAGAAGCCGTCGTTGGACCACGCTCGCGGCTGGCCGCCAAGGGTGAAGTCGCGGGGCTGGCCG
>JAJDYK010000127.1 GCA_022825185.1 Candidatus Latescibacterota bacterium | reverse complement strand
CAAAAAGCCGTTGGGCACCGACTGCATGTTGATGAAGATATAATCGACCCAGCCGTCGTCGTCGCCGGAGTTAGGAACGCCGTCGGGGCCGTCGTTGTCAAAGCGCGCCAAGTCGATTTGGGCATCGACTTGGGCGAGGATCTCTCGTGCGAAATCTCCGTAGCGACCGCGCTGGTTTGGGGCGTCGGCCAAATAGGCGGATGCTGGTTGTGAGGCGGCCAACCCTTGCGGCAGTACCTCGCCGGCGATCGCGAGTTGACCGAAGGACATCGCGCGATAGAAGTGGGCAAAGCTCCCCTCGCGCTCGGCGTCAAAGAGTTGGTCAGCCCACTCAGGCACGGGTGTAGGTTCTTCATCGGCGAAATGGGCGAAGACTGTTAGGACGTAGATTGAGCCGCTAGCGGGCAGCACGGGCAGCCGTACATCGCTGGCGATTTTGGCGGCGGACAGCGGCTCGTCCGTCGCGTGTCCGTCGCAGAGAAATGCTTGGGCTCCGAGCGTGGAGAATGCACAGATGGCAATGCAGCAAGCGATCAGCAAATGTCTCAAGCTAGGGTTCACTTGTCTTTTGCTCCGTTTGGCTGCTAAGGGGGAGGCCGCCTCTATCTTATGTCACCACATCCCGTTTTAAGGCATACCCCGTCGCAACTGTTCGGCGTCCAAGCCGCGGTTGAAAGCGTAGTTTTTATAGGACAACGCCAGCAGGATATCGCGCTGACGTATTTCCACTCGGCGTGGTAGGTACAGCGCATCCTGTCGGCGGTATTCTTTTAGCTCGCGGAGCAGGACTTCGCCCTCGGGTAGGGGGATGCTCTCGCGCAACACCAGACCGCGACGCAGATCCAGCCACGCCTGCCGCCCGCCCGCGAGCGCAACCACCGCGTGGTCGGCATGCGGATACTCAACTGGCTCGACGATGGAACCCGGCTCGACGAGGCCGAGCAAAGCGTAGCGCAGGTCGCAGGACCCCAAATCTAGCCCGGTCAACGTGGTTAGCAGTCGGCCATGCACTGATCCTTTTAAGGGCTGGTCCATGCCCCGGCCGTACACGGTCAGGCTATCACCTTCGAGCAGCGCGGTAAAGATGTGCGTAAAGAAAGGGCCGCGCACTTCGACGCGGAAGAGATCTGGATTGACTAGCTGCACGAGGGCCGTTCCCCGATCGCGCAGCTCGCCGCGCCGCAGTTCAATGGCTGCTTCCGCCGTTAGGTCCTTGAACTGGGCGAGGGACGTCGAAGCAGCAAGCAGGGCAGCCGGACCTTGAGTCGCATCCCAGCCTTCCCGCACCACTGGCGGCGGGGCGCAAGCTAGCGCGAGGGCGCAGAGGGCAAGCCATTTGTAAGCTGTCTGGAAATTTCGGGGGTGCCCCGAGCGCGAGGTATGCGTCATGGCAGCAGCTTGCGCTGGACTTCTTCGTTGTCCGGCGCGAGTTCTAGCACTTTCTGCCAATGCACGCGCGCCTCGTCCATTTTACCGAGAGCGTTGGCAATGTCGCCGGCGTGGTCGAAGATCACGGCCTGCTCCTCGGGATCGCCCTGGTCCATCTGCTCCAAGGCTTGTTGCAGGTATTGTTCGGCCTGCGCTAGCTCGCCGAGGCGGAAATAGGCCCAGCCGATGCTGTCGAGGAACGCGCTGTTGTCCGGTTCGAGCGCGATCGCCTTCTCCAAGAGCGCGACTGCTTCTGTCAGCCGCACGCCCTTGTCCGCGTACATGTAGCCGAGGTAGTTGAGCGCGTACGCATCGTTTGGCTCGATCTCCAACAGGCTTTGAAAGGTCTCTACGGCGCGGTCGAAGTACTCGTCGCGGCCCAGTTTGCGCGAGGCCTGTTCGTAGCAGGCACCGAGGTAAAAGAGCACGCGGCTCTTGTCGTTGGCGAGGGCCACGGCCTGATTCAGCTTCTCAAGGGCCGCTTCCCAGTGCTCTAGTTCCTCGAGCGCGATGCCCCAGTGCAGAAAGGTCGGGCTATACGCAGGGTCGAGTGAGGCCGCTGTTTCGTATTGGGCCAGTGCGTCTTCCCACTGCCCCTGCCGCCCGAGGCTGATGCCCCACCGCACGTGCAGTGCGGCGTGGCCTGGGGATACAGCGAGTGCTTGGCGATAGACGTCAATGGCCTCTGCCCAAGCGTCTTGTTGCTCGAGCGCGAGTCCCCAGTACAGATACAGATCAACCGCGTCGGGCAGGCGCTCAAGGCCGCGCTGGTACACGGCGATGGCCTCGTCGTAGCGCTCGGTGCTTTCGAGGGCCGTCCCCCAGTACAGGTAGATCTCGCTGCTGTCGGGCATGGCCTCGGCCGCTTGGCTGAGGGCGGCGGTGGCCGAGTCGTAGTCCTCCAAGTAGATGTAGTAGCGCGCTAGGTCGGTCCACTGTTCAACCGTTTGGGGCTGCATCTCGATGATGCGCTTAAAGATCAACGTCGCTTGATCGTACTCGCCGGCCTCGGACAGGGCTACTCCCAAGTGGTAGAGCACTTCGGCACCCTCTTCGGCGAGGATGTCCTCTAGGTCGTGCTCGGTGACCATCAGCCGCGCCAAGTGGTAGGGGATGCTGCTGTCGGGCAGGTGGCCGGCGGCCTCGCGGTAGATGGCAATGGCCTCGTGGCGGTATCCCTGCGCCAGCTTGAGTTCAGCCAGCCCCAGCCAAGCGTCCTCGACCATAGGGTCGGCTGCGAGGACGCGGCGATAGATGCGCTCGGCCTCTTTTTGCTGGTTGATGCGCGAAAAAACACCGGCTATATCTACCTTGACCCCCGGTGGTACGCGCTCTTGGACGAGTATCTCCTTGAAGAGCGGAGCGACGCGCTCGGGTTGGCCCGTTTCAAAGTAGAGGTAGGCCAAGTGGCGGTAGAGCAGCCAATTGTCTGGCTCGTAGCGCAGCAACTCTTCAATGTGATCGATGGCACTCTCGCGCTCGCCTTCGCTCTCCAAGATGCGAATCAGCAGACGGCGCAACCCCACCTGACTTCCGTCCAATGCCAAGCCCTTGAGGGCAAAATGGACGGCCATGTGGGGGTCGTCAATGCGCTGGTAATTGTAAGCGAGGCGGGAGTAGATGGTGGGCGAGGTCGGGTCGAGGTCGGCCGCGTTGCGCAGGGCGACTATTGCGCCGAGGTAGTTGTGTTGGGCTTCAAAGACCTTGGCCTTGACGAAGTACTGCATGGCTTGGTCGGGCCCCGGCGGCTCGGCGGGCGCTTTATGGCCTCGCAGGCCCGCGCAGCCGCCCACTGATAGTGCGAGGGCGCAGAGCAGGGGGAGGGTATTTTTCATAGTTCTCAACTCCCCATCAGGTGATTTTTGGATCCAAGGCGTCTCTAAGCCCGTCGCCGAAGAGGTTTAGTGCGAGGACGACTACGAAGATGGCCAGTCCGGGAAAGGCCATGACCCACGGCGCTTGCAAGAGCAGTTCGCGCCCGCCGGATAGCATAGCTCCCCACTCGGGAGTCGGCGGCTGGGCTCCCAGGCCCAAAAAGCTCAACCCGGCCGCGTCGAGGATGGCCGTGCCCAAGCTGAGCGTGGCTTGCACGATGAGCGGAACCGTGCAGTTGGGCAAGATGCTGTAGAACAGCAGCCGCGATTCGCTCGCCCCCAACGCGCGCGCGGCTTCGACGTAGGTGGCCTCGCGCACGGTTAGCACCGAGGAGCGCATGAGGCGGGCAAATTGCGGCACCAACACGATGCTGACGGCGAGAATGGTATTGTCGATGCTTGGCCCGATGACGGCGACGATGGCAATGGCCAAGAGGATGCTGGGGAAAGCCAGCATCAGGTCCATCAGCCGCATGATGAGCATGTCGGCGGTCCCGCCGCGATACCCGGCTACGAGGCCGAGCAAGGTGCCGGCGGAAGCGGCTAGCGCGATGGCGACTAGTCCGATCCGCAACGAGATGCGAGCGCCGTACACGATGCGGCTGAAGATGTCGCGGCCAAAGTCGTCCGTTCCCAGCCAGTGGCTCGTCGATGGTGGCTGCAAGCGCGCGTAGAGGTTTTGCGCCAGTGGATCGTACGGGGCCAACAGCGGTGCCAGCAGCGCGACTAGACACGCACTCGCCAAGACCCCGCCGCCGATCAGCGCGAGACGCTGTTTGCCGAGCCGTTGCAGTTCGCTGGCGACGTGTGAAAGTATCTCAAGCATCTGGGGTAGTTCTAGTCGAACTCCGGCATTGGGCGCGTTTGGCAAGCATGGCAAATTGGCATCGCTCTACTTCGGCTCTAGAACTAACACACCCAGCGGCGGCAGACGCAACTGCGCCGAGTGCGGCCGGCCGTGGCAGGCGACTTCTTCGGTTTGCACCCAGCCACCGTGCCCCACGCCGCTGCCGCCGTAGATTTCAGCATCGCTGTTGAGTACCTCGCGGTACGGTCCGGCGGCTGGCAATCCGAGCCGGTAATTCTCGCGGGGGACGGGGGTAAAATTGCAGACGAAGATCAGGGGCTTTTCGCCCTCGGCACGGCGCGCAAAAGCCGCGATGCTCTGCGCAGAGTCCGAGCAGTCGATCCACTCAAAACCATCGGGGTGTGCATCGGTGCGGTGCAAGGCCGCGCAGCGGCGATAGAGCTGGTTGAGATCGCAGAGCCAGCGATAGACGCCACGATGGGACTCGTCGTCGAGCAGGTGCCAGTGCAGTTCGCTTTGGTGATCCCATTCTTCCCACTGCGCCAGTTCGGCCCCCATAAACAGCAGCTTTTTGCCTGGGTGCCCGTACATAAAGCCGTAGAGCAAGCGCAGGTTGGCCAGTTGCTGCCAGGCGTCGCCGGGCATCTTGCTCAACAGCGAGCGCTTGCCGTGTACCACCTCGTCGTGCGACAGCGGCAACACGAAGTTTTCGGCATAGGCGTAGAGCATGCCGAAGGTCAGGTCGGCTTGGTGGTGGCGGCGGTGGATGGGGTCGCGCTGCATGTAGCGCAGCACATCGTTCATCCAGCCCATGTTCCACTTGAAGCCAAAGCCGAGGCCGCCAGTGTCGGTAGGTCGGGAAACATCCGGCCAAGCAGTCGATTCCTCGGCGATCATCAAGGCGCCGGGATAGTGTTCGCCGATAGTCGTATTGAGCTGTTTGAGGAAGTCGATGGCTTCGAGGTTTTCGCGCCCGCCATAGGCGTTGGGCACCCATTCCCCTTCTAAGCGCGAGTAGTCGAGGTAGAGCATGGAGGCCACGGCATCGACCCGCAGGCCGTCGAGGTGAAAGCGTTCGAGCCAAAACAGGGCGTTGGAAATGAGAAAGGAGCGGACTTCGGCGCGGCCATAGTTGAATATGCAGGTTTGCCAATCGGGATGCTGTCCTTGGCGCGGGTCGCGGTGCTCGTAGAGGCTGGTGCCGTCGAACTGGGCCAAGCCGTGGGCGTCGCTGGGAAAGTGCGCGGGCACCCAGTCGAGAATCACGCCGATCTCGTGGCGATGGCAGTAGTCGATGAAATAGGCGAAATCCTCGGGAGTGCCAAAGCGCGCGCTCGGGGCGAAATACCCGGTTCCTTGATAGCCCCACGAGCCGTCGAAGGGATGCTCGGCTATTGGCATTAGCTCGATATGGGTAAAGCCCAGTTCGGCCACGTGGGGAACCAATTGGTGAGCCAACGTGCGATAGTCGAGATAGGCATCGCCGTTGCGACGCCAGGAGCCGAGATGTACCTCGTAGATAGCGAGGGGAGCTTCCACCCAGTTGCGTTCCCGTCGCGCGGCCATCCACGCGTCATCGCTCCAGGCGAACGCATCGCTCTGGCAGATTGCGGAAGCGGTGTGGGGCGGCGGCTCGGTTGCAAAGGCAAAGGGATCGCTTTTGAGCAGGACGTCACCGTTGCGACTGAGGATTTCGTACTTGTAGAGCGCGCCCGCGCCCACCTCCGGGATGAACAGTTCCCAGACGCCAGACGCGCCCAGCGAGCGCATGCAGTGCCGCCGGCCGTCCCAGCCGTTGAAGTCGCCGACCACGCTGACTCGGCGGGCACTCGGTGCCCACACTGCGAAATACGTGCCGTCGGTCCCGTCGATGCAGCGCGGATGCGCCCCCAGCATCTCGTAGGCGCGGTAGAGCGTTCCTTCGTTGAAGAGGTATTGGTCTTGCGGCGCGAACTGTGGCCAGAACGAGTACGGGTCGCGGCAGCAGCGGACCTCGCCTTGCGCGTCTGTTACTTCTAGATGGTAGGCAAAAGGTGTGCAGCGGCCCGTGATCTGCGCCTCGAACAGCCCGTCGGCATGGATTTTGGTCGCTGGAAAGCTCGCGTTTTGCCCATCCCGCTCGACGACCCGCACACTCGTCGCATCGGGCAAGAACGCGCGCACGACGCATCCCTCGTCTAAAGGGTGCATACCCAAGGCCGAGAACACATCGGCGCATTCGCCGTGGAC
>JAJDYK010000273.1 GCA_022825185.1 Candidatus Latescibacterota bacterium | reverse complement strand
ACTTGGCACAGCTCGATTTCCTTGGCGCGGCGCTTGTAGGGATGGCGAAAGAGAAAATCGAGGCGGTTCATCAGAGGCTGCGTGCGCTCGCTGGGATGAATGACGGCAGCGACCTTGTAGAGGCGGCGGTGGATCGTGCCTGCGAGGAGTTGGGCGGAGGTTTCCAGCCCGAGGCGCTCCTGCTCGTGCTGGAGGCGAGCGATTAGCCCGCTCTCGGTGAGGCGGTGGAAATCGGAGAAGTCGAGCCGGTTGTGCGGGTGGAGGAGAATTTCTTGCACTGCGCGCTTGAACATGGCCGACGCCGAGCGCACCCCATGGTGCCAGTACACGTTGCGGTACATTTGGTAATTGGTAAAGACGAGGGCTTCGACCGCGGAGACGCCCTTGCTGGTGATGGCCAGCCGCTGGCGCTCCGGGTCGAACTTGATGGAGGCGATCAGGCGGTCGCGGTTGACGCTCTCGCCGAAGGGGACGCCGCAGAACATGGAATCGCGCAGGAGGTAGTCGATTTTGTCGGGGTCGAGGGTGCTGCTGAGGATATTGGCCAGCAGCAGGTCCTCGGGGGGAACCGCGCGACCGATGTTTTCGTAGTCGATGACGTTGGCTACGCGCGCTGGGTCGATTTGGAACTTATCGGCGATCGTCTGGTAAAGCTCGCCATCTTGGTCCTCGATGATCTGCCTAGCCCCTTCTTCGTGCCGCATGAAAAAGGGCCTTAGCTCTTCGAGAGTATGCGAGAAGGGGTAGTGGCCGATGTCGTGGAGCAAGGTCGCGGCGATGAAGACGCGCACGTCCTCTTCGCTCAGCACGAGGGGCGGGTCCGAGTCGAGGAGACGGGCCAAAAACTGCTTGGCCAAGTGATAGACGCCCAGCGAATGCTCAAAACGCGAGTGGCGCGCGCCTGGGTACACCAGATGCACGTAGCCGAGCTGGGAGATGTTGCGCAGGCGCTGGAAGGCTCGGGTATCGACGAGGGCGAGGACGGGAGCGGGGAAGTGGATATAGCCCCAAACCGGGTCGCGGATGACCTTGCCTTCTTCGGCTAAAAGTGGATAATCCATAGCATTGGCCAATCTAGGAGAGGCGTGTTACCCTGTCAAGAAATATGCGCCGAACTCGTTATGAAAGCGATACTTAGGGCATTTTGTTGCGCGGGCCGTCCATTGACACAAAACCGATTGGCTCCTATCTTCCAACATTTCGTTTGACTAGGGGAAACACTTGCTAAGGAAATAAATTTTATATCTATGGAACGCACGTTGATGATCGTCAAGCCCGATGCGGTCGCCAAAAGCGCCATCGGCCAAATCATTGCCCGCGTCGAGGGCGAGGGATTTGTGGTGCGCGCCCTGCGCATGGTCGAGCTATCCGCCGAGCAGGCGCGGGCCTTCTACGCCGTGCATCGGGAGCGCCCCTTTTACGGCGAGCTAGTGGAATTTATGACCTCGGGGCCGGCCGTGCCGATGGTGCTAGAGCGCGCCGATGCGGTGGCCCATTTGCGCGATTTTATCGGGCCGACCAACAGTCTGGAGGCCCCGGCCGGCACGATTCGCGGAGACTTTGGCACGGACGTGCAGTGCAACGCCGTGCACGCCTCGGACTCAGCGGTCAACGCCAAGTCCGAAATCGCGTTTTTCTTTGCCGACTGAGCAATCCCCATGAGCGCCTTGTTAGTACTCGACGACCTCGCAGAGGGCCCCAATGCGCTCGCTTTTGATCTGCGCGCAGAGGAGTTGGAGCTAAAAGACGAATTTTTCGCTTTTCCCTCCAGCGTGGAAATTCGCATTGAGGTGCGGCGTGCGCTCGACAATTTCAGAATTGACGGGGTCGTTACCTGCCGGATTGCCGGCGAGTGCTATCGCTGTCTAGAGGAAGTACAAGAGGGGGTCGCAGCGCGGTTTCGCTTGCTCTTGCAGCGCCGCCAAGCTACTCCCGAAGAGTTGGCGTCGGCAGAAAAAGACGGGTTCATCGAGATCGTCGATCCGGGGACGCGCGAGTTCGATTTGCGGGCGTACATTCGCGAATCCGTGATCTTGGACTTGCCGATGCGCATACCCACCCCGGACGCCGATGGGCGGTGTCCGCACTGCGGAGTAGAAGAGGCCGACGAACCTACCGCCGAACAGGAGCGAGAAGCGGACCCGCGTTGGGCCGCCCTCGCGCAGATCGAATTTTCCCAACCCAAAGAAGGCTCTTGAGAGGAGTTCCCCGTGGCTGCAGTACCTAAGAGAAGAATTTCGCGCACCCGCCGCGACAAGCGGCGCACTCACTGGAAGATCAAGGCAGCGGCGAGAACGACTTGCTCCCACTGCGGACAACCCGCCCTGCCCCATCGCGTCTGCCCGAGCTGCGGCTTCTATCGAGGCCGCGAATACGTCGAGCCTGAAGTATAGGCTGCTCGGGGCGGATGCTTGCGTGCCTGAAGAGGGGAAAAAATTTCGCGCGGCCATTACGGCCACGGCGCACTTCCTGCCCGACAAGGTGGTCACCAACGCCGATCTGGAGCGGCTGGTAGATACCTCGGACGGGTGGATCCGCTCGCGCACCGGCATTTCCGAGCGGCGCTTTCTGCCGGAGGACGAGCCGACCTCCACTATGGCCAGCGCCGTGGCCCAAGAGCTATTGGCGCGCCGTGGGATCGACGCGGATGACATCGACCTAATCATCGTCGCGACCATTACGCCAGACATGATCTTTCCGGCGACGGCCTGCTTGGTGCAACACGCCATCGGTGCCAGCCGGGTCTGGGCCTACGACCTGTCGGCGGCTTGCTCTGGCTTTGTCTTTGCCGTGGCGACCGGAGCGCAGTTTATCGAAAGCGGCGCGCACCGCCGAGTGATGGTCATCGGTGCCGACAAGATGAGCAGCATACTCGACTTTGAGGACCGCGCGACTTGCGTGCTCTTTGGCGACGGAGCCGGCGGGGTTTTGCTGGAGCGCGGCGAGGACGGAGCAGGCATGATCGACTTTGAGCTATACGCCGACGGGGCCGCGGTCGAATGCCTGCACATTAAAGGCGGCGGCAGTCTCCATCCTCCTTCGCACGAGACCGTTGATCAGCGCATGCACTACATCCGCCAGGAGGGGCGTACGGTATTTCGGTTTGCCGTGGAAAAAATGGCCGAAGTGTCGGTCAGTCTGCTGGAGCGCAACGGTCTTACGGGCGCAGACCTCAAGCTCTTCGTGCCCCATCAAGCCAATAAACGCATCATTGACGCCGCGGCCCAGCGCATGGATCTTCCGCCGGAAAAAGTGATGATGAATATCGACCGCTACGCCAACACCACGGCCGCGACAATTCCCATTGCCTTGGCAGAAGCCGTTGACCAAGGCCGGTTGGAGCGCGGCGACTTGGTGCTGATGACCGGCGTCGGCGGTGGTCTCACGTGGGGCAGCGCCTTGTTTCGCTGGGGGGAGTGAGATGGGTGGGCGCGCCTTTTTGTTTCCCGGACAGGGTTCGCAGGCCGTGGGCATGGCCCGCGACCTGTACGAGCAGCACGAGTCGGTGCGGGCGCGCTTTGCCGAGGCCGACGAGGTGTTGGGTTTTTCGCTCAGTGCGCTTTGCTTTGAGGGGCCGGCCGAGCGGCTGGCGCAAACCAACGTTACGCAGCCGGCTGTCTTCGTCCACAGCGTCGCTGCCAACGAGCTGCTCGCCGCGGCCGGACTACAGCCTGTGGCCGTGGCTGGACACAGCCTCGGGGAATACTCGGCGCTGGTGGCGGCCGGTGTGCTCTCGTTTGCGGAGGCCCTGACGCTGGTGGGGACGCGCGGACGGTTGATGTTGGAGGCCGGTAGCGAGTGGCCGGGGACGATGGGGGCGGTGATCGGTTTGGACGACGACCACGTCATGGCCTTGTGCCAACAGGTAGCGGATGTGGGGATCGCAGTAGCCGCTAATTTTAACGCTCCGGGCCAAGTCGTGGTGTCGGGTGAGCGGGCCGCGGTGGCGCGGGTGAGCGAGTTGGCCACCGAGGCTGGCGCTCGGCGCGTCGTCGAATTGGCCGTCAGTGGGGCTTTTCACTCGCCGCTTATGGCGTCGGCGGCTGTGGAGATGGAGTCGCTGTTGCAGGCAGTGCCCTTTGCGCGGCCGCGCGTGCCGGTGTTGACCAATGTCTCGGCTGCGCCCGTGGAAGATCCAGAAAAACTGCGGCTGCACCTGATCCATCAGATCACGGGTCCGGTTCGCTGGAGCGCGACCGTGCAGCGGCTGGCGGCCATGGGCATCAATCGCGCTTTTGAAGTGGGGCCGGGGGCTGTGATAAGGGGATTAGTGCGCCGCACTGCGCCCAAGCTTGCGGTTGCATTGGCGGGTACTGTGGAAGAAATCGCTGCGGCAAAAGGAGCGGAATAATATGGGACTTTTGGACGGGAAAGTCGCGTTGGTAACGGGTGGGTCGCGGGGCATTGGCCGGGCCATTGCCCTGCGCTTGGCGGAAGAGGGCGCGGACTTGGCAATCTGCGCCCGCAACGCGGCGGCGGCTGGCGAAGTGGCCGCGGCTATTGAGACCTTGGGTCGCCGCTGCCTCGTGCGCCAGGCCGATGTCGCCGACGCCGAGCAGGCGGCCGAGCTGGTGACAGCGACGATTGCGGAGTTGGGGCGGTTGGACGTGCTGGTCAACAACGCTGGCGTCACCCGCGACAATTTGCTGATGCGGATGAAGGACGAGGATTGGGACGAGGTATTGGCGATCAACCTCAAAGGCGCTTTTAACTGCGTCAGAGCGGCGGTGCGCCCCATGCTCAAGGCCCGTGGCGGGCGGATCGTCAACATCACTTCGGTCGTGGGACTGCTGGGCAATGCCGGCCAAGCCAACTACGCCGCGTCCAAGGCCGGGTTGATCGGCCTGACCAAGAGCTTGGCGCGGGAACTGGCCTCGCGCGGGATTACCGCCAATGCCGTGGCTCCGGGGTTGGTGCCGGAAACGGGTATGACGGACAGCTTGACGGAACAGCAACAGGAGCAGATGATTGCTACGGTGCCGCTGGGTCGAGCGGGGACGCCGGAAGACGTGGCCCACGCCGTGGCGTTTCTAGCATCGGATCAAGCCGCCTATATCACTGGTCAGGTCTTGTCCGTGGATGGTGGCATGGCCATATAATTTAGGTATTAAAAATTTTGCTCATCACCTATATTTAGACCCTAACTTTAAGACCGCACAGCGGTAAAACGTTCACTCCTATCCCAAGAGGAACACACCATGGCTTCTATTGAAGAGCGCGTGAGAGATTTGGTCGTCGAGCAACTCGGCGTGAGCCAAGATCAAGTAAATCCCCAAGCATCGTTCATCGACGACTTAGGGGCCGACTCGCTCGACACTGTCGAGTTGGTTATGGCCTTTGAGGAAGAATTCGGGCTCGACATCCCGGACGAGGACGCCGAGAAAATTATGGTCGTAGGCGACGCGATTAAATACTTAGAAGAGAACAGCAAGGCGTGAGCGGCAGTCCAGTGCAGAAGCGCAGAGTCGTCGTCACGGGCTTGGGGGTCTTAGCGCCCAATGGCAACGACCTGCCGACGTTCTGGGACGCGCTTATAGCCGGCCGCTCTGGGGTTGGGCCGATCACTAGGTTCGACACTTCCCAACACCGGACTACGATCGCCGCCGAGGTCAAGGGTTTTGACGCCGAGGCGATTCTGGACCGCAAGGACGTGCGCCGCAACGACGCCTTCACGCACTACGCGATCTGCGTGGCGAGGGAGGCAGCTAGCCGCGCCCGGCTCGATATGGAAGCGGTTGACCCCGAGCGCGTGGGCGTCATTTGGGGCTCGGGCATCGGCGGAATCCAGACCCACGAAGACCAGCACACCATCCTGATGGAAAAAGGCCCGAGGCGCATCAGTCCGTTCTACGTGCCCATGATGATTTCCGACATGGCCCCGGGCATGATCTCCATGGATTTGGGGGCCAAAGGGCCTAACTACGGCACGGTGTCGGCCTGTTCGTCGGCTGCCCACGCCCTTGGCGAGTCGGCGCGCAAGATCCAGTACGGGGAAGCCGACGTGATGGTGACCGGCGGCTCAGAAGCGGCCGTCACGCCCATTTCCATGGCCGGCTTTTCCTCGGCCAAGGCCCTATCAACGCGCAACGATGAGCCAGAGCGGGCCAGTCGGCCCTTTGACGCCGAGCGCGATGGCTTCGTACTCGGCGAAGGGGCCGGAGCCGTCATCTTGGAGGAATTGGAGCACGCGCAAAGGCGCGGGGCCGAGATCTACGGCGAATTTCTTGGGCTTGGTTTTACTGCCGACGCCTATCACCAGACGGCGATGGCGCCGGAGGCCGAAGGTGGGGCGCGGGCCATGCGCATCGCGCTGCAGGATGGTGGCTTGGACCCGGGCGACATCGGGTACGTCAATGCCCACGGCACCTCGACGTCCATGGGCGACCAGCAGGAGACCGCGGCGATCAAGACGGTCTTCGCCGGTCACACCGACAGCATGGCCGTAAGTTCGACCAAGTCGATGACTGGTCATCTGTTGGGTGCTGCCGGGGCCATCGAGAGCATCGCCTGCATCATGGCGCTCAAAAGCGGAGTCCTGCCGCCGACGATCAACTACGAAAACCCCGACCCCGACTGCGACCTCGACTACGTGCCCAACCAAGCGCGCCGCGTGCAGGTGAACTACGCCCTCAACAATTCCTTTGGCTTTGGCGGCCACAACGTGGCGCTGGTATTCGGTCGCTTCACCGGCTGACGCACTTCCCCAGTACTCCCCGAGCACTCCCCGAGCAAACGAGGTTTTTAATCGGGTATTAGGCAGATGAGCTGGATTGCAACGCTTTGGAATCGCCGCAAGTCGGCGAGTGACCTAGAAGATAGTACCGCGAATTCGCAGCGCGCGCTCGAAAGGCTGTTGGGCTACCACTTCAAGGACAAGAATTTGTTGGTCAAGGCCCTCAAGCATCGATCGTATGTGTACGCTGAAGAGGGCAGCGACCGCATTGAGTCGAACGAGCGGCTCGAATTTCTCGGCGACGCCGTGTTGGAGCTGTTGGTCACCGACTACCTCTTTCGCCGCTTTGAGGATAAGGGCGAGGGTGAGTTGACCCAGATGAAATCGCAGCTAGTCAGCCGCAAGGCGCTGGCGCGTCAAGCGGACTGTCTTGGGTTGGGGGCCTTTGTGCTGCTGAGTGAGGATGAGCGAGAAGCCAACGGCGGACAGCGACCGTCGATCCTCTGCGACACCTTGGAGTCGCTGATTGGAGCGATCTATCTCGACGGTGGCTTAGAAGCTGCCCGCTCCTGTGTTCGGCGCGCGGTGCTGGCGGATTTTCACCGCATAGTCCAACCGGACGAGAACTTTAACTTTAAGAGCAGGTTGCTCGAATACTCGCAGAGCATGGGCAATGGCCACCCCCGCTACTTGGTACACGCCGAGCATGGGCCAGACCACGACAAGATCTTCAGCGTCGAAGTGTGCATCACTGGCCAGAGCATGGGTTGGGGCCAAGGGCGGAGCAAGAAGGAGGCACAACAGATGGCGGCTAAGGACGCCCTTGAGAGTTTGGAAGCGCTCTAATGGGCCTTGCTTGGCGCGTCGTCGATACGGGTGCGAACTGTGGCGCGTACAATATGGGCGTCGATCAAGTTCTCGCCGCCGATGCAGCCCAAGGCCCGGTACTGCGCTTCTATGGCTGGGACCCGCCGGCTGTCTCTTGTGGCTGGAACCAGCAGCCCGAGCGCGAGGCCAATGTCGAAGCCTGTCGCGTGTTAGGTATTGACGTGGTGCGCCGGCCCACGGGTGGAAGGGCGGTGCTGCACTGGGAGGAATTGACTTACAGCGTCGCCTGCGTCCCAGAGGAATTGGTCGAGGGCGGCGGGATAGAGGCCACGCACCGCGCGATCGGCGCGTGTTTGGCCGAAGGGCTGCGGCTTTTCGGGGCCCCTGTCGAGTTGGAAAGAGTTGGTCGTTGCGTTGGCGGCTTGCGGTCGGGGCCTTGTTTTGGCAGCACGGCGCGCTGGGAGCTCAAGTGCCAGCAGCGCAAGCTGGTCGGCAGTGCGCAGCGGCGCTACGGACGTCGCTTGCTGCAACACGGGTCGATCTTGCTCGGTCGGGCGCACGAGCGCCTGCCGCAACTTCTGCGGATTGACGAGGACGTGCGGCAAAGATGGACCCGGCAAGTGCGAGCGCACAGCACGGATTTGCAGGCCTGCATGGGACGGCCCATCGACCGGGCCGAGTTAGTCAATTGCTTAGTCGAGGGCTTTAGGCGTCAGCTCGGCGCGAAAATGCGCTGGGGCGCGCTGGCCGACGATGAGGTAAGCCGCGCTACGGCTTGGGAAAGGGACGGCGCATGATCGCGCATGATCCCGTGTTAGAGGTCCGCGACTTGCGGACCTACTTCCACACGGAAGAGGGCGTCGCCCGCGCCGTCGATGGGGTGTCGTTTGCGGTGGGGCGGGGCCAGACGCTGGGGCTGGTCGGCGAAAGCGGCTGCGGCAAGAGCGTCAGCGCTTTCTCGATCATGCGCTTGGTGCCCGATCCACCGGGCCGCATTGAGGACGGACAGATCCTGCTCAAGGGGCGCGATTTGCTCGTGCTGGACGAGGAGGAGATGCGCCGCGTGCGCGGCGACGACATTGCGATGATTTTCCAAGAGCCGATGACGAGCCTCAACCCGGTGCTGACCTGCGGGTTTCAGATCGCCGAGGCCGTGGTTTTGCACCAGCAGGTTCCCATGCAGGAAGCGCGCGCCCGAGCGATCGAGATGCTGCAACTGGTGGGGATTCCAGCGCCCGAACAGCGGATTGATGAGTATCCGCATCAGCTATCGGGCGGGATGCGCCAGCGGGTAATGATCGCCATGGCGCTGTCGTGCAATCCAGACGTGTTGATTGCCGACGAGCCGACCACGGCCCTCGACGTGACGATCCAAGCGCAGATCCTCGCGCTGTTGGAGTCGCTACAAGAGTCCTTGCAAATGGCGATTGTGATGATCACGCACGACCTCGGGGTGATCGCCGAAACCGCGGACCAAGTGGCGGTCATGTACGCCGGCCAAATCGTCGAATACGCGGAAACTCAAGCGCTTTTTATCCGTCCGCAGCATCCTTATACGCGCGGTTTGCTGCGCTCGATCCCGCTGCTGGACGCCGAACAGGAGCGATTGGAGATCATCCCAGGCGTGGTGCCCGACGCTCGTGTTTTCCCACCGGGATGTCGCTTTGCCCCGCGCTGCCCGCTGGCCGACGATCACTGTCGGGCTGAGGCTCCGCCACTGGAGGAAATCGAGGCTGGGCACTGGGCAAGCTGTTGGAAGGCGAGGGACGCATGAGCCAAGCTGCGCCTTTGGTCGAGGTCAAGGGCCTCAAAAAATACTTTCCCGTGCGCGAGGGGTTTTGGGGGCGGGTGCAGGCCCACGTCAAGGCTGTCGATGGGGTCGATCTGACGATTGGACGCGGCGAGACCTTAGGCGTGGTCGGCGAGAGTGGCTGCGGCAAGACTACGCTGGGCAGGCTCATGCTGCGGCTAATTGAAGCTACGGCTGGGCAGGTGCGCTTTGCCGGGGCTGACCTGTTGGAGTTGAGCAAAGAGAACATGCGGCGGCAGCGGCGGGACATGCAGATTATCTTCCAAGACCCGTATGCGTCGCTCAACCCGCGAATGACGGTGGGCGGCATCATTGGCGAGGCCCTGAAGGTTCACGGGCTGGCCGAGCGCGCCGAATTGGCCGAGCGGGTGGGGGAGTTGCTGGAGATGGTCGGGTTGCCGGCGGATTGTGTGCGGCGCTATCCGCACGAGTTTTCTGGCGGCCAGCGCCAGCGCATTGGCATTGCCCGCGCCTTGGCGGTGCGGCCGCAGTTTATTGTCGCCGACGAGCCTGTGTCCGCGCTGGACGTCTCGGTACAGGCCCAGATCATCAATCTGCTGCAAGACCTACAGCGCGATTTGGGCCTAACGTATATGTTTATTGCCCACGACTTGAGCGTGGTACGCCACATTTCGGATCGGGTAGCCGTGATGTACCTAGGGCGCATAGTCGAGGTGGCGGCGCGCGATCAGCTCTACCGCCAGCCGTCCCATCCCTATACGCGCGCGCTGCTGGCGGCCGTGCCCGCGCCCGACCCGCGGACTAAGCGGCAGCGCGTCTTGTTGGAGGGCGACGCGCCCAATCCAGCGGCTGTGCCCTCGGGCTGCGCCTTTCACCCGCGCTGTCCGGAGCGCGAGGAAATTTGCACCCGCGTGGTGCCACGCCTCGTCGATCTGGGCGGGGGTCACTGTACGGCCTGTCTGCTCCGCTATCCCGCGGAGTTGAAAAACCGGCTGGTTGCCGAGGCCGACGAAAAAAACGCAAGATAGCAGGAGAACTATAGCTTATGATGACTTTATTGCGCCAAAAGACGGTGCTCGTTTTGTGGTTTGTGATATTCGCCTTTATCGGCTTAATCGTCGTCGAATGGGGAGCCGACTACTCAGGGGCAGGCACTAACGCCGCTGGCGATGCGGTTGGCGTGGTCAATGGCGAGACCATTTCGCTCCAAGAGTTCCAAGACGCGCTGCGGCGGGTAGCGCGCCAGATGCCGCAGGAGCAGCGCGCCGATCAGGCCCTGCTCGTGCAGCAGGTGTGGGACTACTACGTCCGCGAGATCATCCTAACTCAAGAGTACGAGCGCTTGGGCTTTGAGGTGACCGACGGGGAAATCGCCTTTTACACGCGGAACAAACCCCCGCAGGCCGTGCGCGAATTTGAGGTTTTTCAAACCGATGGCGCGTTCGACATGGACAAGTACGCCCAGTTTATCAGCAATCCGGCCAATCTCAGCGACCCCAACAACCAAGCCTTAGTCCTGTGGATCGAGAGCACGATTGAGCGGCAATTGCTCGAGTACAGGCTACAGCGGATGCTGCGGGGTACCGCGCAGGTGAGTCCCAACGAAGCGCATCAGCACTTTGCCGAGGCCAACGAAAAGGTGCGCATCGAATACGCATTTGCCCCTAGCGACGTTGCGGATGACGAAATCGAGGTCTCCGATGAAGAGTTGGCCGCCTATTATCAAGAAAACGTGGCCGACTACGAGCACCCTGATCAGGTAAAGCTGGAATACGTGCGCTTCCTCAAGGAGCCCAGCGCTGAGGATTCGCTGGGGACCAAAGAGGAGGTCGAGCGAATCCGCCAAGAGATAGAGGCTGGCGCGGATTTTGCCGAGTTGGCTGCGGTGGTCTCCGACGATGAGGGATCCGCCGCCCGCGGCGGCGATCTCGGTTTTTTTAGTCGTGGCCAGATGGTCGCGCCCTTTGAGGAAGCAGCCTTTGCCTTGGCACCTGGTGAACTTTCCGAGCCGGTGCAGACGCGCTATGGTTGGCATCTGATCAAGGTGGAAGAACGCTTGGAGGAAGAAAGCGGTGGGGAGCGGGTACATGCCCGCCATATCCTGCTCAGATACCAGCCCTCGCGCACGACTGAAGATAGCCTGCGCAGCCGGGCCGAGGTGTTCCAAGAGCAGGCCACAGCCGAGGGATTTGCGGCTACGCTCGCAGCCTCTGACACCGAGGCGACGCCCACGAATTTCCTGCGCAAGAGCCAAGCCGTGCCGGGCATCAGCGCGAACACTACGTGGCTCGTCAACTGGTTTTTTGAACAGGAGCCTGGGGCCGTCAGTCAGGTCGTCGAGGACGACTCAGGGCTGTGGGTGGCGCAGCTAGTGGCCAAACGTCCTGAGGGCATAGCACCCTTGGAAGAGTTAGAGGGCCGACTTGAGCCGTTGGTGCGGGCGCGCAAAAAGGCCGAGCGCGCTGCTGCCCAGCTAGAGGCCGTGCGGCGAGAAGTAGGGGCCGGGGCCACCTTGGCGCAGGCCGCGCAAAATGCCGGAGTAGAGTTCCACAGCCCCGAGGCTTTTTCACGCACCGAATCGGTGGAGGGTCTAGGTCGTGCTAACGCAGTGATCGGTGCGGCCTTCCGCTTGGAAAAGGGCCGACTTAGCGAAGTGATCGAGGTCGCCGAGGGCAGCAAGCGCGGGGCGTACTTGCTGAAGCTGCTGGAGAAGACGCCGGTAGATGAGGAGCAATTCGCCGCGCAGCGCGAGCAGGTAGTAGCTCAGCTTCAGGCGCAGCGCGAGCAGGAGGCCGTGCAGAACTGGTTCGAGCACTTGTACGAGACGGCCGAGATCGAGGACAACAGACATCGCTTTTTCACGTTTTAGATTGGAGAGGAATCATGTCAGCAGCACCGGGGCAAACGCAAATCGGTTTTATTGGCTTGGGGATCATGGGTGCGCCCATGGCCCAGAATCTGCTCAAAGCCGGTTATCAACTCAATGTGTACAACCGGAGCGACCGGCCGCGCGTTGACGAGGTCGTTGCAGCAGGCGGCGTGCGCGTAGGCTCGCCCAAGGAGGCGGCGACGGGTGCGGATGTCATTATCAGCATCGTCACGGATACGCCCGATATGGAGGCCGTGTTGGTGGGCGAGGGGGGTGCGATTCACGGAGCTAAAGAGGGCGCTGTCGTCATCGATATGAGCACGGTGTCGCCCAAAGTCACCCGCGAAGTGGCTGCGGCCTTGCAGGAGCGGGGCGTGGCCATGCTCGATGCACCCGTCAGCGGTGGGGATGTCGGCGCGATCAATGGCACCCTGTCGATTATGGTCGGCGGCGACGAGGCCGTCTTTAACCAGTGCCTGCCGGTCTTTGAGGCGATGGGTACTAACATCAATTTGATTGGTTCCAACGGCGCGGGTCAGACGACTAAGCTCTGCAACCAAATCGCGGTTTCGGTCAACAACATGGCGATGGCCGAGGCCCTGATGCTGGCGGCGACCTCCGACTTGGACGTGCAAAAGGTCATTGACGCGATCAGCGGCGGGGCGGCTGGCTCTTGGCAGTTGAGCAATTTGGGCCCGCGCATTGCTGCGGGCGATTTTGATCCGGGCTTTATGGTCTATTTGCAGCAAAAGGATTTGCGGTTGGTGTTGCAGGCGGCCAACGATGTCAAGCTGGCTCTGCCGGCTGTGAGCATCGCCCATCAGTTTTTCAACATCGTCGAGCGCGCTGGTTGCGCTGAAGAGGGGACCCAGGCGCTGGTCAAGGCCTACGAGGCCCAGGCTGGGAGACAAGCGCGGGCTAACTAGCCCTCCGAGGTGGGCGTCGGTGCAACTCGAACTGAAAAAGGTCGGGGTCCTGCCCCGCGACCAGGATTTGGACTATCCGGTCGCCGAGGTGCGCGACCTATTTGCCGCGCACGGGATCGCCGTGTGCTTTATCGAGGGGGATGAGCACCCGGACGACTTGGATTTGGTCATTGCGCTTGGCGGCGACGGTACGGTGCTGCGCGCTTTTGCGCGGTTCCCGCAGCGGCCGGTGCTGGCGATCAATTTCGGCACCGTTGGCTTTTTGACCGCTGGGGATCGCACGGATTTGGCACGCATCGTCCAGCTCTTAGTCGATGGCCAGTACTTCGTCAGCGAGCGCTTGGTGCTCTCTTGCCGCCATCCCTGCGGCGAGAGTCTGGTCTTCAACGAGGTGACCTTGCGGGCGCACCACAAAATGCTCTCGACGGACGTCTTCGTTGACGACGCCAAAATTCGCACTATTCGCGGCGATGGCGTGGTAGTTGGCACGCCGACGGGCAGCACTGGGTTGTTGCTGTCGATGGGTGCGCCGCTGGTCATGCCGGAAGTGCGCTGCATGTTGCTCGACGGTATCAACGAATACAACTTCACATCGCGGACCTTGATCCTGCCGGCTGAGAAACGGGTGCGGCTGCGCGTCAGTTCCGAGACCGTAGATAGCCACATGGCGCTCATTGCCGATGGCCGCGAAATATGCAGCCTAGATCCCGAGCAAGAGGTGTACGTCAGTCAAGCGGAGCACACGGCGCGGCTGATATATCTCGACGATAATTACTTTTTTCACAACTTGTCGGAGAAGCTTTCTTGGTAGATAGAGTACTGTCGTGTTCTGAAATTTTTGGCGCACAGGAGGTTCTTATTATATGAACGTAGTCAGATTTGACAGTACAAAACTCAATCTAAAAGATGTGCTTAATGATGTGGGCGAAGGAAAGATACAACTTCCCGACTTCCAGCGAGGTTGGGTGTGGGATGATGATCATATTCGTGATCTTATAACCAGTGTGTCCCTTTCGTTTCCTATCGGAGCAATAATGACTCTGAAGACAGGTGGGCCGGACGTCAGCTTCAAGCCACGTCCTATAGAGGGGACTAGAAGACCAATTCCGCAAGATGAGCCAGATACTCTTGTTCTAGATGGTCAACAGCGATTGACCTCATTATTCCAATCATTGAAAGCCGGAAATGCTGTGGCTACAAGGGATACAAGAGGAAGGGAAATCAGTCGTTGGTATTACCTTGATATGAAAAAGTGTGTCTCGAATGATTTTGATCGTGAGGATGCTGTTATATCGATTCCAGAAGACCGAATAGCAAAAACATTTCGTGGAGAAAAGATTTATGATCTATCCATGCCTAAAAATGAGTATGCCGAAGATATGTTCCCGCTCCATAAAATATTTGATCATGCAGAATGGAGAAGAGGTTATAGTGAACATTGGTGTTATGGTAGTGAAAAATGGCAGTTGTGGGACAAATTCGACGCTAAGATTATTCGGAATTTCGAGCAATATCAGATTCCTGTGATTACTCTCGACGCTGGAACATCGAAAGAGGCCGTCTGCATAGTTTTCGAGAAGGTAAATACAGGCGGAGTTACGCTGACTGTATTTGAATTACTGACTGCGTCATTCGCTGCGGATAACTTCCAACTCAGAGATGACTGGACTGCTAGAAAAGAGAGACTTACAGATGCCCATCCTGTATTACATAGCATAGAAAGCCCTCTCTTCTTGCAGGCTCTCACTCTACTCGCAACTAAAGCACGGGGTAGTACGATTAGTTGCAGACGTCGCGATATTTTGCGGTTGAAGATCGATGAGTACGAGGTATGGGCGGATAAGATAGAGGATGCTTTCAAAAAGGCTGCTCGTTTCTTGCATGGGCAGAAGGTATTTAATTCTCGTGACTTGCCTTACCAAACTCAGATCGTTCCTCTCGCAGCGATTCTTGCTGATTTAGGGGATGAAGCTGATGCTGAAGGTGCTCACAAGAAAATCGCTCGTTGGTATTGGTGTGGTGTATTGGGTGAGATGTATGGTGGAACTATAGAGACTCGGTTCGCAGCGGATCTTACTGAGGTGACGGACTGGGTGCGTGGCAATCCCAATCTTCCAAGGACTATTCAGGATGCGAACTTTCAGGCGAATCGTCTATATACTTTGAGGAGTCGCAATAGTGCCGCTTACAAGGGCATTCATGCACTACTTATGCGAGATGGTAGCCGTGACTTCCGTACAGGTGAGCCTATTGAAGATCAAATTTTCTTTGACGATAATATTGATATACATCACATATTCCCCCATAAGTGGTGTAATAGTCACGGAATAGACAAGGATCGACGCGACAGCATTATTAACAAGACAGCGATTTCTGCAAGAACGAATCGGGGTATTGGTGGACGTGCACCTGCGGAATATCTGGCCCTTATTCAGAGAGATGCAGGTATTGATATTGCCCGTATGGATGAAATACTTTGCTCTCACCGTATCCCAGCAAATGCACTCCGTACTGATGACTTTGAACAGTTCTTCACTAGACGTGCCGAGGCACTGATTCGGAGTATTGAGGTAGCTATAGAGAAAAATGTAACACGTGAATAAGGAGAATCACCGATTAGAAATTGAATCTCAGTGCACGAGATAACATAAATCGTGATGTAGTCGTGATTTATATTATTTATAATCAGCACAGATTGCAGCAGATTTCTAAACTTCTTGGTAGAGGAGTACTATACGCGTGGCGGTAATCGGCGCAGATCACCCCGAGGCCCTCCACTATAAGATGCATTCGGGGTGTAGACTTTGCCTGTCATTTTAAGAATACGAGGCTATCGGTTTTGGTTTTATCAGGCAGA
The DNA here is from genome assembly GCA_022825185.1 of Candidatus Latescibacterota bacterium. The sequence goes on along the minus strand of JAJDYK010000273.1, from coordinate 546 downwards.
CCTTGATGAACCGCCCCATGTTCATGTAGCAAAACAAGGAAAGGAAGCGAAGTATTGGGTTGATCCAATTGGATTGGCGCGGGCTGGGCGATTTCGTCCCCATGAGTTAAACGAAATCAAAGGCATTCTAATGGCCCATCGTGAAAATATCATGGACGCATGGCTAAAGGAGCAGGCGAAACGTGGCAACAGTCAAAGTTAGAATACAAACGCAAAATGGAGAAAGAGCACCCATTGTGCCCGTCGTCATTCCAAACATCGACGATGTAGTGATGTTTGCGAAAAAGCTCCATGACAAAGGACAGCTATGGGTCGGCGAGGCATTTGGCTGGCCGGCAGAATACAATCCCGAAAAGTCCGATCCGCCACTGGACTCAAAAATGACCTTTACTGCCGCAGATTTCTGCATTGGTGAGAGTGGTATTTGGTTTTATTCCCTTATGTGGGAAAATGGCAAAGAAGAAGAGCCGGTTGCTTTTTTGGATGATAGAAATATCACTGAAACAGTGTTGTGATTCTGAATAGCACGATGACTTTCTTGGTAGA
>JAJDYK010000047.1 GCA_022825185.1 Candidatus Latescibacterota bacterium | reverse complement strand
GCTGGCGTCGCCAGAGATGATGGGTTGGGGCAAGGTCTCGGCCTCTGAATCGGTGACAGTGCCCAAGAACGTGGTGGCTAATTCAAAAACTTCCGCGGCAAAGACGATGCGCAACGGCGCGTTGTTGGCGCGGGTAACGCGCTCGGGCAGGAGTACTGTCAGTCCGTCATCTTCTTCGCGGACGGCGGCCGGGTCAGTCGCTTGGCCGCCGATGAGCAACTCTTTGAACGCGGGCTGGGCACCCGTTTGGATGCGCACTTGGTCGAAGCCGCGCTGATTCCCTCCTGAGAAGGAAGCCGACAGGTCGTACGCAAATTCGACCATTTCGCCCAAGGCCACCTCGCCAAATCCGTGTACAGGCCGTGGGTCGGCAAGCGGAGCCACCTCGCCGAGGACGCGCGCTGCCAACAGCGGTGCCCGCTCGACCCACAGCGAATCCAAGCGCACAAAATCCGCAAAGCGAGTGCTGTGCAAGGTGATGAACACCTGTATGAAGGAGCCGCTGTCGAGATTGAGCGGCAGGCCCGACTGAGTGATGGGCGTTGACCAGAAGGTCCAGTTGTCGCGGTCGTAGGTAATTGCGGCTCGCATTCCAGGACGGGGACTGCGCTGGACAAAGTCGCAGGAGGCGCATGTGCGGCCAAACCCAGTGCGGAGATCGTTCTCATAGCGGGAGCGGGAGACGACCTTTTCCTTGCCGGTGACTGTGTACTCGTGATAGATGTTCGGGTCGTCGTCTCGACCGGTGCGAACCTCGATCTCGGCGAAGGCCCGTGCATCAAGTGCCTCGACGGCCTCGCCAGCAACAAAGCGCATCGGCGTAGCGGTAAAGAACAGCCGGCCAAAGTTTTGCTCGGCCCCGAGGTCGATGATTTTGGAGCGGTACGTAGCCCGCTTGGGAAAGCCTTCGCCATAGACCTCGAACTCGCTGATGGTGCCCAAGAGCGAGCGAGCTTGATTGCCTTGGCCACCGGACGTACCGCTAACGCGGCTCAAGGCCGTCTCGTCGATGATGGAGAATTTGCGGGCCCAGCGGAAGAAGCGCACGTATTGCTGGTCGAAACCAATGAGCACGTCAGGCGCAAAATTTTGCGTCGGCTCGGCCACGACCCTCGCGAGGGGCAGCGGGCCTTTGATGGCGAAAATCTCGCTGTTTTCCTCTTGGATTGAGATTTGGAAGGCCGGCGTCGAATCCGTGCGCAGCGGCGTGCCGTCGGAGCGGAAGCCGCCCGAAGGGGCGTGGAAACCGAAGGTGTGCGCCGGCACGGGCACGGCCAAGTCAATGGTGAAAAACTGCTTGGCAATGCCCTCGGCCTTGGAGGAATTGTACGTGGTGCTGTCGGCATCTATGAGTGCGACGCCGTTTTCGGTCGGGTCGCCGTTGCCCTCGTTCCACTTCCAGATGCGGGGGCGCTCGCCGTCGATATAGCCTAATTCTTTGGGCTGGCGAAAGGTGGTCCAGTTGCTGAGCAGGGAAATGATATTGACGCCCGGCTCGACGCGCACCGGCTGAATGGCACCAGGGACGCGCTCAAAGTCAATCATAATGCTGACCGTGTCTTGGCCGGCCCAGGGCTGGCTGCCGCCGAGTTGCCAAGTCGTCACTTCAGCTTTTAGGAGGGTCGGAGCCAGAAGCGCGATAGCAACGGTGAGCGCGAAGCTGCGGGTGTTCAGCATATCCTGTCTCCTAGCGAAAATGCACGTCGGCCGCATGCAGGGCACCTGGGCCTTTTTGCATCCTCATTAGCTGGCGCTGACGCGAGCTCAAGCTGTCCCACCACTCGGGCGGGAAGTCGTCGTGCGGATCGAGTTGGAAGACCAACATGTGCTTTCTATAGTGACCGAAGAGGGCGTGGCGGTTGCGGTCGCCGGTGTTGGCACCGCCGCCGTGCCAGCACTGGCCGTTGAAGACGATCACCGAGCCGGCCGGGGCGGTAGGCTGTACTTCGTGCTGGACCACAAATCCCTCCGGGGGCGCGGCGAGGCGACTCTTGTGCGAGCCGGGCACTACGCGAGTGCCGCCGATCTCGGGGGTAAAGTCGTCGAGCATCCACACCGTATTCATCATCACCGGCGTGTCCATGTTGAGCATATAGGCGGGGATGTCGCTGTGCAGGTCTTGGAAGCCGTCGCCGGGGCGGACGATGCGCGAGTTGAGGCTGCCCAAAATCAGTGAGGGCTCGAGGAAGTGTTCGAGGATGGGCAAGACGCGAGGGTGGTCGATGCACTGGTGGAAGATGCGATCCATGACCGGGAGATTGGCCACGTGGCGGGCCGCGCCGCGATGGGTGTGTTCGGTGCCGTACTCTTGTTCGCAGCGGATCAGGGCTTGGCGCATAGCCGCGGCCGTGTCGGAGTCGAGGACGCTTTCGAGCAGAGTGAAGCCGTAGATTTCGATTTCTTGGATGGCTTGTTCGCGTTCGTTCATAAGGAAGTCTCCTACAAGAGCTATTAAAATAAACCTGCACCGTTCGCTTCGGCAAACGACCACTGCTAGCGAGTATTCGTGAAAAAATTGCGCTTAATAGAGCGAACTTGCGATCATGCGCAACGATAGAAGCGTGATCACTATCCTAAATACCTTGCGGAAGAGGCTTTCGGAAACCCGGTCGCGCAAGCGCGTCCCGCACCATGAGCCAAGCGCGGCCGCGCCAATCATCCCGGCGATGAGCGGCAAGTAGGGCGCGAAGGCAAAGCCGACAAAGCCAAAGACCAAAATTTTGCACAGGTGAGTAACGGTCATTACCGTGCCGTGGGTAATGACCAGCCGGTCTTTGGGCAAACCCGCGCTGGCTAAGAAGGCACCAGTCAGCGGACCGGCGACGCCGACGAAGAGGGCGAGGAAGGTCTGGAGAGCACCGAAAATGGCAAAGTGGCCGGGGAGGCGGAAGGCGCGGCTGGGCACGGGAACCCAGATGACGATGAGGATGAAGACGCCCAGATACAGGGGCAGGTCGTCAAAGCTAAAGCCGCCAACCACCTGCGCTCCCACGAGCGCGCCGAGGAGCGCGCCGCCCGCAAAGGGCCAGAAGATGCGCCACTCAATGTGGCGCAGGCCAAAGAATACGCGGCTGGCGTTGGAGGCTAGCTGCACGGCACCGTGGACGGGAATGATGGCCGCGGCGGGCAGCAAGCCAGGCATGACCGATATCAGCGCAATGCCGCCGCCCACGCCGATGATAGCGGTAAAGGTCGAGGTCAGGAAGGAGACGCCGATCAGGAAAAAGGGATCCATCTAGTCGGCGAGCACTTCTTGAGCATAGGCGAACAGGGCCGGGTTGCCGCCAGTGTGCAGGAAGATCGTCTCGCCGTCGAGCCGGCCGTCGCGTGCGTGGTCAACAAGGCCAGCGAGGGCCTTGCTGGTGTACACGGGATCGAGGAGAATGCCCTCTTTGCGCGCCAACGTGCGCAGGGCGTCCAAGCCAGCGGGAGTTGGGATGCCGTACCTCTCGCCAACGAAAGTATCGTCGTTGTCAAAGTCGGCAGCGCTCATGGCAACGTCGAGGCCGAGGCGGCGGGCAGCTTGATTGGCGATGGCGGCCATGTCCTCGTGACGGTTTTCGACGTTGGCGAGGGGGCAGAAGCCGCGCACTTGAATCGGCGATTCGATATAGGCTAGGCCCAATGCCACGCCGGCTTGGGTGGTGTCGAGGGCAGAGAGGTAGAGATAGGACGGATTGATGTCTTGCTCTTGGCATTGGCGGGCAATTTCTACGCCCACTTCGGCATAGGCGATGGCGTCGAGGTCAATAGTATCGTCGCGGCGCGGCCAGTACACTCTTTTCCCCCGTGCGGAAAGCTCTTCGACCTTGGCTCGCAGAGCGTCTTGCTGGCCGCGCTGCTCACTTTCCGCTAGGACGGTGATCTGGGCACCGAGCAGATGCTGTAGCAGGTTGTTGCCTTGCGATTCGGTTCGGTCGATTGCGCGCACTGGCCGGAGGATCAGGTGCAGTTCCAAGTCTAGCTTGGCGCAGGCCGCGGCGAGTTGGCGGCAGTAGTTGGACTGTACCGCCGCACCCGAGACGATGGTGTCGGCACCTTTGGCCAAGGCGTCGGCTAGGGCAAACTCGAACATCCGCGTCTTGTTGCCGCCAAAGGCCAGACCAGTTAGGTCGTCGCGCTTGATGTAGAGCGCCGGGCTGTCGAGGTGAGCGGTTAGGCGCGGCAGCGGCTCCAGCGGGGTAGGGCGGATTGAGG
>JAJDYK010000361.1 GCA_022825185.1 Candidatus Latescibacterota bacterium | reverse complement strand
TCGGCCGCGTTCGTCCACAATGTGTATGTGAACTGCGTCGTCTCGTTGGGCACGGCGTGACGCGGCATAACTTGCCCAGCCGCCTGTGCGACCAACGCATCCTCAAAGTCCAGCGCCAGCGCGTGCAGCACCGGTGCGACAGCGGGATCCTCGGTGGAGAGAATCACTTCTAACTGGATAAAACGGCGCGGCGTCTCCGACTTAAACGCCTCGCCGGAAAACTGGTAGAAGTTGCTCCACGCACCCCAATCGGCTCCTACGGCGACCGTGGTATCAATAGGGCCCCGGATGACTTTAGGCAGGCTGCCGTAGCGCGTCTCGGTGACTTCCTCGCCCTTTTTGTCGTAGAATCTGTAGAACTCTTGCAGGGTATTGCCCGTCCGCGAGCGCACTTGTAACCGCGTCTGGTCGGGCGTGGTCGCCTCCCAGCGCAAGCGTTTAATGGCCTTGGCCCCACCATCGCCGACGAGCTGGCCGAGGTCGATAAATTCCGAGCGCAAGACTACTTGCGCGGGATAGCCCGGCGAGAACAACATCAACTCCGTGGGACGGGAATACCAGCCTGTTTCCTCGTGGCCGTGCCAGAAGATGTAGCGCATCTTGCGCGGCTGAAAAAGATAGCGAATGTGGCGGACTTGCCGTGCGGATGCCGACGCCGCGTCAATGGCCATGTCCTCGCGCAACAGGAAGGTCAGATCCAAATCCCCACCGGTAGTGAGCCGTCCGTCCGAGAACAAGATGTTGTAGCCGCGCCCGTGGTGCAGCCCTTCAAACAAAAAACTCGACGTGCCCTCACCCCGAGTTTTGAAATATATAAACATCTCGTCGATCCAGAACAATGCACCCAAATCCACCTGCCACCACAGCCCGCCCTCGCGCCAACCACCCTTGGTCCCTCCCGAAGTGATAATGTTGGCGGAGGTATCCGAGTTGCCATCGAACATATTCTGCGGATCGCCTGCCAACAGTCCGTTGTCAAAGCTACCACCGCGTGCCAAGACCCCGAGGCTGGCGTTGTCGCCCACAGCAGTCACCTCCACTTCGGCCAGAGCGGCATCGCGGCTCTTTTCATCGGCGGTGATGCGAATCAGCCGCACCATCTGGAAATCCTGCTCGGCATTCAAATCAACGTCTCTGTCCGCGTCGAGCACCCGCGTGGTATCCAGCGCACTACCTAGCAGCGGAATCGCAACGCTAGTCTCGATATTGGGCTTGGTCGTCTGGAAGATCTTGCGATAGCGGAACACATCGTCTTGGGCCTGGATTCGGGCCCCCTGAGTGATAAAGACGCTAAACTGCCGCAAGGGCCGGGCACCTTCCTCATCGGGAAACGTCAGCTTGATCTCTCGCGCCAGCACCGGCCTTCCCAAGTCGATATCGACCGACCAATCGACGAGTTGGTCCGCTGCATCGGGCTGCCAATAAGTCGCGGGATCGCCATCTATGAGCTTGGGCGCGTCCTCCTCATTGCTACCGGCACGCCATATCCCCCCTTGGACCTCGCCGCGCTTCTGAGAAGGATGAGTGAAGAGGTCTGCATCGAGGGTCGCGTTGATCTGCTTGCGGAATTTCTTCAACTTCAGCGAACCGTCGTCTGCAAACTGGACTATGTCCACCGGAAATTCCCAAGTCGCCCACTCGGAAGGGGTGTCGAAGCGGACCTCCTCGGCCCGGCTCACACCGCAGATGAACAGCCCCAAGAGCAAATGGCAAACCCTGTGTTTTCCCTGCATCATATCGCTCTACCCACCTCAATAGGCTACGGCTAGGGTGCGTATTACTTCCCCCTGTCCTGCATCGGCTCCCGCAGCAATGCGGCACACGTAAACCCCAGGCACCACCCGTTCACCCGATGCATCCAATCCTCCCCAGCTAAACGACTGCAACACATCCCCACCAGACGACACAAGAGCCGCCACTTCCCGACCCGCCAAGTCGAAGATGCGCACGCTCGGAAACGCATCCACCGCCTTGAACAGCGCAAAGCGAATCTGCACGCGGTCGTTGATCCCATCGCCGTTGGGCGAAAACACCGACGGTGAAACCTCCAAATCGCCGATCAGCCGCTCACTGCCGGGTAAGTCCGGCAGAAATACCAAGTTCGCTTGCCGCTCAGCCGCCTCGACCGACTGCCATAGATCGGGACGCGCTTCTTGCCCTAAGTCCGCGGCAAAAACCGTAGCGTTATGCAGCACCTTCGTGGTAAACTCCACCGCGATTGAATCCGTCCGCACGACCTCCGGCAAATCGACAAACAGCAGCGAATCCCCCTCCACGCGCACTTCGCTCGGCTCGCGCAACGCACCACCGATCCAAAGCCGCACATCTGCTGCATCCACAATGCTCGGCGTAGAAAAACGCAGCCGGTCAAACCCTGAGTCGCCCTCCGTGGTACTCGTCCGCAGCACATACGTAAACCGCGTCGCCTCGTTGGGTACGACGTGGCGCGGTGCAATCTGTCCGGCTGCCTGTGCGACCAACGCATCCTCAAAATCCAGCGCCAGCGCGTGCAGCACCGGTGCGACATCGGGATCCTCGGTGGAAAGAATCAACTCCAATTGGATAAAGCGGCGCGGCGTCTCCGACTTAAACGCCTCGCCGGAAAACTGGTAGAAGTTGCTCCATGGGCCCCAATCGGCTCCTACGGCGACCGTGGTGTCGATGGGGCCTCGAATGACCTTGGGCAGGCTGCCGTAGCGCGTCTCGGTGACTTCCTCGCCTTTTTTGTCGTAGAACCTGTAGAACTCTTGCAGGGTATTGCCCGACCGCGAGCGCACCTGCAACCGCGTCTGATCGGGCGTAGTCGCCTCCCAGCGCAAGCGCTTGATGGCCTTGGCGCGGCCATCGCCAGCGAGTTGGCCCAAGTCGATAAAGTCCGAGAGCAACACCACCTGAGCGGGGTAGCCCGGCGAAAACAGCATCAACTCCATGGGGTGAGAAAACCAGCCGGTATCGGTCAGCGAATGCCAGAACAAGTAGCGGATCTTGCGCGGAGCAAATACGTAGCGATGGTGGCGCAAGTTCCACTCCGTGCCGACTGGCCTTGGCTCGAAGATCAGTGGTGTGTAGTCGATGTCGCCGGCAATAGTGCGCCGCCCATCGGAAAAGAGGATTTGGTATCCAGAACCAGCCTGCAATCCCTCGAACAGGAAACTCGACAGGCCCTCGCCGCGATTCTGCCAGTAGATAAATGCCTCATCGAGCCAGAACAACGCGCCTAAATCAACCGACCACCACACCCCACTCTCGCGCCAGCCGCCCTTGCTCTGGACAGTGAATATATTGCCGTACGTGTCAGTGATGCCGTCGAACATATTCTGCGGCTCGCGTGCCAAAAGCCCGTTGTCAAAGCTGCCTCCGCGCGCCAAGACTCCGAGACTTATGTTGTCGCCCGCGGTAATCACCTCCACTTCGGCCAAAGCCGCGTCGGCGCTTTTTTCGTCGGCGCGCACGCGCACGAAGCGCACCATGCGGAAGGTGTTCAGTGCGGTTGGATCCAGCCCGAGGCTTTCGTCAATGACTCGCGTTACGTCGCGCTCGCCGACCAACTCGATCTCGACGATCTGCTCTTGGTTGGGCTGAGTCGTCTGAAAGGTTTGGTCGAACTTGAAGACATCGTCCGTGGATTGGATGCGCGCACCATTGGCCGTGAAAACGCTGAATTGTCGCCAGGGACGTGCGCCCGCGCGATCGGGAAACACCAAGCGGATGCGCTCGGCTAGCACGGGCCTCCCCAAGTCGATGGTCACCACCCAATCGACTAAGTCGTCGGCTTGACTAGGCCGCCACACCGTCTCTAGATCGCCGTCCATAATGCGCCGAGCCGCGATCGGATTGGAGCCGGCCTGCCAAATCCCCCCCTGAACCTTGCCACGGGTCTGAGTGGGCTGGGTGAAGAGATGGGCATTGAGAGTAGCGTTGATCTGCTTGCGGAATTTCCTCAGTTCCAGCGAGCCGTCGTCTGCAAACTGGACGATATCGACTGGAACTTCCCAAGTCGCCCACTCGGCTGGGGTATCGAAGCGGATTTCTTCGGCACGGCTCGCACCGCAGATGAACAGGGCCGTGAGCACGCAGCCAATCCCGTGTTTTCTCCGCATCCTACCGCTCTAACCGGTTAGTAGGCCACCTCGACGACGCGCAGCTCAATGGCGTCGCCTGAGTCTGCGTTTACGTCTATGCGCCAGAGGTAGATGCCCGGAGGCACGGTGGCACCGCCCTCATCTTGGCCATTCCACGTAAAGCGGCGGGTCGGCCCCTCTGCGACCGGCGTCAATTGGGCCACGGGCCGGCCGACCAAGTCGCGCACCTCGACCATGGGCACCGCATCTTGGGCCTTGAAGACGACAAAGCTCAACTCCACGGCGTCGTTGACTCCATCGCCATTGGGCGTGAGCACTCGACTCGAAAGCTGCAAGTCGCCGATCAAGCGGTCGCTATCGGCCAGTTCGGGTAATAGCACTACGTTGGACCGGCGCTCGGCCGGCTCGACGTCCTGCCACAGGCCGGGCGCGTCGCTCAGGCCCAGATCGGCATCTACGACTGCGGCGTTCCGCACTAATCGCGTGGTGAAGGCGACCTGCACGGAGTCGCCTTGGACTACCTGCGGCAAGTCGATCAGCAGCGAATCCGCGGCAATGTTCATAGCCGTCGGAGCAACCACCTGACCAGCGACTGTCACCTCGACTTCATCGGCTCGCACCAAGTCGGGCACAACCAAGCGCAGGCGATCAAAGCCCGTGTTTTCTGGGACCACGGACGGCCACAGCATATAGGTGAAACGGGTGTCCTCGTTAGGCTTGGCTTGGCGCGGCAGAATTGACCCATGCGCCTCGTAAACCAGCGCATCGACGAACTCCAGCTCGACCGAGCGCACCGTGGGAGCCACTGCGGGGTCTTCCGTGCTCATAACCAACTCTAATTGTACGAACTTGCGCGGCGAATCCGACTTAAAAGGCTCGCCCGACAGCTTGTACACGTTGCTCCACTCACTCCAAGCCTCCCCGACGACGACCGAGGTATCCACTCGGCCCCGCAGCACCTTGGGCGAGCTGTTCCACTTCTCCTCAGTTACTACCTCGCCGATCTTGTTGTGAAAAGTGTACACCTCGCCCATTTCGTTGCCCGAGCGGGAGCGCAGTTCGATCTGAGTATTGGGCGGTAGATCGGCGTCGTAGTGGAGGGCCTTGATTACCTTGGGCTGTCCGTCGCCAGCGAGTGCGCTCAGGTCCAAAAAATTGGATTGGATCACGACTTCGGCCGGGTGGCCTGGGGAGAACATCTGTAGCTCCATGGGATGAGCACGCCAGCCCAAGTCGTGTAGGGCCAGCCAGAAGATATGCCGCACCTTGCGCGGATTGAACAAATACCGGTAGTGCCGCTTGTATTGCTCGCGGGCATTGGTCCACTCCGGTTCAAAAATCCACGTATCAAAGTCGATATCTCCGGTCAGGGTCTTGGTGCCGTCAGAAGAGAAAAAGGTGTACCCCGTGCCGGCGTTGTTGGTACCCAAGCGGAAGTCGGCCAGACGCTCGCCGGCCTTTTGCCAATAGACGAACGCGTCGTCAACCCAGTAGGTCGCCCCCAAATCAACCTGCCACCACAAGCCCCCTTCAAGGGCCGTGCCGCGCGACTCGGTAAACTGCTGATGCACCTCGATGACCCCGTACGTATTGAGGTTGCCGTCGAGCCAAAAGAAGGGGTCGGTCGCCCGCGAGCCATTGATGTACGTGCCACCCTTTGCCTCGACCCCAAGGCTGATGTTGTCGCCGACAGAAATGACCTCAATTTCGGCGAGCGCGCCGTCGAGTTGGTGTTCATCGACGAGGAAGCGGATGAACTGGATCATCTGCCACCTCGAATTGGCGGCCACCCGCGAATCCGCTTGACCGGTCGCCACTACCTTGTTGCGGCCTCCCGTGGTGGCAGTATTGGCATCGCCGGTAAACTCCGGAGCGGTAAAGTCCGCGCTGCCTCCGGCGGCGCTTAGTTGTTCCACCGCACGGGTGGTATCCTCCACGGCCGGTTTGAACCCAAAGCTGACATACGTATCCAAGTTGGGTTTAGTCGTGCGGTAGATCGGCGCGAAGCGATATACATCCTCTAAAGCCGCCACGTGGGCACCCGTAGAGGCGAAAATGCTGAACTGACGGAAAGGTTTGGCTCCTTCTTCATCGGGGAAGTGGATGCGGATCTCTTTGGCCAGTACTGCGCGGCCTAGGTCAATTTGCACGATCCACTTGTCGAGCGGGTCGCTGCCGGCTGGCTGCCAAAAGGTGGCGGCATCCCCGTCGATGATTCGGGGAGCGGCGTTGGGGTTACTCAGCGCCGACCAGATGCCGCCGGCCACATCCCCGCGCTCATTGGTCGGGTGGACGAAGAGATGGGCGTCGAGCGCGGCGTTGATGTCCTTGTGGAACTTGATCAGCCCCAAGTGCCCCTCTGGGGTGAAGACGTTTAACTGCGGCTTGAGCGACCAGTTGGCCTCCCAAGCCTCTTGGCTGTCAAAGGTGAGAAACTCAGCGTGCGCGTAGCAGGCGAGTATCATCACTAAGGCGATGGCGCGATTGTACATGAGTGCTTTCCTCAGTAAGCGATGTTGATGGGTCGCAGTTGTAGGGCGCTCTTGTCTTCGGCTTCAATGCCGACACCCAAAAGGTACAGGCCCGGGGCGAGCGTCTCACCGCGCTGGTCGCGACCATCCCAGTGCAATTGCTGGGGGCCGGACCCCTGCTGGCCGCGCTGGACTTGAGCCACCCGGCGACCGTCCAGCGAAAACACTTGCAATTGCACTGGCACCGATTGCGGCAGCGCAAAAAGCGAGTAGGAAATGACCAACTCGTCGTTGACCCCGTCGCCGTTGGGGGTGATCACGCCACTGGAAAACTGCACATCTTGCACTAATTGCGGATTGGCCGCGCTCGCAGCCAAAACCCGCAGACTGTTGGTACCGATCGCATCGCTGACGTCCCCACTTTCGACAGGCTGCGGTAGCTCGGTGCCACCGGAGTTGAAGACCTCGCCGCCAAAGGTGCGCGCAAAGTCGAATACCTCAGCGGCAAAGGTCACCCGTAAATTCGGATTGTAGGCACTGCTTATGCGCTGCGGCAACTGTACCTCAAAGCCGTCGTCCACAATCTCTATCCCAGCCGGATCGGTTGCGACTCCATCTACTTCCAGCCCTTTGAACTCGGTTTGCGCACTACCCGTGCTAATCCGCAGGGCGTCAAACCCCCCCTCACCAGCCGCGAATTCCGCCTTGATGTCGTAGGCGAAGTCCGTCATCTCTCCCAAGGGAACTTCGGCCACACCGCGCGCCGGGTTGGGCTGGCCGAGCTCGGCCACTTCGGCCACGACGCGACTTGCCAAGATCGGCGAGGTCTCTATCCACAGAGAATCGAGGCGCACAAACTCGTCGAATCGCTCGCTGTGCAGCACCACCTTGACCTGCAAATACGACCCTCGGTTGAGGTTGAGGGGTTGATCGGATTCAGTGGTCGGAAAAGACCAGAATGTCCAGTTTTGTTGGTCGTACTCAATGCCAGCGCGGAGCCCCGGCTTAGGCCGCGTGGAAAGGGTCAGAGTGCCGCCCAGCCCGTCGGCATTCGTAATAGCCGCGCTCTGGTTTTTCAGCACGCCCTGATAGCGGGCTTGCTCAACTACGACGCGCGTCCCCATATCCGTAAACTCGTAGTAGATATCCGGATCTGAGTCGATTCCAGTGCGTGCTTCGACCTCTATTTGCACGTTGGCATCCGGGGCTTCCTCGGCCACGCCGTTGACTAGGCGCATGGGCGTGGCCTTCCAGAAAAGCCGACCGAAGTTGACGACTGTGCCGAGGTCAAAAATGAGCGTCTTGTACGTGGCTCGCTTGGGAATGCCCTCTCCCCAGAGGAAAAACTCGGCCACCGTCCCCTTGCGCGCCGTGCCCGAATGCCCAGACGACTGATTCGTCGCCTCGTCGAGGATTGAATTCTTGCGCTTGTAGCGCACATAGCGCACGTATTGCAAGGGAAAATCTGTGGCTATCTTGGGGACCACATTCTCGCGCGCCTCGACGATGACTTCCCCGATGGGGTTGGACGTGTTCAGCACGTCGTTGTTGGTGTCTGGGGCTATCGACACCTCAAAGGCCGGGATGGCGTCTTCTTCTAGCGGGGTCCCGTCCGAGCGGAAAAACCCCTTGTCCGGCGTGCTCATGGCAAAGCGGAACAGCGGCACCGGCACGCCCAAATCAATGGTGTAGTACTCGCTGTTAATGCTGTTGCTGGTCACCGGATTGTACGTCGCGCCATTGCCGTCGATGAGGTTGAGCGCGTTGTCAACTGTCGAAGAGGTGCCGCAGCAACCTTTCCAGGCACGGGGCCGCTCGCCATCGACAAAACCTAGCTCGTCCGGAGCCTTTTTCGGCGACCAATTCTCGAGCAGGGGAAAGACCGTCGTATCCGAGCTGACCAGCACTGGCTGGATCGAGTTGTGAGGTCCGGCAAAGTCAATCATTACCTGGGCCGAGTCGCTATCAGCCCAGCGAAGGCCGCTGCCGCCGATCTGCCACAAAGAAATGTCCGCCGCCGCGGCCGTAGCTGATGCTGCGGCGAGGAACCAAAGCCAAGAATTCGCTAGACGTTTCATGGTTTTACTCTCCCGATATACTAGATAGATATAGTATAAAAAATTTACGGAAGCGGCGCTGTTTTCTTTTTATGAAGGCTTGACCAGCGCGTATTTTTCGAGCACTTCGTTGTTGATTCCCCATGCATCGCGCCATTTGTCGCGCAACTGCAAGTTGAGGGTGCGCAATTCGCGCTGCTGTTTTTCTTGGCGAGCCAAGTAGTGGGCCTTCTGTTGGCTCAATTCGTATTCTTGCACTCGCTTGGGCCGGCGCTGCAAGACCTTGAAGATCGAAAAGGCCCGTTCCAAAGGCTGAGGATCGCGCAGAGAAGTCGGCAAGGGATCGACTAGTTCAATCGGACCTTGCAACCCCCTTTCGGGCGCGGATACAGCCGCGTCCATCAGCTCCTTGTAAACGATCTTTTCAAATGCGCGCAGCGCGTAGAGGCCGCCGTTTTCATCTGCGTCGCGGCGGATGCTGTGCTTGGTTGCCAGCGCGGCCATATCAGCCCCAGCGCGAATTTGCTCCAGCAGCTCTTGGGCGAGCGACTCGTCGGCGACCATGATTTCTTGGATGATGATTTCCTCTGGTGCCCAGAACATCTCTGGATGCGCCTCGTAGTGGGCGCGCGCTTCCTCTTCGCTCACCTCTAAGGCGTCTTCGAGCAACTCTTCCCACAGCCCTTGCAGCAGCAACCGCTCCTTTTCGGCTGTCACCTTCTCCTGCACCTCGGGCCGCTCGGCGTATCCTCCGCGCTCGGCCGCCAAACCCAACAGCAGGTCTGGTGCCCCACGGCGGCGAATCCGGTCGTCGAGCAAGGCGCTGTCGATTTGGGCGCGGCCCAGCCGCGTATTGTGCAACAAGTTGCTGCCCTGCTGCACGGTGATAACGCCGCCCTCGTACTCGTAGAGCGGGGCGGCCCACTCCTCGGGCGCAAGCTGCGGCGCACCAGGCTGTTGGTTCCAAGCCGCGACAAAGCGCCCCACCTGTTCCCCCACCGGGCGCAAGCCGCTCTCGACGACTAGCTTATCGATGTGATCGCTGCGCAAGTTCTCAATTTTTTCGAGAAAAGTCGCCCGCTGGATCACCGAGCGATACTTTTCAAAAGGCACCAACTTCTTATCTACTACCTTGGCGATTTCCCAGCCTTGGGGCGTGCGGAAGGGCTGGCTGACCTCGCCTACATCCAACGAGAACACGCGCTCGTACACTCGGTCTGAGACCCGGTCGAAGGCATAGTACGAGTCAAACCAGCCCCCCTCGGTCGCAGTCGCCTCGTCCAGCGAGTACTTGCGCGCCATGTCCTCAAAAGTAGTCCGGCCGGATTCGATTTCCGCGTAGATGGAATCAGCGCGATCACGGCTGTCGAGCAAGATGTGCGCCCCGCGCACGGCGTGGCGGGCCGGATGCGCGGCAAAATTGGCTCGCAACTCGTCTTCGGAAATCTCGATTTGCAGACCGACTTGCTCGCGTAGATAGGCTTCGATCATGGCCTTGTGCTGGGCGAGTTCCACAGCCTTGATCCATTCGGGGTTTTTGTCCAGGCCTCGTGCGTACGCCTCGCGCACCATAAGCTTGATGTCAATCAAACTTATCAGGTGCTCGCGGTGCTTTTCCACACCTTGCGCTAGCGAGCGGTGCTGCGGTTGGATCCGGGCTTCGTAGCGGCGGAATTCGCGCTCGTCAATTAGGTCGTCGCCGACTTGGGCCAAGGCGGTACCAATCACCACTAAACCACCCCCCTCGGCGACCGGGGCCTCTGGCTCTTGGGCACAACAAAAAAGGAATGCGCAGGCTGCAAGCCCTACCCATTTTCTCGCGTTATTGGTCATCTTTCTGCTTTCTAAGCAAGGCGTCGGCCATGCGTTTGTGTTCTTCGCTTTTGGCAATCTGCCCCAGCCGCTTGTAGGCTTCGGCCAAAGCTTGGTGGGCACCGAGCCAGTTTTCGTCGAGCGCGAGCGCACGGTTGAGCATGGCAATGGCCTCATCCGTGCGCTGCTGGTTCAAATAGACCTGCCCGAGCGCGGCAAAGGCGGCCACGTGCTCGGGGTTTTGTTCGATGATCTGCTGATAGGCCGCTGCCGCTTGATCGAAATGTCCGGTGCGCAAGTAGATGTTGCCCATGTTGTTCAGCGCCCGCACGTGGCCGGGATGGATCCGCACGGCTTGGGCGTAGTGCGGCAGAGCCACGCCGGTAAACCCCAAGCGGTTGTATATAAAACCTAAGCTGTAATGGGCGTCGGCGTCGTCTGGATCGCTGCGCAATTGCTCGCGATAACGCTGGATATCCCCCTCGACCTGCTTGACCTTCTCGTAGGCGGCGAGGGATTTTTCACCGGCTGTCTCGCGGCCCTGCCGCAGGTGAATCTGGCCCAGCAGACGGAAGGACTCGGCCAGCCCAGGTTCGATTAGGATAGTCCGGCGAAAGCGCTCGGCCGCAGCCGCAAGCTCGTTTTGGCCCATCTGGATCCTCCCCAATTGCAGATGGGCCTCCGCGTATGTGGTGTCGGCTGCCAGTGTGCGCTCAAAGTACTCGATGGCCCCCTCGTCATCGCCCTCATGGACCTTGATTTCCCCCATCGCGTAGAGCGCACGCGCGTTTTTCGGCGCTGCCACCAAGACCTGTTGCAGGGCCTCGCTGGCGTCTGCATAGCGGCCCAAACTGGCGTACACCAGCCCGAGGTTAAAGCGGGTGTGGAGGTGCTCGGGCCGCAGCGCCAAGGCGCGCTCGTATTCGTGCGCGGCGTCGCCCAACCGCCCCTGCTTGCTGTACACCGCCGCTTTGTTGCGCCGCGCTGGCGCGTACGTTGAATCCAAGGCCAAGGCCGAGGCAAACGCGGCGTGGGCTTCGTCGTAGCGGCTCAGCTTCAAATGCACATTGCCCAAGGCGACGAGCCATTCGGGCTGGTCGGATTCGAGGGCCACGGCCATTTCGTAGAATTGGATCGCTTCTTCGGGCTGGCCCAAAGCCAAGTGGATCCGGCCCAGCGTAGCCAGCACCTCGCCCGACTGCGGATGGCGCTTCCGCGCTTCTCCGTACACCTCAAGCGCGTCCGCGTAGCGCTTCTGCCGCAACAGAGCGCGCCCGACCAGCAACGGATCCTCAACCGGAGGTGGCTGCACTACCGGCTGAACGGGCGGAACTTCCGGCTCTGTCTCGCAGCCGACGGCCAGCGCAATGCCCAGTGCAAACGAAATCCATTTAGTCACTGACTCGTATCCTCCTCTATGGTCACGTATTGCCGCCCCGGCAGATTCTCTACTACTTGGACGGCACCGGATGGCCAGCGAATTTCAACCCGCTCGACGACCTCGGCATCCCCGAGGCCAAAGAGCACGCGAGGGCCGTTCGACGACAGATAGCTCGCGTTGCGGCGAACCTCGCGCACGAGGGTGCGACCACCAGTCGTCAGCGCGATCCGTGCCCCAATGGCGTCGCGATTGCTCGCCGCGCCCCGCAGCCTAAGCCCCAACCATCCACCGCCATCTGCGTCGTTACGCAACAGAGCTGGCCGCTCGTTGGAGTTGTTCACCGCAATATCCAAGTCGCCGTCGCTATCGATGTCGCCGAATGCAGTACCGCGACTGACCTGCACCAGCGCGAGACCCGGGCCGCGGTCACTGCGATCAACAAAGAGGCCCTCGCCGACATTTTCGAGTAGCTGATTGCGCTGCGCGTAATCAGCCGCTCGATCGACCTTTTCCACGTTGTCGTACACGTGGCCATTGGCGACGAACAGGTCGAGGTCGCCGTCGTTATCGCAGTCGAAAAATCCCGTGCCAAACCCTAAAAAGGCCATGCTGGCACGAGTGATGCCCGACGCCACGGTCGCGTCGGCAAAGAACCCCCCACCCAAGTTGCTATACAGGGTATTGCTTTCCCACTGGAAGTTGGTCACGAACAAATCCAAGTCGCCGTCGCCGTCTGCATCGGCCATGTCAACGCCCATCCCGGCCTCAGCGACCCCTTCGCCGTTGAGGCTGGTGCCGCTGGCAAGACCTCGATTGACAAAGCGCGTGCCGTCGTTGCGGTAAAGCATGTTGGGCACGAGATCGTTGGCCAAATATAGATCGGGATCGCCGTCTTGATCGTAGTCGCCAAAGACGACCCCCAACTCCTTGCCAGCCACGCTGACGAGGCCGAAAGCCTCGGTGCGGTCGGCAAAAACGCGGCCCTCGTTGATATAGAGGCGATCGACCTGACCGTCGAACTTGCGCGGGTCGCAGTAGAGCCGCTCCTCGCTGTTGCCGATCCGGCATACGAGCGGGTTCTCGGTCGGATAGTCTAGGTAGTTGCCGACGAATAAGTCCAAATCTCCGTCGAGATCCACATCGGCAAAGGCCGCGCTCGTCCCCCATCCCGGGCAGCCAACATCGGCTGTAGCTGTAACGTCGGCAAAGCGACCCGCACCGCGATTTTGGAAGAGTACGTTGGGCCCAAAATTGGTAACGTAGAGGTCGGCCCAGCCATCGTTGTCGTAGTCGCCGACGGTCGCCCCCATGCCGTAGCCTCGGTCGCCGACGCCAGCTCGCGCTGTCTGCTCTGAGAAGCGACCCGCACCTTCGTTGCGAAAAAGCGCGTTGGCCGCTTCAGGCGCATTCGACAACTGAGGCAGCCGCCCGGCGTTGACCAAGTACAGATCGGGTGCACCATCGCCATCGAAATCCAAAAACGCGGCCCCAGAGCCATAGGTCTCGGGCAAATAGCGCGCACCGGTCGCGCCGCTGCGGTGCATGAAATCGACTCCAGCCGATTGCGCGATATCGACAAAGCGCGATTCCGCCGCAGCACTGCAACAAAGCAGCAGGACCATTCCGTAGCGCACCTTCACGGCCTCAGCCTCGACACCGGTCCAAACCCTTCGGCGACGAGGCCCGCGCCGCGTTGGATGGTGATCAGCCGATTGCCCGCCACCCCGTCGAGGCGCTCTTCCACTCCATCGGGCCAGCGCACCACAAGGTGATCGGCCTCGGTCGCCGCTCCTAAGCCGAAGTGCAGCCGCAGATCGTCCTGCGACAGGTAGCTCGTGCCGGCGCGCACCTCCCGCATCTGCACCGCTCCATCCACCGAGACTGAGACTCGCGCACCAATGGCGTCTGTATTGCCCCCATCGCCGAGCAGTCTCACCATCAGATAGTTGTGGCGATTGCCCCCGTCGTTGCGCAGTACAGTCGGTGTGTCGTCGATATTGACTATCACAATGTCCAAGTCGCCGTCATTGTCCAAATCGCCGAAGGCCGAGCCACGGCTCGACTTTTCTACTGCTAGGCCCGGGCCCGAGGCTGTACCGACCTCGACAAATGCGCCGTCGCGATTTTCAAACAGATGATTGCGCTGGACGTAACGAGTCCCCAAATCTCGGTGGTCAACAGCCGGGTACACGTGGCCGTTGGCGACGAACAGGTCGTCGTCGCCGTCGTTGTCGCAATCGAAAAAACCCGTGCCCCACCCCAAAGAGCTGATGCTCGCACGGCCTAGCGCCGAACTAAAACTGGCATCGGTGAAAAATCCCCGGCCATTGTTGTCGTAGAGCGAGTTGTTGTCGTGCGAAAAATTAGTAACGAAGAGGTCGAAATCGCCGTCTTGATCGTAGTCGCCGCCCGCCAAGCCCATGCCGCCCTGTTCGCGGCCGTCCTCGCTGTACGCAGTCGCCGACAGGAGCGATACATCCGCAAATGCACCTTGGTCGTTGCGGTAGAGCACATTCGGCGTCGAATCATTGGCAATGTAAATGTCCAAGTCGCCGTCCTCGTCCCAGTCACCGGCCAGCGCGGCAAAACCATAGTATTCGTAGTCGGCAATGCCAAAAGCCTCGCTGGCGTCGGCAAAAGTCCAACCCGCGCTAGCACCGTCATTGCGATAGAATTGATCCCGCTCGCCTGGCATCCCGCGCGGACCGCAGAATACATCTATCCCGCGCCAGGTGCAATAGCTCGGATCAACCGGGCGAAACGCTGGGTCAAAGTCGATGTAATTAGCCAAGTAAAAGTCCAAGTCGCCGTCGAGGTCGTAGTCGCCAAAGGCCGCAGACGAACTCCAACCGCTAAAGTCCACGCCCCGCTCGGCTGCCACATCGACGAACGTGCCGTCGCCCTCGTTTTCGTACAAAGCATTGGGGCCGTAGTTCGCCAAGTACAGATCGGGCCACCCGTCGGCATTGTAGTCGGCCGCCGTAGCCCCCATGCCCCAGCCCACGTGCGCGACGCCAGCCTCTCGGCCAACGCCCGTAAAGCGCCAAGCGCCGTCGTTGCGGTATAGCTCAGCGCGAGGTTCGCCGCCCGGGGCGTATCCGTCGATACGCGAGCCATTGACGATAAAAATATCCACGTCTCCGTCTAGATCGTAGTCTAAAAGAGCCGTCCCGCCCGTATTGCATTCGACGATGTGCTCTTTTTGCGGCGTCCCAGATACGGTGCGCAATTGGACTCCCGCTTCGGCGGCTACATCGACGAAACTAGGCCGCGTCTCCTCGCTTTCACACCCTGCCAACGCCCAAATAGCGACTAGTACAAACCACATTTATTGTTGCGCCCTCAAGGCTGCGGCCTCAGCGCGAGCCGCACGGCCTTCTGCTACGTGCCCCTGCTGGATCAACGCAGTCCCCAAGCCGTCGAGAGCTGAGACCATGCTCCCGTCGAGGGCCAAGGCGCGGCGGAACGCGGAGACAGCCTCCGCGTACTCGCCGAGCGCCAAGCTGTTGTTGCCTATGTTTTCAAAGGCCAACGCGTAGTCGGGCTTGTGGCGGACCGCGCGTAGCAAAAAGGGCCGAGCCGCCGCGTGTTGCTCTTGCAGCGAATGGATCACTCCGATGTTGTGGCTGGCCTCCGCGTATGTGGAATCAAGGGCCAAGGCCGCCTCAAACTGTTCGAGTGCTGCCGTCAACTCCTTTCTGCGCAAATAAACCAGCCCCAAGTTGAAATGCGTGGCCGCCTGCTTGTCGGTCGCCAGCGGCACGGCTTGGCGATAGAGCAAGCGGCGGTAGTGATCCTCGTCCATCGTCGCGCTACTCAACTGCTGGAAAAGCTCGATCATTCGCGCGCCCTCGGCATCGCGGCCCGTACGCGCATAGAGCGTGCCCAAGCTGTAATAGGCCGAGGTGTAACCCGGATCTGCGGCAATGGTCTGTTCCATGGCCGCCATGGCCTGCGGATCGTCCTGCAAGCGCAAGTACACCAGCGCCAAGTAGTAGTGGGCGTGCGCTAAACTGGGGTCGAGTTCAACGGCCTTCAGCAGTGCGGTCTTGGCGTTTTCATTGTCGCCGCGTGAGCACAGCACAAAGCCCAACACGAAGTGCCCATAGCCACTCTGTCCGGCCAGTTGCAGCCCCTCTTCAACCGTTGCAAGCGCTTTTTCATATCCGTCGCCGCGCTCGTTGTACAGCAGCGCCAAGGCCCAGTACACCTCGGCAAAGGCCGATGCCTTTTCGAGTGCGCGTTTAAAGGCAGCTATGGCCTCGCTCTTGCGGTGCTCTTTGGCTAGGGCAACCCCGAGATAGTAGTGAACATCCGCGTCGTCGGGCGCAACCGCGGCCAATTCGGACAGCACCTCAACGGCGCGGCGCGTGCGATCCTTTTGCAGGTAGAGCCACCCCAAGGCCAACAGCACCTCTGGGTCTGCGGGGTTTTGCTCGTAGGCGCGCTGGTAGAACGCGAGAGGTTGGGGCACGGCGGGCTTTTTGAGGCTGTGGCGTTCTGGGGAGCCACAGCCGATCTCTCCGAGGAGGGCTACTAGCCCTATCCACACCACGGCAAGGCGCATGTCCATGTTGTTAGGCAGTAAAGCGCCCGGCATCTCCACTAGAGAACGCCGGGCGCTTTGGATCCACAGAGAAATAGTAGCCCCTAATCTTGGAGGCCTGCGAAAACCCGAATGAAGAGCAGAGAGTTGGTTTCGGTCGCTTCGGCAAAGGCCCGGCGCTCCCAGCGAAAGCCCGTATTCATGGTCAGCGAATAACCTAGATACGCCGACCTGTTGGAAAGCTGTAAGGCCAGTACCGAACCCGTGAAGTCATCGACATATCCAGGCGGCAAGATCTCCGGGCGCTCTTCGAGATTGCGGAAGAGGTTCAACTCGACGCCGTATTCGATAAAGGTTCCGGGCAGGAGGAAGTACTTCGAGGTCAACATGTAAAACTGCGACCACTCGGTGATGTCGAGGTCAGTGCTAAAGGTTGGGTTGATCTTGCGGTACACGCTCTTGTAGCGCGGCCAGAAAGACAGGTTGTCGGTAATCGGCAGCGGATAATCAACCTTGTTGATCGCGCCAAAAAAGAGGCGATTGTCTTTGACCTCGGCCTGCTCGCGGCGCTGATTAAACCAGTCGTACTTCACTTTGTTGTAGATATTCAAGTTTTTAAGGCGCAGGTAATCGAACGTCAAATAGCCGGTCCAAACAAAGGTGTCTTGGGCAATCAGCGGGTCGATGGTTTCGCGGAATCCATCTGGATCGACCCATTCGATCACATCGTCCTCGATGTCGTCTTGGACCGAGCGAGCGTATTGGAAAGCCCGAGCCTCAATGCCCGGCCATTTCCACTCGCCCGTGACTACCGCATAGCTCATCTGCGCGCTGCGCTTGGAACTAATCTCGTCGGCCGTGGAATAGCCCATCGTCACCTTGATGGCTTCGGTCAAGTGAACGCCCCCGTACACGTTGTAGCCATCGCGGTCGTGTCGGTAGGGATAGTCGGCGAACGTATCGTTCTCAAAGCGATCGATGACGTTGTTGTTGTTCATGTCAACGCCAAAGAGGAACTCGGGTGGATCGACGTTGTAGCGCAGGAATGGCTCGGCGAAATCCGGCTGGCTGTTGTCGTTTTGGTTAAAGTCCGAGATGAAGTCCGAGTTCTCATCGTATCCAGGGAAAACCTGCGGGTCGGCTTGGCCACCGGTACCAAAAGGCGATTCGCCAAAGGCATTGTCGCCGTTTTGCCACAGGCGCTTCCAGTCGGCAAAGCGATCCTGGTCGTCGTTGTCGTCAACCGCTTCAAAAGAATAGCGCTCTGGGTGTTCGTAGTCGATGAAACCCCGCGCATCCGAGATAAACGCATTGGTCCGGTACTCAGGCTCCAGACGGTAGAATTCTCCGTACGCGAAAAACGGATAAGCGTCCTGCGAGGCCGTGATATAGTAGGCCATGCCCTGGTCTTGGGCGAGAGCGTGATCTTGGAAATTTTGGTTGGGGAAGCGGCGAAACGCCCGGCTGAAAGCAAGCTCCGAGCGCATATTGAAGCCCTTGATATCGTCTATATCAAAGTTGAAGCCGATGATATCCTTGCCGGTGGGCAGGCCGTATTCAAAGCGGATGAAGCGCTGATTAGAACCATCGCTGACGTTGCCGTGGGCGCGCTCGACTTCCAAGAACACGGGCTCGCCCTGAGCATTGACTTGGAGATTAGAGGTGATTTCGATCCGGTAGTCGTTGGCGATGACCAACTCGAACTCGATTTCGCTGATCTCCTGAAACGTGGTGATCTCATCATCGGGCTGTTGGCGGAAGTCGCGAGCGATATTGTAGGTCAGCTCCAACGTCTCCGCCCCATTGGCCTCGATGACGCCAGCGCGCCGCACACCACCGCGCGGCGAGGGGACAATTTCGGGATGATCAACCCCGTTGATGATAATGCGCTCGGCAAAAAGCTGAGCACCGCCTACGCCGTCTTCGGGCGAATCGTCCGAGAGCCGCAAGACGATTGTCTCGACGTTGCCGCCGTTTTGGGCCTCGGTCAATACGCCTTTAAGCGAGTTATCGCCCAGCTTACGACCCGTGGAGAAGTTGGCAATGTTGAGATAAGTAAAGCCCAACTTAGAAAAATCTCCGAGCTGCACCTTAGAGTGCGCTCCGAAGAGATTGGTCATGTCGCCTAGGATTTGGCCGAGTGAATTTTCAAACTGCACGGCTGAACCTGGGGAGGCCAAGCGCGACGCCAAGAGGGTCATCTGGTACTTATCAGCGGCAAAGTCCCACTGCACCCCGTTAAAGGCCGGCTTGGAAAAGGTCAGCGGCGTCAGGGTGGTGCGCAGGGCCTCGCCGATGGTCATCGAGGAATAAAACTGCCCCTTGGACATCGACGAGACGATTAGGCTTTGAAACCACCTACTGTACTTAGGTCCCTTGCGCACCGTGCTACCCGAAGTTACTGGACTGTCCATGGACCAGTTGTACACCTCGAAGCCACGAGTGATGTAGTTCCCGTAGAGGTCGTAGGTGCGAAAGCCTTCAAGCTCGGTAGATACATAGCGCTCGTAGTTTTGGCGGGCGTAATTGCTGTATTCCTCGCCGGTCCAACGATAGAAGTGGTATAGGCTTTGCGGATATTGCCACTTTCGCTGCGCTGGCGTCATCGCCATCTCATAGACATCCACACCGCGCGGTTCGCGTCCGGTCAGAAAGCCGACCCGTTGGGCAAAAGCTGCATCGCATAGGAGTGCGACGCCGGCCGTGACAACTACTGCGTAGAGCATGCACCTCACGCTGTAACCCTCCCTTTTGAATTTTTGCCGGTCAAGCATCATATCCAACTATCAACTAATAGGCCACGCCGACGACGCCGACTCGCCTGAAGTTGCCGATCCCGCTGTCAACCGAGAGCGAGACCACGTAACTACCCGGAGGCACGGCCTCGTCGGCATCGCTCCGCCCATCCCACAACTCGGTGTAAATCCCGCCGGGCTGCTCGCGGTCGGCCAACACGCGCACCAACCGACCCGCCAAATCGTAAATGGCCACCTCGATAGGCTTGGGCTCGGAAATCTGGATTACAGTGTACTTGATGGCGATGTGGTCGTTGATGCCATCTCCATTCGGCGTGAAGACCGAAGGATTAAACTCTATCGCGCGGACGATTTCGCCCACGGACTGCTGGGTCAAAGCCACGCGCAGCGAGTTGGTGCTGACGTCGAAATTGGCATCGCCTTCGAGCACGGGCTGGCCGAGAATATCGGACTGGGTATCCCAGACTGTGCCAGTAAAAATCGTGCCGAACACCACGGTCGATCCTTCAAAGAGCACGCGCAGCGGCACATTGTTGTCAAAAGTGATCTTGTTGCTGGTGAAAATCACTTCAAGGCTTCTATCACCCACACTCACACGATCTGGCTCCACGGGCGTAAGCGGATCGCCCATCTGCAGGCCGACAAAGCGCGCTGGCGTCGGCGTGTCGATGCGCAAGGCATCAAAGCCGTTCTGGTTGTTGGTTATTATAGCTCGCACGTCATAGGCGAAGAGCACCTCTTCACCCCCGTCGATACTCGGCAGCACAACGGCGTCGTCTTTGTCGATTACGCCGATATCGGCCGGTGGGTTGGGCTCGTCAGCCAAGGAAATTTCGCCGACGACTGCAGCAGCCGGAGGCAGCGAATGCTCAATCCGCAACGAGTCGATGCGCACTGTCTGTGTCACGGATTGGCTCTCCATGATGATCTGGAGCTGAAAATAGGGACGCGGACTGGGCAGCGGAATCAATTGCCCAGATTCGAGCGGCAACGACCAAGGACTCCAGTTATCAGCGTCGTCCTCGATATCTCCCTTCTCTCCCGAGGGCAGCTTGTTGTAATCCGCTTCCGAGACCACTACTTGGCTCACGGCCCGCGTTTCGTTGTCAACAACCTTTTGGAAGTGAACCAGTGGGCTGTCGTCTTGGCCCGTCTTCATGCGCACCGCGACCGAGGTCTGTCCCAGATCCGGCAACTCGATCAACTCACCTTCTACTAGTTCCAGCGCCCGCTGGGCCCAAGATATAGTACCGTAGTTGGAGACCTCGCCCAAGTCGATAACTTGGCTCCGGTACGTGGCCCGCGGCACGAAGCCGTTGCCATAGAGCTCAAATTCGGCAATCTCAAAGGGACTCCGCGACCCCACGCGCAACTGAATAAAGCGAATGAACTGTTGGGGAAATTTCATGGTGAACACGCTATTGGGGTTCACTGGAACGTCGCGCAGTAAGGTGAAAAGCGGCTGCTCGTTCACGTACGTCAGTCCATCGCTGACGGAAATCCGGTGCTTGCGAACAAAGTCGTCGCTAAAGGGCTTGCCGTTGGCGTACGTCCCCTCTTGCCGGGGGAAGAAGACCAAGCTGTCGGCTGGCACGCGCGAGCCCATATCCAAAAAAAAGGTGCGCCCGTCTTGATCGACGCCAGCGGTTTTAAAAAGGTCTGCAGTGCTCGTGGTGTCGTCGCCATCGACAATCGACAGCGAAATGGAATTCCTAGCCGCCGTATTGTCCCACAGCGCCGCATCCCCCTCGCTGACCAAGTCGTTGGGCTTGCCGTATTTCCAAGCGAGCGTGGTGATGATGTTTTCGTCGGGCGTAAAGCCGCGGATCTGAATCGCGCCGGGGCTACTTTGGTCGTCGATCTGGGCGCGAACTTGGACCAGATCGCCCCACGGCAATCCACCGCCGCCCCCAAGCACCCATTCGTCCGCAGCAAGCCACGGGGCCCAAGCGCACGAGGCGCACAACAGCACTGCAATACGCGCCGCCATCCCTCGATTCATTACGGCGTCTCCGCACGGGGATGAAGAGCGTAGTAAATTTCGCGTTGGAACTTAAATGCTAAGTCAATGGTCTCCACCGGTTCGCCCTTGTAGTCGAAACGCACGGCCATGTCCGGCACGTTGACGGTGAAGTTGCTCACGTCTCGGTGCAAAACCGGAAAGACGATATACCCGACTGATTCTTGACCGGAAAAAACCATATCAGGCGGATAGATAGTGCGTTTGAGCAGGTCGGTGGTAGCTTCGAACTGCTGCCGCTGGTTGCCAGCATAAGCCCGCAGATACGGGCTGAAGAGATCTTCGAGCTGTCCGCCGTCGAGCGCATTGTATACTCGGTTGTTCGACGTAGTGATCACGAGCGCCTTGGGGTCGATGAAAACCTTGGGGTACTCGTAGTTTTTGGCCTTCAGCAAGACCACGGTAAAGCGCTCTGGAGTCCAGTCTTGGCCCCAGGGCTTCCAATTGCCATACGTGTATGGATTGGTCGAGTCAGCGCCCTTCCTTGAATCAGCCGCGAACTGGCGATTGAGGAATCCGTCATCCAACACCTGTAGCGAGATCTCCAAGCGATCCTTGGCATAGACGATCGCCCCATCATCGAGGACGGTCATGGCCTCGTCTTGTTGCGGAACTGGCTCGGGAAACGTTGCAAAGCGCCGCAGCCCCACCTGTGAGATGCACCCGACAAGCACAAACAGATAAAGAGCCGACAAAAGCCCGCTCGTTGCGATGTTCCGTATCCTCATTGAGAATGCCTTCCTGAAAGCGATGCAAAGGCGATAGATAAAGAGAGATGAAGTCGCCTCCACCTCTCTTTATCTCTTGCGCACAATGTGCGATCTAGCAGAAGATGCTAGGGTGCGCCTTATTGGACCATGTAGCTTTTGATCCGACCCCAGCTATCGGCTTCGACACTCGTCGTGCCGCCTGTACCACCCGTAGCGCCTTCGGTCTCCACTGTGATGAAGTCCGAGCCGTTCGAGTTGTCCTGGAACGCGCCGTTAACCGGCGTCGTGCCTGGCTGCTTCTCGCGGCCCACCTCGGGATTCTCGGTCTCGTCAAACTGGAAGGTCAGACCGATGATCTGATCGGAGGCAAAGTTGTGGCGAGCGCTGGCGTCGGGACCCGTCTTGTCGTGGAAGGTCCACACAGCCTGCTTGACCTCGTAGGTGTAGGTCACTGAGCTACCAGCGGGCTGCTCCAGTGGACGGGCGTCCGGCGGATCGAGGGTCCACTCATAGACGAACCAAGGACGCTCGGTGGACCACAGGATGCTCTCCTGCGGCACGTTGAAGATCCAAGTGTCCTTCTGACCGGCGGCGGGCAGAACGCGGATGCCGTACTGCTGGCCAGAGGTCATCTCGGTCTCGTTGAAGTTCTCGCTCGAGTGGTCGGCATCGACGATGATTTCCAGCGAGTCGTCCTTCCAATACTCTTGGGGGTTCTCGACGAAAAGGCCCAGCGAGTCATCGGTAACCCGAGCAAAGTAGTACAGCGAATTGTCGGGGGCCGAACTCCAAGCTACGTAGAGAATGCAGTCCCAGTCATCTTTGGCCGGGGGCCACTCACTACCGAGAATTTCGAACATGGTGTCGGGGTTAATGGCGAAAGCCGGATCAATCCAGGCCCAGTCGTCATCATTGCCGTCGATGACCATGTTGTCGGGGTTGGGAATCTGCGGCGCGAAATAATTAGCTTGGTGCGCGAAAGCAGCCGAAGCAGCCATCACCGCAACCAAGGCTAGAAGGCTTAGTCTCTTCAAGGGAACCCTCCTTTGCAAGGTTGATAGAACGAGAGACGAAGAAGTGGTCAATTTATAACCTGTCCACATACCTGTCAAGAAATTTTATTTACCTATTTCCATATTTATTGAATTACTCTCGGCTTCCCGCATTGACAATCTCACATTTTTTTTTACACTTGGCCCTTTCGCCTCGCATCTTCAACAGGTTTTCTCTTGCGCGATCTATCTACGACCATCGCCGTCCTCGCCCTGATCTTGGTCGGTTGGTACGCCCTTAACCGCTGGGGCTTATCCGTCTATCCAGACGACCCGTCCGCGGGCGGCGAGTACACTGTCATCCGCTGGGCCTCTGACCCCAACCCGGCGCGCACCGAACAAATGGCCCTCTTCAACCGGCTCTACGAAGACAAGAAAGTGCGCGTCGTCCTCGACCCAAGCGCGGATGTGCAAAAAATCCTCACCCAAGCCGCGGCTGGCTCCGGGCCGGACGTCTTCGACATTTATAGCTATGCGACCTTCGCGCTCTATGCTTCCAAGGGCGTCATGGTCGAACTAAACGACTACATGCGCGAGGCCAAGCTAAACCTCGACGACTTTTGGCTGCATCGGCGCAATGCCCTCGCCGTACCCGTAGCCGATGCACCAGCCGAAGCCGACGAATACGACCGCTTTCGCATCTTTGCCGTCCCCAACAACGTCACCGTCAGCGTCACCTTTCTCAACCGCTCACTCTACGACGCAGTCCAGCGCGAACGCCAAGCGCAGAACTTGGCCATGCCGCCCTTGCCGTGGAACCACTGGACTTGGTGGGACTACGTCCTCTTGTGTCAGGCCCTCACTAAAAAGAGCGCCGATGGTCGGCGCTATGAGACCTTTGGCTCGGGCGGGGCGGGCTTTGGCGGGGGGTTGAACAACTTCATCTACCAAGCCGGTGGCAGCTTCCTCAACGACGATGGCACCGAAATCGCCCTCGATTCTCCAGCTGGTGCCATAGCCGCCCAGTATCTGTACGATCTAGTCAACACCTTCCACGTCGTGCCCTCGGCCGAAGACCAATCCGCGCAAACAGGCGGTGGCGGTTGGGGCGGACAATCCATCCTAGGGCTGTATTCGGCGGGCAAATTGGGCACCATCCTCATCGGCCGCTGGGGGCTGATCAAGGTGCGCCGCGAGGCCCGCTTTACCACCGAGATTTACCCCATGCCTCGCTACGTGCCCTACGAGGAGTGGGAACGCTGGATGAGCGACCCCGAGATCCGCGCCAACCCGAGTCTGCGCAACGGCCCTTGGGGCGAAATCAGCGAGACCGGCCGCCACCGGGGCAAGGCGGGCGAGATGGGCGGGCGGGTGACGGCCATCCGCAAGGGCACGCAGCACGAGCGGGAGGCCTTTTACTTTTTAGAATACTTGTCCAGCCCGGATTTCAACAACCTGTTGACCAAGGACGCAGATGCCTTCGGCAGTCGCAAGCAGTTCTCGGAGCGCTATTTTTCGCAGCCCGATCCCGAATTCCCCGACGAGGACCAACACCGCTCGGCCCTGCTCGACGCCATGGATCACCCAGTCGCAGAGCAGGCCGCAGCCTACGGGGCTGCTTTTGACATTACCCGTTTGCAGGGCGCGCTGGGCACTAACCTCATCAACGCGGCCTACCAGCCTGCCGACTCAACAGCCCGCCAGACTTACCGATTTCTCGGCCGCATGCCCGACCAGAGCGCGGTGAGCAACCCCACGGTCGGCCAAGCAGCCGTCACTGAAATGTCCGCCCGCATGCGCGAGTCCTTGGCCAAAGCTAAGCGCAACCGCACGCTCTCCAGCCGCAGCCATGTGCTCGATCTCCTCGGAATCGCGATCCTCCTAGTGGCAATCGGCGTCGGCTTGGCGTTTTACGCACGGCGGCAACGCGCGGAGATGGACGCTTGAAGCCCCGCGAAAAAAGAATTCTGCGCTGGGCGCTGCTCTTCCTCGCGCCCAATCTGACCGGGTTTTTGATCTTCACGTCCCTGCCGGTGTTCTTTTCCTTTGGCCTCGCGTTCTTTCAGTGGGACACGTTCTCTGCGCCTCGCTTCATTGGCTTCGACAACTTTATTCGGCTACTGACCGACCCCAAGCTCTGGTTTTATCTCTACAACACGGTCTTTCTCATGATAGGCTTGCCCCTGTCCATCGGCGGCTCGCTCCTCTTGGCCATCGTCCTCTCGCAAAAGCTGCGCGGCATCATCGTCTATCGCACGGTTTTCTACCTCCCCACCGTCACCAATGGGGTTGCGCTGTTCTTACTCTGGAAGTGGCTTTACAACCCCAAGTACGGCCTCGTCAACTCGATCTTGCTGCCCATCCTCTCGTGGCCCTACTTCTCGCTCGCCGTGCGCGTAACGATCCTCTTACTGATAGGCTTGGTCCTGAAATCTCTAGCGCACAAGGCCAAGTCTGAGCGACCCGCCCAAGTCCTGTTCGCTCTCCTCTCGGCCTTTGCACTCTATTGGGTCATCATCGGCCCATACGAGTACGGCGGCTTCTGGGCTTGGCTGTCGGGACGCCTGCCCCTCCTCGCTGGTCTCAACAGCATCGACGACTTGCCCAACTGGCTTTCCAGTAGCGTCGATTTGGGCTGGCTTTCTTGGCTGGGCATAGAACAAGCCGCCTATTGGGCCAAGACGGCCATCATCTTTATGGGCATCTGGGCGTCCATGGGCGGGGGCAATATGATCCTCTACCTCGCGGCCCTTGCCAATGTGCCCGAGGAGCTGTACGAAGCCTCAGACATCGACGGAGCCTCTAAGTGGCAGCAATTTTGGCACATCACGTGGCCGATGATCGCCCCTACGACCTTCTTTATCTGCGTCATGTCCATTATCGGCGGGCTGCAAGGAGGCTTTGAAATCGCCTACTTGATGACCAATGGCGGCCCGGGCAAGGACGGGGACAACACGGTCACGCTCGGCTACTACATCTATCGCTCGGCCTTTGAAAACCTAGAGTTTGGGTACGCGGCCGCCGTAGCTTGGTTTATGTTTGTCATCATATTCACCATCACGCTGTTCAACTGGCGCTTCGGTCGGGGCGCGGTCAACTGAGGGGAAAGGCGCATGGCCAAAGTTGCGCAAACGACCTCAATCCACTCGCTGAGCCACGGGCTGCTCGTCCTCTTCGGCTTCACCACGCTCGTGCCGTTCCTGTGGATGGTGCTCACCTCGCTCAAGAGCGAAAACGAGGTTTTCCAAAGTCATGTCTGGCCGCAAGAAGTGCGCCTCGGCAACGAAGGCGACCTGCTGCGGACCCGCGATGGCCAACCGCTGCTCAACGCTCAAGGCGAGCCAATCCGCATCACCCTCGGCAACCCAGTGATACTCGGTGCCCCCGGCGACCCCATCCGCGATCAGCAGGGCCGCCTGATCTACGACCCAGAAGGCCAGCCCATCCCCGGCAAAAACGTCGAAGAGCGCGGCGGCCTCGCCGTGTACAAAAACCGCTGGAACCCAGTCCTCGTCGATAGTGATCCCCTGCTGCTGACCGAAGCCCTGCGCGACAAGTGGCAACAGCGGCTCGTGCAGCAGCGCAAAAACTGGCGCACGGCCGAGCAGCTACCGCCGGCCTCGGTCGAGCTTGCCGATGGCACCCCGCTGTTGCGCGCCAACGGCGAGGCTTACACCTACCGCGACATTTCTTGGGATCGCGTCGGGGATCCGGTTTTGGACGTCCAAGCCAAAGAGCCGATTCTCGACGCCGACGGCAACACCATTCCCTTTCGCTCGGCCTTTCCCCTGCTCAGAAGCGACGACGACCCGCTGACGGAAAAAGTCGGAAGCGACGTCCTCTACGCCCGCTTCCCCGGTGAGGACGAACTGCGCATTGTGTACGGCAGTGACGTGTTGCAGATCAGCGAGCCGCGCTTCATGTGGTCCAACTACATCCGGGTTTTGCGCGACAAGGACATCAAGTTCTCGCTCTACGGCTGGAACAGCCTCTTTGTCGCCGTCTGCGTGATGGTCGGCCAAGTGGTGACCTCGGCCATGGCTGGCTTTGCCTTTGCCCGCCTCGAATGGCGCTATCGCGACGCCATCTTCCTGCTCTACTTGGCCACCTTGATGGTCCCCGGGATCGTCACCTTGCTGCCCAATTACGTGATTCTCAAAAGCCTCGGCTGGCTCGACTCGTTCCAAGCACTCATCATCCCGGCCATGTTCACTGCTTTTGGCACCTTTATGATGCGCCAGTTTATGACTGGGCTACCTAGGGGGCTTGAGGAGGCCGCTGAAATCGACGGTGCCAACCTCTGGAAGACCTTCTGGACCATCGTCATGCCCCTATCCAAGCCAGCGTTGATCACCCTCTCGATCTTCTCCTTTATGGGCACTTGGCAGTCCTTTACGTGGCCGCTGATCGTCACCCACTCCGAGCACATGCGAGTCCTGCCGGTGGCCCTGCGCTACTTCGATTCCTCACAGGGGACCAACTACTCGCTGTTGATGACGGGAAGCGTGCTGATGATGCTGCCAATGATCGTGCTCTTTGTCTTTGGCCAGCGATTCTTCGTGCGCGGCATCCAACTCGGCGCGCTCAAAGGCTGACCCGCGTCAAAGCTCTGCTTCGGGAATCTGCTCCCAGTCCAGCTCGTCCTCGTCGATGTCCCAATCGTCGCTCCGCGCCGCTGGTCGGTTGCAATAGGTGTGAAATTCGCAGCGCTGGCACTCGCTCTCGTCGTCGGTCTTGGCGAACGCCTCCGCGTCTGGAAGGGCCTCAATATCGGCAATCGCCTCCGACAAAAGCGCCCGCGCCCGCTCGTGTTCGGCGGCCGAATAGGTAATCGGCTGCAGAGCCTGCGGATACTGCGCGTGCCAATAGACCAACGTCACATCATCAGGTGTCAGTGATCGGCCCTCGTTCAAGACCGCGCCAGCCTCGACCAAGACAAAGCGATAGACCAGCGTCTGCCAGCTTTGTTCATAAGCGACTTGCTCCGGCTTTTTGCGGCCAGTCTTCCAGTCGAATATCCAAGCGCGGCCATCGTCGGCCAGAACCACGCGGTCGAACTTGGCGACGAGACGCCGCCCGGCTAGAGGCACGGAGAGCATGGTTTCCCCGAACACCGCCCCCTCGGGCACAACCGGCGGCTGCTCGCGCCAATTGCGCCACCAAGCGGCCAACAGCGGATCGCGGCTCCGCTGCACTGCGTCTTCCACATCCATGCCCAAGCTCTCCTGCAACACGAACTGATGGAACGCCCTCCCCCGGTCGGCTGCGGCCTCCCACTCGTCGAGTTGGTCGGTCAGCGGCGCTGGCCACGCCAACCGCTCGACATAGCGCAACAAGAACTGCCGCCGACAGCGCGCAAAGGCCGTCAGGCTACTCTGGCTGTAATTGAATCCTTGCGGTATCATCGGCTCTGCTGTTCGCAATAGAGTTGCAACTGGCGGAACACCTCGGCCATGGGCGCGGGCTGCATCCGCGTCGCACGCGGAATCTGGCGGCTCCAGCTCAGGACCAAATAGCGCCGCGCACGGGTAATGGCCACGTAGAGCAGCCGCAGCCGCTCGGCGATCACTTCCGCGTGCGAGCGATCAGTAGCCGACAACCGGCTCGACCCGATTTCGCCGATCAAGTCCAATAGTTCGGCCTTTGCATCCTCGCAGGGGTCGCCACCTAAGAATTCGTACTCGCCCAAAAACCGCGCGTCGAGGTCGTGGGGGAACCAATCGCCATCAACCCCCATGACATAAACTAAATCCCACTCCATCCCCTTGGCCTTGTGCATGGTCGTCAGAAAAATCCGCCCGGGCTGAGGTGCCAATGCGTCCTCGGCCTCAGCGAGTGCGCCCGCCCGGCCCTGCACGGCTTCGCTCAGCTCTCCCACCAACTCGGGCAATTGCCAGTCTGTGTTTTGGTCGGCGCGGATGCGCACATAGACCGCCAGTTGCTGCGCCCGCGCCATATCTACTTCCTCCACTAGCAAATCTTGGGCGACCGTCATCAAAAGCTGATCCACCGGCAGCGCGACCGCCCGCAGCCAGCGCCGCAGATAACCACACAGGAGGTCAATAGCTTCCAAATCCTGCGGCTCGATGTGATCCACCGGGGGTAAAGCCGCTTCCATGCGCTGACCGGCTTCTGGATAGAGCAGTGCTTCGGGCCGATAGCAACTGCGCAACAACATGGCCACAGCCTCCTCGTTCCCCGGCCCACTCGGCCCGGGCCAAAAGCCGACCAAGGCGCGATAGGATCGCTCTAACTGATTGCGCCCCAAAGGATCAGCGATAAAATCTAACACTGTGCACAGAGCCTCACCCACCCGCCGTGCCGAGCGCGGGCTTTGCAGGACCTCGTCGAAGTCCGCTCCGGCTTGGCGCAGGCGTTCGGCCATGTCGTAGCCAATGCGGTTAGTCGGCACCAACACCGCTACCGTCAAGCTCGGATTGCCCTCGGCAAAGCCCTTGGCCCGGCGCGCAATGCTTTCGAATTCATCGTGGCGGTTGTTGTATTCTCGGAACCATATGATGCTGTCCGCGTCCGAGGGGTTTTGCTGGGGATCGCCGCGGTCGGTGGGCTGCATCTGCTGGGGCCGGAAAGCGCGCTGGCGCACCTCGGCCAGCGGGTGTTCGACCGCGGCCCACTCGACCAAAAAGTTGGCCAAATCCATGATCTTGGGCGCGCAACGGCCAGAGATCGTCATCTCTGCGACCGCGACGTCTGCGCGCTCCAAGAAGTCGCGCAAATAGCGCGGATCAGCCGCGGTGAAGGTGCTCATAATCGCCTGATTGGGGTCGCCGACCCGGATCCAATTGCCGGCCGGCCCCGCCAATAGCGCGATCAGCTCCTCCTGCAAGGGAACGCTGTCTTGCGCCTCGTCCTCCAAGACAAAGGGCCAACGCCGCCGGTAGCGGCTGCACAAATCCGGGTACTGCTGCAACATCTCTACAGCCATCCACACCAAGTCGTCGAAATCGAGGCCGCCGATGGTCTCGACTTGCTGCTGGTAGAGCCGGTAGATTTCCGCGCCGACCCGCAAAAACGGGTTGTCGTCCTCCCGACCACTAATCCGCGCCAAGAGGTCCTCGGCCCGCAACCGGCGGTTCTTGGCCGTGGTGATGACCGTGCGGGAAACCTTCCGCGCAATGTCGCGCCACTCCTGCTCCCACTGCTGATCCACATACTCCCCAGGCCCCAAACGACCCCACACCCCCTTGTTGTCGTCGTTCCAGGTCCGCACCGCCTTGTCGAGCAAGCTCTCTCTGGCACGTTCGTCGAGTACCGTGAACTCGGCCACAGCCCCCACCAGCCCAGGGTTGGCTTGGACGATGCCGTAGGCCAAACTGTGCAAAGTCCTCACGTCGTAACCGACCGAGAGCATGTCCATCTCTTGCAAGCGCTGGCCGATCCGAGCGCGGACATTATCCACAGCCGCGTTTTGATAGGTTACGATCAGTACCTGCCCCCCCTCGGCGCGCCGCTCGGCGATCAGCCGGGTCGCCAAGGCGACAATCGCGGTGGTCTTGCCACTGCCGGGCACGGCCGACACGCCCAGCAGGCCGCCTTGATAAGCCAAGATCTCGCGCTGTCCCGCGCGCGGCTCAAATTTCACCCGCGATCCTCCTGTAGTACCTGCTGCACCGCCATCATTAGCGGCCCATCCTGCGCCGAGCCGTGCCCTTCCGACTCGCTGGCACAGAGGTAAATCCCGTCGCGGCAGCGCAGACACAGGCCCCGCACCAAGCGGTAGAGGTTGCGGTTGCGGGTCGAGTAATCCACCGCGTCGGTCCAGCGGTCTTCCGAGTTCCAGCGCCGGGTCAGCACGTAGTGGTTGGTCAAGGGCTGGTGTAGCGGCTCCCACCAGTTGGCCGAGCCAATGTCCAGCCAGAACTGATAGCGCGCTACGTGGCCGGAGAGCAAATAGGTATAGACCGGCGCGACGAGGGCAATGGACTCAGGAGCCTCGTCGAGATCGACATCGGTCAGGTATTGAGCGGCGACGACCCCAGACCCTATCATCTCGACGTAGCGCTGGCCAACCGCCGCGCCCGCTAGCGCCATCGCTGGAGCCACCTCGCGGAACGAGGTAGCCGAGGCGATCAGTTTGCTGTACACCTCGGCGTCTTCAGGCTCCAGCGCAGCATGAGACAGCACCTCTCCGAAGAGCCGACGCAAAAAGTGGTCCCAAGGGTCGGCCGCGCCGCTGCGATACGCTTCGATCCAAGTGCGCAGCACTTCATAGCGAGCGAGCGCAGCCCGGCCTAGCCGCTCCTCCATAGTAGCATTCAACTCGCGCGCGGGTTTAAGTTGCCCCGAACGCGGATCGTACAAGTGCCGCGCCATCAATTCGGCCCGCAGCCGGTCGAGAGGCTTGAGCGCCCGCTCCAACGCCCCGGACAAATCGAAGAGCGAGAGCCGCAACCCCCAATCGGGGTGGGCGAGAATAGCCAGCGCCAGACAGGCTCGCACCACCGGCTCTTCGCGCAACGTCTCGTAACGCCGCACAATCGCAAAGGGGATGTCGGCAGCGCGAAAAGTCTCGGACAAGAGGAAGCGCAACACCCCGTCGGCGTGCGGAGCCACAACCGCAATTTCGCCCGGAGCCACGCCTTCGGCGATCTTCTGGACGATCCGCTGGGCCACGGCCTCGATCATCTGCCCCCGGTAGCGGGTCTGCACCACATCCACCACTGCCTGCTGCGGCGATCCTTCCGAGCCTCCGTCGGCTGCCTGCCCCAACTTCGCGCCAAGGCGGTCGGCAAAGGCCACCATATCCCGGCTGGCACATGCCTCCGGTGCCGCGGCAATCGTCTCCTTGCACTGCTGCTGTAGCTCGGTGGCACCGGGCGCATCTACGCCCAGAAAGATGCGGAAGCCAGCTTGCGCGTCCCCACCCAACAGGGCTGAGTCGCACCTCGGTAAGAGTCTCGCCACCAGATCGCCAGCCACCGGCACTAGTTCCTCAGCCGAGTCAACCAAGAGATGGCGATAGCGCTCGGTGAAATAGCGCCAGAATTCCTCTTGCGCGATCAGGTGGCGGTTGCAGACCTCAAAGACCAGCGATGCATCGAGCAACCCGTGCCGCAGACAGTGACTGCGGTAGCGGTCGATGCACGTCTGTACCTGCTCGTACACGCGCAACCGCTGCTCTTCCCCAGCCCAAGCGCGACTCAGGCGCGGTGTCACTTCATCGAGCGCAAAATCCGCTACGGCCGCCTTGTTCAAATTGTCGAGCAATTGGGAGAGAATGCGCTGGGGCCGCAGGTACAGCCCCTCGAAATAGCCTTCGGCGAGCAACGGCTCCACCACCTGCCCCATCAGGTATTGGGCGGCCTCGTAGTTGAGGAAAACCGGCGGTCGCGCTGGGGCCGCAAAGCCGACCTTGCCAGCCACCAGGGGCCAAAACAGCCGCACCAATCGACTCGCCAGCCCGTAATACGTCTGTAGATCAACGCTACTATACGGGCCCAAGTCGAGCCGATCGACTGTTTGGCGAAAGCGCCGCGCGGTCGCCCGGTCGGGCAACAGCACCAAAATTGCGTACCCAGGCACCCCGGCTGCGAGCAAAACCTGCAGCCGCTCGATCAGGGCCTGCCGCTGCCCCGCCACGAGCGGCCCGGCGAGAAGCACGAATGCTGCTCGAATAGGGGGGCGTGTACCGCCCTAGTAAATGCTGGAACCATGATTTTTGCGCTACACTCAGCCGACAGGTGAATCGCCAGTAAAGATATCGACGATCTCGGCTGCATCAGCGGCTTGCAGCAAGCGTTGGCGCACCTTCTCTTGCTGCAAGCGCTGCGACAGGGCCGCCAGCAGCGCCATGTGCTGTTTTTGGTGTTTGAGGGGCGTGACCAGCAGCGCGATGATGTGGACGGGCTGACCATCGGGCGAGTCAAAGTCAATACCGGCCTGCGAAATGCCGATGGCCAAGAGCTGGCGCTGGATCCCATCCTCGTGTGCATGGGGTACGGCCACGCCCTTGCCAATACCCGTAGAAGCCTGTTGCTCGCGCCGAATTAAGGCCGCGATCAAGCGCTTTGGGTCGGGTACGACCTCGTCTTGCAACAGCACGGTAGCCAATTCGCGAATGGCGTCGAAGTTGCGCTTGGCTTTGAGATCTACACAGACCTTGCTAGGGTCCAGTATGCGTTCCCATTTTTCCATTGCGCGCTCCGTAAGGTTTCAAGAAAACTTGCTTTTGGCCCTCCGCCTCTTGACTCCCCGTACGATTTCTTCTCCCCGATATAGAAGTAATGAAATAGATACACCTACTGCCATTACGAGATCGTAGTAAACATTGTATTTAACTAATGACTGATTATCGAACTCAAGATAAA
>JAJDYK010000188.1 GCA_022825185.1 Candidatus Latescibacterota bacterium | reverse complement strand
GGCGGGCGCACCGCTAGGTCGAATTCGATCTGGTGGGCCGGAGCACCCTGTGGGTCGAGCGAGGAGTGAATTGCTGCGGACCAGTCGATTGTTCCCAACTCAGCGGCGACTAGGTCGATGTAGAGGGTGTCGATGTGTTCTCCGGCTAAAGGCCGCGCTGCATAGTCTATGCTGATTGACGCTGCTTCTAGCTGCGCCTTGCCCAGTGCCGAGCGAACGCTCTGCAACTGCGCGTTGCCGAGGCACCGTAGATCTGCGCTGACTATGGCTTCGCCATCGCCGGGGAAGTAGTGCAAGTAGAGGATGGACTGCTGATCCAACGCCGGCCCGGCAATCGCCGGTTGGTCTAAGCGCGCACTGAGCGTCGAGCGGGCGCTCGCTGGCACCACGGCCGCCCACAGCGCGATGACCACCCATAGTCCGCGCCAATAACTTCCATAATCTCTGCCTTGAAGGACGCGCCTTCCTACTGTCTTTTGGGTTGCCATTCGGTTCGCCTTTTGTCGCTATTACCGCGTATCGGCCCTTTGATCAAAAAAGCCTAACTCACTTTTTAACTGTAACTTACGTCTAATTCAAGCCTAACGTACGACGGGGGTGCTGTCAAGGCAGTTTAGCCCCTAGCCGCATCCGTAGAAAGGCTTGACTGAACCCGCGTGCGCCGCTAGGTTGTACAAATTCATGCTAGACTGGCTATTACCCGCATTGGGTGCGTTGGGTGTGCTCGGCCTCGGTGCATTGTGCGCCCCTATGACTTTTGCCTTGCGCTGTCGGCGCGAGGGACTGCCGGACTTTTGGGAATGGGGAGTGCGGCTGTCCTTTTTCTGGGGAGGGCTAGGGCTTGGGCTGCGATGGGGCCCCAAGGGCCTGCGCATCGCGCCGGTGCTCTTGGGCCAATTTCTGCCGTACCCCTACCTGCCACTGCGAACCCCAGCAAAGCGCAGGCAAAGAGCACGGCGGCGATCCGAGCGAGAGGTCGCGCCTAAAGCTAGTGAGCGGAACCTGCACGCGCTTGTGCATCTGCTGATCAAGCCTAGTCTTAGGCTATTGGCGAGCCTGCCGCGCACTGTTCGGTTCAAAAAGCTGCGGGCCCAAGGTCGTTTAGGATTTGCCGACCCGGCGCAAACCGGGCGGGTTTATGGCTATTTACAGGCGGTTGCCGCGCGCAAGGGAAAGATACAAATAAATGTCAGCCCGAATTTTGTGCGCTCGGGAGCCTTTGGCCGCTTGGATTTGGTCGCTCATTTGCACTTGGGCTTGTTAATTTTGCTCTTAGGGCGCTTTGGCTTGCAGGTGGCATACCGCTTGTTGGCCGCGCGCTTCCGCACCCCGAACTAAGTCGAGGAGTTTTCCATGGCATCGTCCGTAGAATCCCTAGTCGAGCGCGTCCTAGGCGAGTTGCACCGCATCGTGCAAACCGAAACCGTCATCGGGCAGCCGTTTCAGTCCGGCGACTTGACCATTATTCCGGTATCGAAAATATCGTTTGGCTTTGGGGCTGGCGGAGGGCTGGAGGGCAAGGGACAGAGCGGGACGGGCGGCGGCGCGAACATCGAACCCATCGCCTTCCTCATCGTCGATGCCGATGGTCGGGTGCAGGTGGCGTCCATCGGCGATCAGGAGGCCGGTTGGAGTCAGATCATCGCGCTGGTGCCCGAGGCCGTCGCCAAGATCAAGAAGTTCGTCGGCAAGAACAAAGAGAAAGACGCCAAGGCCGAGGCCGAGAGCGACTAAGTCGCCTCAGTGGTGGTCTTGGCTGGTGGGGAACACCTTGAAGCGCCCGTCTAGCAACAGGTGGGTGTACCAACCGACGATGCAGGCAATAAAGAACACCACGTGCCCTTCCAGCAGGGCGTGTACGTTGTCCCAGGTAAATTCCCCGAGAAAAGCCTGCCGCGCCCGCCAGTATTCGTAACTCGTGCCCAGCCCCCCTATGGTGATGAACGGGCTGATCTTCGAGTGCGTCCAGCCCCGGTGATGATCCAAAAGCGGTAGGATGCACAAGAGGCCCACTAGCGTCGCCAACTCGTAGTGTTCGGTCCAGCCCAGATAGAGCAAGATGCAGAAGACGCCGCGGAAAAACCACCGCTGTGCGACCGAAGCCGTGTCCAAGTCGGGAAAGAGGGAAAAGAACAGCGCAGTGCCGACGATGGCGGCTTGAGTAGCTAGGTCGTCGGGCGCGACAGCGCCGGAGGAAACCGCGCCTATCGCGACTCCGGTTCCCGCGACGACCCCTCCTAAGACATGTCCTTTGAAGTTCACGATCACCAACTCATTTTTTTTGTTGGTGGTAGAGTTGGCCGCAGGCCGCGTCGATGTCCCGTCCACGGCTATGGCGTACGGTAAACTCGACGTTGCAGCCTTTGAGTACTTGATAGAATTGCTCTAGACGCTGACGGGTTGGGCGGCGGAAGCGGAGGTCTGTTGTTTCGTTGTAGGGTATGAGGTTGATCTTGCAGGGAATGTCGCGGGTTAGTTCGGCTAGCCGCTGCGCGTCGGCATCCGCATCGGTCAAGTCGGCCATGAGCACGTACTCAAAGGTGACGCCATAGCCGCGACAGGCGAAAAATTCGCGCGCGACCGTCAAGAGGTCGGCGATTTTGTACTTGCGGTTGATCGGCATGAGCTGTTCGCGCACCTCGTCGGTCGTGGCGTTGAGCGAAATGGCCAATCCCACGTTGAGATCTTCGGCCATGAGCCGGCGGATGCCGGGAATGTAACCTGCGGTAGATACCGTGATTTTCCGTCCCCCCAACCCAATGCCCTCTTTTAGGCGCATCAGCTTTAAGGCGCGCATGACTGCCGAGTAATTGAGCAGTGGCTCGCCCATCCCCATCATCACCACATTGGTCACCTGCTCGCCTCGCTCGCGGGCGAACTGGTTCACTTGCAAGAGCTGATCGACGATCTGCCCAGCTTCGAGGTTGGCGATCATCCCCATCCGACCGGTGGCGCAGAACTTGCAGTCGAGCGGGCAGCCCACTTGCGACGACAGGCAAGCTGTGCGCCGGGTGCCATCGACGATCAGCACGGATTCGATTCGCTGCCCAGAGGGTAGTTCAAAGAGGAATTTAACCGCTTCGCCCGTGGCCGACTCTTGACGCTTGACGAGGTTTAAACAAGTAATGCGCGTCTGCTCGGCGAGCTTTTGCCGCAAAATTTTGGAGATATTGGTCATCTCCTGGACGTCGCGCACGCCCTTGGCGTAGAGCCAATCGAAAATCTGACGGGTGCGGTACGCCGGTTCTTTGAGCTCGCCGACGAGCCGGTCGAGTTCGTCGGGCAGCATGGCCTTTAGGTCGTAGAGCGGACTGACCACCTTAAAAGTCCTTGACGATTAAATGGAGAAATATATATGTTAAAAGTTTATTGGTATTGGTCAACGGCTTCCCCTCCGTTGTCAGTCCCTTTGTTTTTCTTCCCATACATGTAAATTCTGAATATGCGATTTGGATTTGCCATCTGGTTCTGGGGCGTCCTATTGGGTTGCTTGGCGCTTATGGCGCTGCGCTTGGGGATGTCCTCTCAGCCCTCGGCGGGCGCAGTCGCCCACCTAGGGGAAGTAGCTTTTACTCCGGCCGCTGCGGCCGCAGTATGGGAACTGCCCTTTGTCGGCCCCCCGATTCCGCCCCCACCCGAGGATCCCACGCGGACGATTGCCGCTGCGCTGCGTCCGGGGGATTCCATTGACCGCTTGCTCAAGCAGTGCCACGTTCCGAGTGGCCAATTGGAACGGCTGTACGAAGCGCTGTTCGCGGTTTTCGATCCCGCGCAGGTCAAGCCAGGTGACTACTGCGAGGTCGCAATCGACACCAGCGACGCCATTCGCCGCTTCTGCTACACGCCTCACCGCACTCCAGATCGCCCGATCGAGGTAAAATTGCACGATGGTCAGTTTGTTGCTCGCCAGTTGCAGCTACCGCTGGAGCGACGGGTCGAGCGGCTCGATGTGCGCATTAGCGACAACCTCTCCAACGCCATCAGCGCAGCCGGGGAGGGCAACGCGCTTAGCGATGTGCTCGCCGATGACATATTTGGTGCCGTCATCGACTTCCAGCGGGACCCGCGGCGCGGCGATCGGCTAGGAGTTGTCTTTGAAAAGCTCTACATTGACGAGCACTTCGTTCGCTACGGCGACGTCCTCTTGGCGCGCTACGAAGGCGAACGAGTGACCGAGTTGGCGGTCCGCTATGCTGCCACCGAGGGGGAAGATGCCTATTACAACGCCAGCGGCCGCTCCCTCGGCCGGATGTTCGTACTCAAGCCGCTCGGCGTCAATCGCATCACCTCGCGCTTCAACCGCCAACGCTTCCATCCCATTCTCAAAAAGCAGCGTCCCCATCTAGGGACGGACTATGGTGCGCCGACGGGCACTTTGGTGTGGACTACGGCCCGCGGACAGGTCTCGTTCGCTGGCTGGAAAGGCGGTTACGGCAAATTGGTCGAAATCGTCCATGC
Organism: Candidatus Latescibacterota bacterium; assembly: GCA_022825185.1. The sequence continues at coordinate 2,973 of JAJDYK010000188.1, read as the reverse complement.
CAATGGCTATCGCACCCGCTACGCGCACCTGAGCAAGATATTGGTTCGCGCGGGGCAGCTCGTAGAGCAAAAAGAGATCATCGGCAAGGTCGGTGCCACCGGACTCGCGACCGCCTCCCACCTGCACTACGAAATCATCAAAAATGGCCATCACATCAATCCCGAACTCATCAACGAAGGCCATGCCGTTCCAACCCTAGCTGACGATCTGTTGCCCGACTTTGTCCACCAGCGCGACGCTCTTTTGCACGTCCTCGAGCTCGGCCCGCGCCCTTGGCGTTATGCCTCGACCTTGACATCCGCACCGCTCTAGTTTTATTGGCCTTATCGACCTTCTTTGATGGAACCAAAAGCGCTGCAAGAAATCGAAAATCTGGCCGAGCGCGACGGGCGCTATAAGAGCGATGCGTATCTTTTTGTGTACGATGCGCTAGGATACACGGTGCAAAAGCTCGGCAAGAACAACGATACCTTGAGCGAAGAGAAGCGACACATTTCTGGTCGGGATCTGCTCTTTGGCATCAGCGAGTACAGCGCCGATCAATTTGGGCCGCTCACCCGCTCGGTCTTTGCCCACTGGGGCATTGAGCAAACGCGCGATTTTGGCGAGATTGTCTTCAACTTGGTCGATGCGAATTTGCTGCGTAAGACAGCCGAGGATCGGATTGAAGACTTCGTCGATGTGTACGATTTTGCCGAGGAGTTTGACTGGAAGAAGCGCAAGGCCGATCTCAAGCGCCTGCCCTGAGCGCGGGAGGCGAAGATGAAGATCGCCTACTTCGACTGCTTTTCTGGTATCAGCGGCGACATGATCTTGGGTGCCCTGCTCGACGCGGGTCTCCCACTAGCGGACCTCAACCGAGAAATTGCCAAGCTGGGCGTACAGGACGTCGCTATTGAGCGCGAAGCCACCGCCCGGCACGCCATTGCTGCCACCCGCGCCAAGGTCTGCGTGGCTGGCGCGCCGTTGGCCGACGCTGAGCACCATCTCGACTTGTCAGGCGAGCCTACGCACGATCACCCTCATGCCCACCTCAAAGATATAACCAGCCGCATTGCCGACAGCCGCTTGGACGACGTCGTCAAGGAGCGCTCCATCCGCGTCTTTGAGCGCCTGTGTGTAGCCGAAGCTGAGGTACACAATGCCGCGCCCGCCGAAGTAGGACTGCACGAAGTGGGGGCTCTCGACGCCCTGATAGACGTAGTGGGGGCCGTGGCCGGTCTCCAGCTCTTGGAGGTAGAAGAGGTTTGCGCTTCGCCCCTGCGCTTTGGCACGGGTTTTGTGCGCTGTGCGCACGGGCGCTACCCGGTGCCGGTGCCTGGGGTCTTGGCCCTCTGCCGCGACGTGCCGACTGAACAGACCGATATCCGCGCCGAACTCGTCACCCCGACTGGGGCAGCGATCATCACCACCTTAGCTCGTTCCTTTGGGCCGCAGCCGCCCTTTTGCCAACAGGCCGTCGGCTATGGTGCGGGTCGCCGCGACTTAGAGGCCATCCCCAATCTCTTGCGCCTGCGCTTGGGCGAGCGCGCTCCGGCTAGCGAGCGCGTCCTGCTGATCGAAGCCAATATCGACGATATGAATCCAGAGGTGTACGGCTACCTCTTTGATCGACTGCTAGAGCAGGGCGCGTGCGACGTGTACGCTACGCCGGTCCTGATGAAAAAGGGCCGTCCGGGCAACGTTCTCAGCGTCCTCGCTCCGGCGGGTCGCTTGGACGAGCTAGCTGCGATCGTGCTGCAAGAAACTACGACCATCGGCCTGCGCTACTACGGAGTGGAACGCCGCGTCTTGGAACGCCAGATCCGCGCCGTTGCCACGCCGTACGGGGAGGTCAATGTCAAGTTTAGCTATATAGACGGCCGCCGCCGCGCCGCGCCTGAATACGAGGACTGTGCGCGGCTGGCCCAAGAGCACCAAGTGCCCTTGCTCTCCGTATATGAGGCCGCTCGGGCGGCCGCCATCAAGGAGTAATGACCATTATGTTGCGATTGATCGTATGTGCGTTATGGCTGGTTCCGCTGTCGAGCCAAGCTGCGGAATGGCCGGCTTATAGTGGAGACCTAGACGAATTTGACAATATCCAGCGCCTGCCTGCGGGCGAAGGCCCAGACCGCCTCGTGCCCGGCGACAACGATGGCCGACTCCACGTCTATGAGGAGCGCGACCACACCTATACCGAGGTGTGGGACAGCGACTATCTCGAAGGGGCGGTGGCCGGCGTATTCGTCCTCGACATCAACGACGACCAACTCGACGAGATCGTCGCCTATACCGACCACGGCCGCGTGTATTACTTCGACTCCCAAGACTACACGCTGCTGTGGAGCAACTCGCCCAATGAATACGAACGCATTACCAGCCTGACCATCGGCGACATTGACGACGACCCCCAGCCTGAGCTCGTGTTCTGCGCCGATGGCCGCTTAGTCGTGTACGACGGCCGCGACCAGTACGAGCAGTGGCGCAGCGACCAGACCGACTTGACGGCCCATCAGATTCTCATCGGCGACGTAGATGGGGACGACGAAGACGAAATTGTGCTCAATGACGGCTACGTGTTCGACGCCCGCTTCTTCGACTTGGAGTGGAAGCACTCCGAGCCTTTTGGCGAGCGCATGGGCCTGCTCGATCTCGACGAGGACCAGATTCCCGAGGTTATCGGCGAATTTCAGGGCCGCTACCTGCGCATCTTTGACATCGATCTCCGGCGGGAAAAGTCGCTCGGCCGCTAGTGGCCCGGTCTTGACATCTCGGCGGCGACCGGCGTATATACTCCCTCTCATCCAAACACCAACAAGGAGCGCTTGCAATGCGACCCGTCACCCTCTTCACAGGCCAGTGGGCCGACCTGTCGATCGAGACCCTCTGCCAACAGGCCGTTGAGTTTGGCTACGACGGCTTGGAACTGGCCTGCTGGGGAGACCACTTTGAGGTTGACCAAGCCACAGATGACTATTGCCAAGCCAAGC
>JAJDYK010000208.1 GCA_022825185.1 Candidatus Latescibacterota bacterium | reverse complement strand
GGTCGATTACGAGGGAGCCAATCTCCAGATACAGAGCGAGAGCTACGCGCCGCGCGACCCGATCTACTTTGAGGCGGGCCGCGACTTGGCCACGCCGAAGAAGGGTCGAGTGATGGCCGATGTGGCCATTGACTGGGTTGCTGCTAAGATGAAGGAAATGATCGGCGAGTGAGTACACCGCCGACCTAAACGCAAAAAGCCGGTACCCTGAGGGGCACCGGCTTTTTTGTGCGGTTGTTGAAAAGGGATACTACTGAGCGGCCTTGATCTGGCCCCAGCTCACGTCCTCGACCGAGGTCGCGGACTCCATCTCCGGCAATAGCTGATCCAGCAACACATCGTTGGTAGCCGTGCAGCACATCTCCGGTGACATGGTCCAGAAGCCCTGATAGCTTTCGAGCACGCACTCGGTGCACGCCTCGTCGAAGTCGCCCACAGTCACGGACGTGTGGATGATCTCGTCTTCCGCGAGGTCGAAAACCACAGCTTGATCGGGGGTGGCCGACGCGTCGTTGGGCAACGAGGTGATCGGCGTGATGGCCAATTCGTAGTAATAGGTACTCTCGCCGAACTGCTCGCCATCGTAGCCCCAGCCAAAGTCCACCCAGTCGCTGCCATCTACCAGCCACTCGAGCGCGCTCACCGGACGGTAGAACTGATAGGCTCCTTCGACCGGCGGCACGGCCCATTTGTAGCTAAAGTTGTTGGCCGGCTCGCCTTCAAGGTTGTGCTCCTCGGTCGGCGTGTGGTCGGGGTTGACCTCTACTTCCCAAGCGTCGTCCTGCCAGAAGGCCGAGGGGTTTTCGCGGTCCAAGTTGTGGACATTGTCGAAGACCTCGGTCGCGTAGTAGAGCTTATTTGCGCTGTCGTTCCAGCCGATGAGATGGCGGATATTGATGTCGCTGACATCGATCTCGCCACGGCCCACGGGCTGGATGTCGGCCACCGGCGAATAGAGACGGTCGTTGCGGATCGTGTACGGATCGATCGGCACGACGTCCCAGTCCGACAAATCGCCGTCCATGGTGGGGACGAGGTTGTCGGGGAACTGCACGGCGAAATAGAGCTCGCCGGCAGGCGCGTGGCCAAAGGACGTACCGCACATGCCCATGACCAAAGCTGCCGCTAAAACAAATTTGGTTCGCTCTTGCATAGCGAAAACCCTCCTTAGGAGAAGTGAGAAATGCTGTGTAAAAAACTGCACTAAGGGTCTAGAGCCAAGCCCAAAGATGACGTAAGTCTAAAAAAAAAAAAAACTTACGTGTCAAGCATTTCCTCGCTTTTCCACAAAAAAATACGGGCGAGGGAATAAAACCCTCGCCCGTTGCCACAGCACCAAATTGTATGTGTTGGTCAATAAGCGACTGAGAGAATACCAGCGCGTTCTTCCTTCTCTTCTAGTTGCAACCGCCAGATATAGGTGCCCGGGGGCACGAGCTGTTGGGCGTCGTCGCGGCCATCCCAGCGATGGGCGAATTCGCCGCTGCGCGCGGTGATGGGCGGCAACTCGACTACGAGTTGGCCGGCGAGATTGTAGATCGCTAGGCGCACTGGGCGGCTAGCCGTAACTTCGCGCAGCTTGTAGGCGATTTCCACGGTCTCGTTCACTCCGTCGCCGTTCGGGGTAAGCGGGTTGGAAGTCACGGCAATATCGACGAGGAGCCGGCCGCCGACGGGGGTGTTGACGGCGAGGGCGTCGCCCGAAAAGCGAAAGGTAGCGTTGCCCGGGCGAACTTGCTGTTTGATCTGGTCTGGATCGTTGCTGTCGAAGACCCAGCCCGAAAACTCGGTGCCAAAGCGCAAAACCGGCACCACAAAACTCACTTCGAGTTGCTTGAAGCTGTCGTCTTCGCCTTGCAGGCGGGGGAAGGACACCACGAAGCGGTCGGCTTGGATGTCTGGGATAAAGTCGTTCAAGTCGAGTTCGGTGCCGTCGCGTTTGACCGCAGAGACGGCTTGAACTTGGGCGTGGGTGCGGATTTCCAGCCGGTCGAAGCCGGTGTCTTCGGCGCTGAATTCCGGCCGGACGACGTAGGTAAATTCCGTGGGCGCGAAGGAATCGACGGCAATGGGCCACACTTCGCCGAGGATTTCTCGGGCAGCCGGTGCATCGCCGAATTGGATCGTGAATGAGCGGATGCGAGGCGCAGTGGTAAAGGTGGAAAACAGGCGAAAGACGAGTTGGAGGTAGCGGCTCGGCCCGGGCGATAAAAGCGGCGTACCGTCGCGCCACGCCTCAGCCGGTGCATCGCTGTCGCGCAAACCCGCAGCAAAGTCGTAGGGTGGCGACCAGAAGCTCCAATTGTCGGTGTCGTACACGGTGGGTAGGCGACCGGACGGGTCGAGTTTTTCGTACGCGGCCAAGGTGATCGGGCGGATATCGCCGTTGATGTTTTCGTCGAAGTAGAGGCTCGGATCGGGCGAGTTGCCGGTGCGGGTGCGGACCTCGATGCGGGTGCCCTCGGGTACGTCGGCGTCCCAGCGAATTTTGCCCCAGTTGATCGGCTGGCCAAAGTCGAGGATCTGCGTGACGAGGACAGTCTCCTCGACAAAGCCCTCGCCGTACACTTCGAATTCGGCGACCTCCCAGTCGCGCAGGGGAAAGGCTTGGGCGGTGATGTAGCGGATCGACTCGGTGGGGAAGCGCAGTTCCACTACGGGATCGAGATTTTCGCGGTTGGATTCGATCACGGTAAGCGCGGGGTCTTGATTGCGGACCCAGCGCAGGCCCTTGGTGACGCGGCTGACTCGGTCGCAGGGGCTGTTGGCAAAGCGCACGTTGTTGTCGCCTTTGCGCAGTTCGTACCAAGCGAGGAAATTGGCAGCGAAGCTGTCTTCGCCAAATGCCTCTAGGGGCGGCTTAGGCTCAGTGAGCTCCTCGATGAGCAAGATATCGTCTTCCTGCCCGAGACGGGGAAGAAAGCGGATGCGATTGACCGGCACAGCTGTGCTAAAGTCGATGACCACGGAGTTTTTCCAGCCTTCGCCGGTGACCCCGGCGATGATCGAGCCGCCGCTGAAGATGCCTTGGCCTGGGGTGAAGCGGCGGAAGTGGGCTGTGGTGAAATCGCCGTCGAATTGCTTTTTCACGGCGCGGATCTGGTCGTCGCGTGCCGAGCAGCCGTCGGTCGTCTGGATCTGGCCTCCAGTGTACGGCAGTAGAGTGTTGATGTCCGCGGCATTGGGGTCAATCAGGGTTAGGTTGACCGCTGGGTCGATGAAGCGCGGCCCGATGGCGTTGTCGGCAAAGTCGATGAGGGTATCCGCAGCCGCGCCGTGGGGCGTGACGCCCACGGATTCGGTGCCCACAAGTTGGCCCTCGGCATCAAAGAGCCAGTACTCGCCAGCTCCTTCTTCGGACAGCAGGTTAGGCCAGGGGTTGCCGTCGTCTCCCCCGACGCGAAATTCCCCGCGGCTGTGCGCTGGCACAATCGACAGGACGAGCAGAAAACACGAAGCAATGATGTACTGCATGGCGTCTCTTCCTTGAGATGCTGGTAATATAAATAAAGGAGCGGGCGATTTGGCAAGTTAAGATATGCGCACGGCGCGCCGCATTTAACTTGATTTATGGCTGTACTTTGGTTGTTTTATGCAGCAAACCGCACGGAGGATGGACATGAAAGCGCATTGTGCCGCGGTCGGCCTCGTCTTAGTGCTCTGGCTGTCGAGCGGAAGTTGGGCTCTCGACACGGTTTCGATTGGGGAGGGCGGCGACTTGGACTGGCAGGGTGAAGGCGAGGCCGTCGTCACCACCATTGACGCCGAGCACCGCTCGCCCTTAGACCCCAACAACCTGCTAGTGGGCAACGCACCCGGCGACTTAATCGAATTCGCCCGCGACGACTTTTCCCACAGCATCCTGCCTCTGCGCATTGCCGAGGGGGAGAACGTGGCTGTCGGTACCATCGAGCGCGGCGGCGACATTGATTCGCCCAATGTCTTCGACTTCAGCGGCACGTTCAAGCCGCTCGATTTGGAGATGATGTTAAAGGAGTTACTCTCGGACGATCCGGGCGGCGAGCTATTGGCCTTTGAGCGCAAGAATCAGAATTCTCTCGGCATCCTAGTACTGCTCAACTTAGGGGCGCGCTTTGGGGTGGAGCGCATCCGCATCTATCCGCGCAACACGGTCGTGCCCTCGCCCTCGACCCCCTTCCAAAACGACTACCTGCGGGCGTATGAGCTTTTTACCAACGACGGCCTGAACCTGACTAGCGAGAACACGCCTATCTGGAGGCCGCTGATCGCCGAAACCGACAACCAAGTCGCGGTTATCGACGTGCCGCTCGACCCGCCGCGCTACGTCCAGCACCTGCGCTTGCGAGCTACTTCGCCGGTAGATTTTGAGATCGACGAGATCGAGATTTTCGGCAAGGGTTTCCTGTCGCGGGCTCAATATGTGTCGGACATTTTCGACGCCGGGCAACCCGCTGTATGGGGCACCCTGCGCTGGGTGGAAGAGGTGTTGGGCGATCCGCGCTTTTCCAGCGCGCAGATCCGCACGCGCACGGGCACGGACACCTCGCCTTTTGTGTACACCCGTCGGCTGCGCGGCAAGCAAGACGCCGAGGACATTCCTTTTTCGCTGGAAAACCCCGGAGAGGAGATGGGCCTAGCCGAGTATCGGAAATTTCCCCAAAAGGCGGGTCAGACGCCCATTACCGACGCTGCGGGCCGTGAGTGGATGGCCGGAGCCGTGACCGACGACCTGATCAATTGGAGTCCTTTTAGCACGCCTTATCCGGCGGATGCGGCCAACGGTCCGGGCCTACCCATTGTCTCGCCCAGTCCGCGTCGCTACATGCAGTTTGAGGTCGTTTTTAATAGCAGTGACCTAGAGGCCGCGCGGGTGATCAAGTCGCTGAGCTTCGACTTGTTGACGCCGCCGTTTGCCGACGCCTTGGTCGGCGAGGTTTTTCCGCGCGAGGTAGAGGTGTCTGAGGAAGTGCCCTTTACTTTTGCCGTGCGCGCCGCTATGGGCACGGACGGCCTGCGCGGCTTCGACACCATTGAGATCGATACGCCAGCGCGAGTGTCGAGTATCGACGCGGTGCAGATTATTGATGGCGCTGGCGCGGTTGTGGCCGAGCACCAATTCGCCAGCCTTGACGCGGCCGGCGAGGAGTTCGCCATTGCCGAAGTTGCCGACGACCGCTTTGCCGTGCGCTTCCCCGTGGTGACCGACGACCAGACGCAGGTGCATGTTCGCTTCCAGACCAACGTGCTGACGTACAGCACCAACTTCACCGCGGCGGCGCGGCTGACGACCGAGCCGGGTGCCGCCCAAGTCATTGACCCAGGCAATGTAGCCTTTTTGGGCGCAGGGGACGAGGACGCCTTTTCCGGTACCACGGTGCTCAGCCCATCCGTATTGGCCGAAGGGCAGATCTTGGGCGAAGTGCAGGCTGCGCCCAACCCCTTTACTCCCAATGGCGACGGCATCAACGACGAGGCGATCATTCACTACAACCTGCTGGCGCTGAGCTCCCCACGACCGGTCGAAGTCGTGCTCTACGACTTGAGCGGCCGACGCGTGCGCGTCCTTTTTGACGGCGAAGAGGCCAACGGTCGCTACACAGACAAAGTGTGGGATGGTCGCAATGACCAAGGCCAGCTAGTTCCTCCGGGCTTGTACATGGCTCGCGTCTTTGTCTCTGGGGATTCGGGCGACGCCCAGCAGAGTCGCGTGGTAGCGGTTGCGTACTAACGCCCCAATCTCTCTAATCGCTTTTGTATCCGTGGATCGTCAGGTGCGAGTTGCCGGGCTTGCTCCAGTGCTCGGCGCGCCTGTTTTAGGTCGCCTGCTCTCCCGTGGGCATCGGCTAGTTTGAGAAGCAAGGTCGCGTCCTCGGGCCGCCGCTGTACCGCTCCCGCCAAATAGTGCTGCGCCTCGGCAAACTGCCGCTGCTTTAGAAAGGCCGTGCCGAGGTTGTTCCACACGCGGGCGTCTGTGGAATCTATGGCTAGGGCTTGGCGAAAGACGCGCAAGCCTTCGGCAAAGCGCTCCTGCATCAGGAGCGTGGTGCCGAGGTTGTTGAGTAGCCCGAGGTGTTCGGGCAGGGCCGCTAGACCGAGGCGGTAGGTTGCGGCGGCCTGATCGAAGGCGCGGTTGCGGGTGTGGATGGCCCCGAGGCGCAGGTGGGCGGCGACAAAGGTCGGGGCTAGTTCGGTTGTGCGCTGATAGGCCGCGGCCGCAGCGTCCCATTGTCGCAGGTGTTCGTGCAACTCGCCCTTGCGGTAGTGTCCCACGGAGTGGTCGGGCAGCGCGGCGAGCAACCCGTCGTACAGGCGCACGGCCTGTTGGAAGCGGCCCCGGCGGATGGCGTCTTCGGCCAGTTTGAAGCTCAGTTCGGGAAAGACGCGCCGCACTTCTATATCTTCGGGCCGCAGCCGAGCGGCCTTGCCCATCTGCGCGAGGGCTTCGGAGTACTCGCCGCGCCGCTCGCGTATCAGCCCTTCGAGTGCGAGGTGGCGCGCCGTCCAAGCGCACGCTAGCTGTGGCGTCGCGGTCGGATGCACAAAGCCCAAATCGGCGCGGCGGACAGCCGCTAGATCGGCGAGGGAAAACAGCCCACGGCCGCGGCTCAGGTCGCGGTATAGACCCCTCGGAGCCGCAAATTCTAGCTGGGCATTGTCGTCGGTGTTGAGCGGAGCGTCGCCGGCCAGCTTTTGGATCCCTTGATCTCCCATGACATAAGAGCAGAGCAAGTCAAGTGCGTCGCCCCCGCCACTGCGCGCCAAGTCGCGCTGCACGCCGGGCCGTTCCAAGCGCGTTGCGAGTCGGTCCAATCCCACTTCCACTGGCGCGGTCGAGCCGACGAGCAGGTAGTCAATCCCAGGCATCAGCTCCCACATGGCCACGTGCGGGAAGGCGTCGGCAAAGGTGGCGACAATGGTTTGCACATCTTCCGGCTCTAGCGCGTAGGCTTGGAGCCAAACGCCGACTAAGCCCCCGGGCGCGAGCTTTTGGCGACAGTCGTGGAAAAATTCGCGGGTGAACAGATCGGCCATGCCGGCAATCCACAAGCTCGAAGGCTGCGAGATGATGACGTCGTAGCGGTCTTCAGCAAGCGCGAGGTGGTTGCGGCCGTCGCCGACGATCATCCGCGTGCGCGGGTCGGCGAGTGCGTCTTGGTTGACCTCGCTAAAGAGTTCGGTCGCCTCTACGACCTCGGGCGACAGTTCGACGCAGTCGATGGCCGCGACCGGGTGGCGCTGGGCCGCGCCCAAGCTGATGCCGCAGCCGAGGCCGATTATCAATACTTGTTGAGGATCCTCGTGCAACAGCAGCGGCAGATGCGCCAAAAGCGAATGCGAACGCAAGTCCTTGCCCTGCGACGAGGCTACTACCTTGCCATTGACCCGCATGAAACGCTCGCCGCGCAAGTCCCACACGGTCACCGTCGCGGTCATGCCTTCTTCAGCATAGAGCAAGCGGCGACCTTGCCCAATGGCGTGGGCCACGCCTTGCCCGGCGAGGCGGGCCGCGCTCTGGTACTGCCCGGCGTAGAGGTACGGGGCGCTGTTGAGCAGGGCCACGTCCCAAGCGGGGAGACGCGAAACCGCTAGGGGCAAGAGCAGCAGGCCGGGTGCCAACACGCGGAATAGTGGACGGCTGAGCAGGCCGTCGCGCCAGAGGAAGTAGATTCCTAGTCCTATGTTGAGGGTGGTGGCCGCGAGAATGCTCGCCTGCACCCCAATGAGCGGGATTAAGAGGAAGCCCCCGGCAAAGGCTCCCAGCACGGCCCCGAGCGTGTTGGCTGCGTACGCATCGCCGACCGATTTGCCCACTGTGGCGAGGTGGCGAGTGTAGAGCTTGGCCGCGGCTGGGAAGATGCCGCCAGCCGCAAAAGTCGGCAGGAACATGAGGCCGAAGGCCATGAGAAATTCGCTCAGATGCAGCAACCCAAAGGAGCCGGCATAGCGATTGACCAATTCGACGACCGCGAGGGGCAGCAGGCCAAAGAGCGGCTCAACCAGCAGAGCTGTTAGGCCGACGGCTAGCTCCAAGAGGGCGAGAGTGCGAAAGAGCCGCGCGCGGCGGTCGATCCACCCAGCCAGCACCATACTGCCCAGCCCCAGCCCGCAGATAAAGGCCACCAGCATCAAGGTAAACGCATACACCGAGGAGCCGATGAGCAGTGAGAGGGTGCGCGTCCAGCTCACCTCGTAGATCATGGAGGCAAAGCCCGTCAGCCCCAGTGCCCAGAGCGCGGCCATGTCGCCACGGCTTGGCGCAGGCTCGTCCGCTGGCGCACTGGCGCTTGACGCATCGGGGAGGGCAAAGGCCAGCGCGCCGATGAGCAAATTGGCCGCGGCCGCCGCCCACAGCGTAGTCTGCACCCCGAGGGCAGGTACCAACAGGAACCCCGTCAGCGCGGCTCCCAGTGCAGCCCCGAGGGTATTGAGCGCGTAGAGCCTCCCCAAGTCGCGCCCCATGCTCTCTAGCCGTTGGGTCGTAAAGCGGCTCAGAAGCGGCAGTGTTGCGCCCATCAGCGTAGTGGGCAGTGCCAACAGGGCCGCCGACACGAGGAAGCGTCCCACGCCGAGCCAGATGCCGGTTCCATCTAGCCCGTGATAGAGCCAGCCATAGACCGGCTCAAGGGCATTGAAGGCCGGCGTCATGGCCAAGCCGCAAAGGCCGATGAGCACTTCTAGATAGGCATACGCGCGCAGGGGTCGGCCCGTGCGGTCGGCGAGGCGTCCGGCCACCCAACTGCCCAGCGCCAGTCCGGCCATAAACGCGGTCAACACCGTAGCCGAGGTGAAGACCGTATTGCCCATCGCGAGCCGGAAGAGCCGCATCCAAGTGATTTGATAGATGAGGGCACAGGCTCCAGAAAAAAAGAACAGCCCAAAAACGGCCCAGCGGCTCGCGTATTGCATAGATAAGTCGCTTTCTGCGGATCAACCGCCGAAAATTTGTTCGATCTGGGCTTCCATTTCCCGCCGCGCCACCTTTTCCATGCGGTAAGCGCGCTGGCTGCGCCTAAAGGCCGCAAATTGGGCCTCTGCGTCGGCTTGGCGTCCAGTGCGTTGGTAGAGGTGCCCGAGGAACAGATGAGCCTGATAGTCGCGCGGAGCAATTTGGAGCAAGTGCTCAAACAGGGGCACGGCCTCGGCATAGCGCCCTTGGCGGGCGTAGAGCATGCCCAAGCTCCAATGGGGATGCGCGACCTTGGCATCGAGCGCAATGGCGCGGCGCAAGAGTTTCTCGGCCTTCGCTAGCCGGTCCGTCTGCCCGAGGGCCATGCCCGTCCCTTGTTCAAGTTGGATGAGCAAGTCGGCGAGGCGGGTTGGATACTCGGGCACGTGCGGCTCGCGCTGCACGAGTTGCTCTAATTCGGCAATGGCCTCGCGGTTTTGTCCCTGCTCCGCGTACAGGCGGGCCAGTTGATAGCGCACGAGCGTTGAGTCTGGGTTCAGTTTGAGCGTGCGGCTATACGCTTGGGCGGCGCGTTGGGGTTGGTCTGCCATTAGGAGGGCGTAGCCAAGGCCGCCGTGCGCGGCTGCCCAGTTGGGGCGCGCCGCTGCAACCTCGGAGTACGCGGCCGCGGCCGAGTCGTAGCGCCGAGCGAGCAGCGCAGTGTGGCCGAGGAGAAAGCGCACATCCACGTCGTGGGGCTGCGTCTTAAGGTAGCGCCGATAGAATTCAATGGCCTTGCCGTAGCGCTCGGACTCGCCGTGGAGCGCCGCGAGTGCAAGGAGTGGCTCGGCGAAAGTGGAATCGCGAGCAATGGCGTGGCGGTAGTGGCGAGCAGCGTGGGCTGGCATGTCCCGTTCCTCGTACGCGTAGCCGAGATAGTAGTGCTCGTGGGCATCGCCTTCGAGGTCCATCGCGCCTGTGGCCACATTGCAAAAGACCAAGAGCGCAGCAACGGGCGCGAGCGCGGGCCAAGGCTGCTGCCACAGGACACGCACCCCACAAGTCGCAAACAGCAACAGCACGGGCACGGCCGGCAGACGATAGCGCCCGGTGACGAAAAACAGGATTACGGAAAGCGCGTAGCAAGCCACAAAGAGCGCTAGCAAGCGCCCTTCGGGAGACTCAGAGGTCCGCAGAAAGGCGAAAAGTCCCAAGAGCGCCAGCGGGGCGATCAAACCAAAGGGAAACGCCAGCCCTTTTTTCCACAGCAGGATCGACAGAAGCGAAGAGTCGTTGCGGGCGAAGTAGAGGTCGCGATTGCGCGGGATTTCGTCGCCGCGCAGGAATAGGTAGCCCTTGTAGGCCAGCAAGCCCGCGAAATCGAGTGGCGCGGAGGTTATGTATTGCCAAGATTGGTTGAAAAAATAGCGCGACTTGGCCGAAGGCTGCTCAATGCCGGCGCGGCGCTCGGGCATTTCTACCAGTTCAGCCCAATCCCGCCCCGGGCGGATGCGGGTCGTTTGCGCGTAGTCGGCGTTGTTGCCGATGTAAAAGTTGATGCCTGCGTTGTGCGAGATGAGCACTAGATCGCCGCCGACCGCCCAGTTGCGATACGCGACCGGCGCGATGACCAGCGCACAGCCCAAGAGCAGGAGAACCGGCGGGCGGAGCTGTCGCTGCCGCCAGTAGAGATAGCCCAACAGCACGGGCGCGAAGAGCAGCACGTTGGCCACGGCGAGCGCGGACAAGCCCAGTAGCACACCGGCTGCCAGTGCGCGCCCCCAACCGTCCGCGCCGATTGCAAGCAATAGCACGAGTAAGTTGAGGCAACAGGCTAGCAAGGTTGGCAGCAATTCGCCGCCAAAGTAGATGAGGGGGCCGTACAACGCCGCGGCAAAACCCGCGCCGAGCCCGATCCCCGCGCCAAAGACCCGGTACCCCAACAGACAGATGAGAACGCAGACGAGTGCGCCGATGACAGCTTGGATGAGTCGCGGCAGGTAGAGGTCGTCCCCGGCGAGGGCGAAGAGGACGCCGAGTAGCACGGGGTAGAGCGGCGGTTGCCAGAAGGGCGCGGGCCGACCCGCAAAGGAGACTTCGCTGAGGTAGCGCGCTTCCTCGACATAGGTGCGGGCATCGACGACGGGCGCGGTGAAAAGCGGGCTGGCGCGTATTTCGTGGAGGTAGTACAGGCGCGCTGAGAGGGCGAGCGCGAAGACGGCCACCACCCCCATGAACATCCAGCGTCTAGTCATGTAGCAATTTTACATCATTCATAACTACTGTTACGCATCCGGGTAGGGGGCGGTTTCAAACCGCCCCCTACTGCAAGCCCGCGTAGATCGAAATAAAGATCTGATTAATAATCACGGCGTCCTCGTCCCGGGGCTGGCGGCGGTCGATTTTCATGCCCGCATGGGTCGTGACCTTGTAGCCGAGATAATCGGAGATATTGGCCAACTGCAAGGCCCAGACTAGGCCGTTGAAGTCGTTGGAATCGCGCTTCATGTCGTTGAGGAAGGTCAGCTCTAGCCCGCTCAGCAAGGTTGTGTGGCTGAGCAGGGGAAAGCCGAGGATGAAGCCGCCGATCTCGGCCAGTTCGGTGCGTTCGTCGGCCGAAATTAGGTCGCGGCTCTGGCGGCGGTACTCGCTTTTCCAGCGCGGCTCTAGCCACAGGTGCCCAAAGTCGAAGCGGTAGCTGATTTTGTTGATTAGGCCAAAGAAAAAGTCGCGCTCGCGCAGGCCCAACAGTGCGCGCTCATTGGCGCTGAGCCGCTGGTGGTACAAGTCGTATTTGAGGTAATTGGCCGTCAGCAGGCCGCGCAGCTTGTAGTCGTGGCCGACCCACAGGCTGTTGATCCAAGCGTCGCGAGCGATGAGGGGATCCTCGACTTTGGTCGGTTCACCGGTGCGGATATTGGCGTTGGGCAGCCACTGCAAGAGGTCGTCGGCAATGTCGTCGGTCGTGGATTTGAGCATCTCAAAGACGCGGAAGCGACCCCAAGCAGGGGTGTCGCGGTCGAGGGTCAGCAGGACGTAATTGGCGTGGTTTTTTTGGTTGGAAGAAATGAGATCCTCGCGCAAGACGCCGACCATCAGCCGCAGCTCTGGGGTGAAGTGGACGCCGCCGTAGGCGTTGTACCCTTGGTGATCTTTCTTGTAGGGGTAGTCGGGCAGTTCGTCGTTTTCAAAGCGATCAACCCACAGGTTGTTGTTCAGGTCGATGCCGAAGAGGAATTCGGGCCGATCGACGTTGTGGCGCAGGAACGGCTCCTCGTAGTCCGGGATGAGGTTGCTCAAGAAGCGGTTGTCGTTCTGGTTGAAATCCGAGATGAAGTCGTTGTTCTCGTCCCAGCCGGGGAAGACGCTCGGGTCGCCGGTC
>JAJDYK010000133.1 GCA_022825185.1 Candidatus Latescibacterota bacterium | reverse complement strand
GACGCGGATTCAAGCTCGTGTGGGAACGCGGACGATCCATGTCCTCGCTGGCACAGGCGCGAGTTTTGGGGCTTCGACCTTACAACAGGAGATCGGGCTGGGAAAAGCTGAGGTCCTCGACGCGCTGACTTTGCACTGGCCGTCGGGCACAGTGCAAACCTTTACAGAAGTACCGATCAATGGAGTGTACCGAGTTCGCGAAGATGCCACGGCCTTGGAGCGCTTGGCCGTCCATCCCCTCGCACTAGCTACCGAAGGTCAGCGAGTACATCGCCACTAGCTCACAGCCGGGCCAATAGCCGCGCCGCCGTGGCGTGATTCGGGTCCACCGCCAACAACCGCTGCAACGCCTGCCGCGCCTCGGCAATGTGGCCCAGCCGCTGGTAGGAAAGCGCCATGCTCAAATAGGCTTTGACATGGCGCGGTTCTAAAGAGAGCGCCGAGGCAAACGCGGCGACCGCCTGCTCGTTCTCTCCGGCTTTCTGCAAGGCCAATCCCAAGTTGAAGTGGTGCGAAGCGTCGGCCCGGTCGAGCGCGACAGCTTTTTCGTAGGCGTCGATTGCCGCCGGCACGTTTTCCATCTGCAAATAGGCCGTGCCGAGGTTGTTGTACGCCGGAGCGTAGTCGAACTCGTCGAGGGCCTCGCGGAAGCGTTCCTCGGCCCTGGTGAACTCGCCCCGCTGCAAAAAGACCAACCCCTGCGCGTTGAGCGCCTCGACATAGCGCGGCTTGTGGTCTATCGCCTGCTGGTAGTGAATATGCGCCTTTTTCCAATCGCCCTCCCGCGCGTAGAGTAGGCCAAGGTTCTTGTGTGCCTCATAGGCCCCTTCATCTAGCTCTAGCGCCCGCTGATACTCTCCGGCGGCCCTTTCCCAATCGCCCTGCCGCGCATAGAAGACGCCGAGGTTGTTGTGGGCACCGGCCAAGTCCGGGAACAATTCGACCATCTTCTCCCGCGCCTCGGCCTCGTCGGCCGTCCAGTAAAACTGGAACAGCGAGAGCGCTACCACCGGCACCGCAAAATAGGCCAACTGCCGACCAGTCTCGCGAAAGTACGAGATCAAGCCGCTCGGCAATGTCTGCAATCCAATGCGGTTGGCCCCCTCCTCGGCATTGATCCCCAGATTGGCTTGATTTTTGCGGTCGCGAATTTTCCAGATGAATCCGTCGAAATAGTAGTGCAAAAGCGTCGAGGTGATGACGAAAATCTCGACCATTTTGATCGCCTGCTCGGACTTGAGGAAGCCCTCCATCATGTTGATGCTGCCGTAGGCAAAGCAGACCAGCACGTACGCGACCAGTATCGGCAAGGTGCGCGTAGTGAAAAAGGTGCGCAGGAGCTTGGTGGTGCGCTCCTGCCTTTTGACGAGATTGTTGTTGTAGATCCAGACGATGGCGAAGTACTGGATATCGTGAAAAACGGCAAAGGCCGCGTACCCGATGACGAGGTCGTTGATGTGTATCCAGCCGTAGTAGATGATAAACACCGTGGTCGCCATCACCGCGATTTTGGGCAGGCTTATCTTCTGACCGGCAATCGCCCGCCGGGCGATATTGGCCAAGTACGCCGCCAGCACGGCCATCGTAACGTAGAACAGCACCTTCTTGAGCAGGAACGTCAATTCGGCCGACAGGAAGGGTACGCCGACCCGCTGGTTGTGGTCGAGGATGCGGTGGAAGTATTCGGGACTATAGATGACCACCGTTGCAAAAGCACACAAGGTCAGCAGCCAGTCAAGCCGGGAATTGAGCTTGGAGAAGATCTTGTTTTTGGCATCGTAGATCCGCATGATGCCGTAGTGTTGCATAAATAGGTGCCAGATCTCCCACACTAGCACCATCAGAAAAAGCCCGTGCAGGGTATTGAATTGCGCCAGCGCCGTCACGATGAGCACGACGACCGGCGCGACGATAAACTTCTCCTTGAAGGTGCTGAATAGCTCTGGGTCGCCGTATGCGCGCATAAACCCCGGCAAGTGATGGCCGGTGGCAAACAGCGCCAGCGCGTAGAAGGCGATGGTCTGCGAGTCGAACACGGCCCGCAATGGCAGCATGGTCACCAAGCACAAAAGTGGCGTACCAATAAAAAAGAACAGGTCGCCAAAGGGCGAGATGATCCACTTTTGATCGCGGTACACGGCTGGAGCGACAGTCATGGCATTCCTCAATAGGCTACAGCTAGGGTGCGTATTACTTCCCCCTGCCCGGCATCGGCTCCCGCAGCAATGCGGCACACGTACACGCCGGGCGTAACTCGCTCACCCGACGCATCCAACCCTCCCCAGCTAAACGACTGCAACACACCCGCACCTGACGGCATCAGCACCGCCACTTCCCGACCCGCCAAGTCGAAGATGCGCACACTCGGAGACGCATCCACCGCCTTGAACAGCGCAAAGCGAATCTGCACGCGGTCGTTGATCCCATCGCCGTTGGGTGAAAACACCGACGGCACAACCTGCAAATCGCCGATCAGTCGCTCACTGCCGGGTAAGTCCGGCAAAAATACCAAGTTCGCTTGCCGCTCAGCCGCCTCGACCGACTGCCACAGGTCGGGACGCGCTTCTTGCCCTAAGTCAGCGGCAAAAACCGTAGCGTTATGCAGCACCTTCGTGGTAAATTCCACGGCGACCGAATCCGTCCGCACCACCTCCGGCAAATCGACGAATAATAGCGAATCCCCCACCACGCGCACCGCGTGCGGTTCTCGCACCTCACCACCGACCCGCAGCCGCACGTCCGCGGCATCTACTGCGCTCGGCGTGGAAAAGCGCAGCCGGTCAAAGCCCGAGTCGCCTTCGGCCGCGTTCGTCCACAATGTGTATGTGAACTGCGTCGTCTCGTTGGGCACGGCGTGACGCGGCATAACTTGCCCAGCCGCCTGTGCGACCAACGCATCCTCAAAGTCCAGCGCCAGCGCGTGCAGCACCGGTGCGACA
>JAJDYK010000202.1 GCA_022825185.1 Candidatus Latescibacterota bacterium | reverse complement strand
GCGCCCAAGCTGAGTTCGCCGATTTCGTCGAGGAAAATCGTCCCGCCGCGCGCTCGTTCAAACCGGCCGGCTTTGCTCGTTGAGGCCCCGGTGTAAGCGCCGCGCTCGTGGCCGAATAGTTCGGATTCGACCAAGGTTTCTGGCAGGGCGGCGACGTGTACTTTGACAAAGGGTTTGTCGGCGCGTAAGCTGTTGTAATGTATGGCATCTGCGGCAAGTTCTTTACCCGTGCCGCTCGCGCCGCGCAACAGGACGGTGGCATCGCTGGGAGCCACTTGGCCGATGAGCTGGCAAACCTCCTGCATGGGGCGAGAGTTGCCGATGAGGTTGGCGGGGTGAAAGCGCTCGCGGAGCTCATTTTGCAGGCGCAAGTTTTCGTCGAGAAGCTGGGTTTGTTCGGCGCGGGCGCGTTGGCGAGCGGCGACCGATTGGCCGATCATGACGGATATGATGGACAGCAGGCGCACGGTATCTTGCAGGCTTTCGTTGTCTTTATAAGGAATATCAACGCTAATGGTGCCTACTACCTGCTGCTGCTGGAGGATGGGCACGCAAATGAACGAGGTCTGGTTCTTGGCCGAACTGCCGCGAGCGCCGGTGCGGTTGAGGAAGAGCGGCTCGCTGCTGATGCGCGGCACGATCACGGGCTTGCCCGATTCCACGACCTTGCCGGTGATGCCTTCCCCGACGTCGTAGCGGCCGCGCTTGATTTCCGATTGCGAGAGTCCATAGGCTACGTCGATAGAGACTTCGGAGGCTTCTTGGCTCAAAAGGCTGACCGTCCCCAAACTCATGTCGAGTTGGTCGCACATGAGCTTGAGAATGACGTTGAGCGCCTCCTCAAACTTGGTCGTCGAGCCTAGTATTTGCCCGATTTCGTGTAAGATGGAGATTTGTTGTTGGGCGCTGGCGGTTGGTAAGGTGGACATGTGAACCATCCTATTTTACGACATTTTTGTCATTAGTATGGGTAAAAACAACATTTTTGTAAATATCAAAAGACCACATGTTCGTGGTTAAAACGGAAAATCGACCAAAAATACAGTGTCACACGCCCTAAGAGGGCGTCATTAAAGCCAAGTGTCGAGAATGCGTCGTACATTATTGTAGCATAAACTATGCCATCGCAGGCTAGGAGCCAGGGAGACTTCGGCTCCCAGCCTGCGGGAAGGTCATTGCCGGAACCCATCAACTCGGTTATAATTTTGCGATGATAATTTTTGCAATGTTAGTAAATAGCGGTTGTGTGAGGTTGGTATGAGTCGAGATATGACCGACCTATTAAATGAATGGTCCTTCGACCCAGAGGCGAATGTGCGGAAAATATCGGGAAAGGACGGGGTTGCGAAGATCCAGATCCGGGTCGATCAAGGGGCCTTTCAGGGCATTTTGCAGCTCAATCTCGATGGCCGTCCCGACGGCCGCCGACCTCACGGGCAGGACTTTGCCCTCGATTACTACCGGGGCGAATTGGAAAAATACCGCCGCGAGCACGGGGCCAGCGACGAGGACTTCGCGCTCGATGAAACGGCTTGCCGCGAGCTTTTCGACGAGGGGAGCCGCTTGTACAAGCGCTACGCCTTTTTGATCCAACTGCACGATTACCGGCGGGTCGTGCGCGATACCGAGCGCAATATGGCACTTTTTCGCTTTGTCAACCGCTATGCCGAGCGCGAAGAGGACCGCGACAATCTGGAGAGATGGTGGCCTTATATCTTGCGCATCAACGGCGTGGCCCGGGCCATGATCTCCATCGGCGACCAGGACTACGACGGCGCGTTGGCGGTCGTGCAGCGAACTCGCGCGCGGATTGGCACGTGGCCCGAGGTAGAGGCCGAGGAGTTCTACATCGAGCGCGAGCGTTCAGAAGCCGCGCTCGATGAGTTAGAGCAGGAAATTTTGCAGAAGAAGCCGCTGAGCCAACAAGAGCAGTTAGAGCGCTGGCTACAAGAAGCGGTTGATAGCGAAGACTTTGAAAAAGCCGCGCTCTTGCGCGACGAACTCAAGAAGCTGCGAGAAGGCGAAGACTAAGCCGTTCGCAGAATAGTGTTAGCCGCAATGCAAAGCGGGGAGCCCGATCATTCGAGCTCCCCGCTTTTGGTGCCTAGCCTAAACGCCCGGTCTTAGGCGTGGGCCACAATCCTAGTAAAACTCCGTCTCATCTACCAGCGCGAGAAGCGACTGGTAGCGAGTCGGGTGGCGGAGCTTGCTCAGGGCGCGCTCCTTGAGCTGGCGCACGCGCTCGCGCGTCAGGCCCATCAACCCACCGATCTGCTCCAAGGTCAGTGCTTGACTGCCATCGAGGCCGAAGTAGAGGCGAATGATGCGCAACTCGCGGTCTTCGAGGCTGGAGAGGGCTTCCTCTAGGTGGGCGCGAGCCGAGTTTTGCAAGACGTCGCTGTCGGGCGTCGCCTGATTGTTGTCGGCGAGTAGGCTAAGCAAGCTGCGATCGTCGTCCTCCTCAAAGGACTCGTCGAGCGAACGCACCGAGCGGGCGCTGAGCATGGTGTCGAGGACCTCCTCGGTTGGCAGGCCCAACTCAGCGGCGATTTCCTCGACATCTGGCTCGCTCTCGCGGCCTTGGCCCAGCTTGCGCACGGCCCGCGAAATGTCCTTGAGCAGGCTGAGCTTGTTCAGCGGCAAGCGCACGGTGCGGGCGTGCTCGGCGATGGTCTGCAAGATGGACTGTTTGATCCACCATACGGCGTACGAGATGAACTTGTATCCCTTGGTGCCGTCGAAGCGCTCAGCAGCGGTCAGCAAACCCACGTTGCCTGCGCTGATCAGATCCTCTAGTGAGAGACCGCGATTCTGGTAGTTTTTGGCCACGTCGATGACGAAGCGCAGGTTGGCTTGAACCAACTCGTCGCGCGCGACCATGTCGCCGTCTTGGATCCGCGCCGACAACTCGACTTCCCGCTGTCGGCTCAGCGGCCTAGAATCGGCGATGTCGTCGAAATAGAGGCGCAGGGTGTTGTCCTCGTCATTTAGGGCTTCTTGGATCGCGTAAGCCATGTGCGAAACCTTCCTTGGGTAATGGGGTCAGCAGGTGCAAATTTTTGCACTCAGTTGCAACAATTTTGGCTGATCTTCTGTAAGGCGCTTGAATTGCGCTAGTTAGAAGCGTCAGGCCCTATGTGCTTAAAGTGCAAAATTTGCATCCTTATTGTTTCAGTTCGAGGTTGCAAAGCGTCCCCGCGTTGCTCAATGCTCGATCTGACAAAATTGTTTACTCTGTATTAACAAATAGTTACGGTCGATGCGGGCTGTGAAACTCTGTTTGATCGTGCGCAAGGCGACCGGTGCTCCTTTCGACTCACATATAGATAAGCAAATCTAATGCCACATTTAGTCTCTTATAGTTAAGTCACTGTGAATATGTTACTTATGAGAAAGACAGTACTGGGCGAGGAGCAGGTTGAGGTACCACACAGGCGCAAAAGTGCAAAAAATGCAGGAGTGGACTAGCGTTGGTGAATGGACTGCCGACTTGTCGCGCGTTTGCCGACAGCCGTCAGCGCGTTACTTGGTGGTGATGTTGTACCGCTTGATCTTGTACTGGAGGGAGCGGACGCTAATGCCCAAAATAGCGGCCGCCTCGCGGCGGTTGCCCGTGAGGCGTTGGAGGGTCTGGCGGATGAATTCGGCTTCGACCTCTTGGAGGGAAGAGCCGATAGCCATTGAGAATTGACCGGGGCCATCGGTCATCTCGCCGAGCGGACCGGGCAGGTGTTCGGGGAGGATGACTGCAGCCGGAGTGGTGACTACGAGCCGCTGCAGCAGGTTGCGCAACTGGCGCACATTGCCCGGCCAATCATAGGCAATGAGGCCCTCCATAGCTTCCGGGCTGATCTTCTTGGAGGGCTTGTTTTGTGCGCGGCAGGTTTCGTCGAGGCACATTTCGACTAAGACCGGGATGTCTTCCCGCCGCTGGCGCAAAGGGGGAATGTCGATGGGGATCACGTTGAGGCGGTAGTATAGGTCTTCGCGGAAGCCCCCTGTTGCGACCGCGCCTTCGAGGTCGCGGTTGGTCGCGGCGATGATGCGCACATCGGCGCGGTGGACCTGAGAGTCCCCGAGCGGTTGGAACTCGTGGGACTCTAGGACGCGCAGAAGTTCGACCTGATTTTTGTGCGAGACTTCGCCGATTTCGTCGAGGAAGAGGGTCCCGCCCTCGGCGAGGGTGAATCGGCCGGGCCGGTCGGCGTGGGCGCTGGTAAAAGCCCCGCGCTTGTGGCCGAACAATTCGCTGGTAAAAAGCTCTTCGGTGAAGCCGCCGCAGTTGACGGCCACAAAAGGAGCGTCGCGGCGTCTGCTGCGATCGTGGATGGCGCGTGCTACTAGATCCTTGCCGACGCCGGTTTCGCCGCGCAAGAGCACCGGCACGTCTGTTTCGGCCACTTGTTTGATCGTGGCCGCGGCGGCCTGCATGGCCGGGCTGCGGCGCACGAGGCGGCGGAAGGGGGCTTCTTTTTCGAGGCGGTGGTGGAGCTTGCGGTTTTCGACGACGAGTTCGAAGCGATCTAAGGCGCGGGAGACTACGAGACGCAGTTGGTCTAGATCAACGGGTTTGGTCACCACGTCGTACGCGCCTTTGCGCATGGCTTCGACCGCGGTGTGGACGTTATCGTGGTCTGTGAGTATGATGCACAGGGTGTCGGGGTGTTGCTGGCCGACCTCCTGCAAAAGTTTCATCCCAGCGGGACCGGGCATCTGCAAGTCGAGAATGGCCAAGTGGAAATTGCCAGCTTTTAGCATCCGGCGCACTTGGGCACCGTCCGCGGCGGTTTCAATGGCATAGCCGGGTTTTTGCAATGCCTCTTGCAGCCCTTCGCGGATAAAGAGCGATTGGTCGGCGATGAGGATGTTGGCCTGAAGCTGGGGCATGAGCTTCTGTTGACAGTGATGGTAACGGGACTAGCTTTTCCTGCATGGAGAATAAGCAAAACGTCGCCGAACACAAGAGGCGCAACCGAGACATGTTCAACGCCATTGCCCGGCGCTACGACTTGCTCAACCACTTGCTCAGCGGCGGAGTCGATGTGTACTGGCGGCGGCGCGCCCTCCAAGCAGCCCAAGACAAGCGCCCGCAGCGCGTGTTGGATCTGGCTACCGGCACTGGCGATTTTGCGCTTGCGGCTGACCGTTTGGGGCCGCAACAGGTCGTCGGTATTGACATGGCTATTGAGATGCTGCGGCTGGGGGCGGTCAAGGTGGCGGCCAAGGACCCGTCCGCGCGCGTGGAGTTGTTAGTCGGCGACGCCGAGCAGTTGCCGTTTCAGGACAATACCTTCGATATGGTAACCGGGGCTTTTGGGGTGCGCAACTTTGGGAACATTCCCAGTGGCTTGGCCGAGGCGCATCGGGTGCTCAAGCCCGGCGGCGAGCTTTTGGTACTCGACTTTTGCGAGCCTAGTGCGCCGCTGTTCCGGCAATTATACCTATTCTACTTTCACAAAGTGCTGCCTTTGATCGGCGGTCTAATCTCCGGCCAGCGCCGGGCCTACGCCTATCTGCCGCGCTCGGTGGGGACCTTTCCCCAAGGGCGGGCGTTTGTGGAATTGCTCGTCGCGGCCGGGTTCAGCCAGACGCGCTACACGCCTATGACTCTAGGGATTGCCGCGGTGTATCAGGGCGTCAAAGGGCCGGTTGACGAATAGGATACCCATAGGTATTATGTACTAAAACTCAGGAGAAACAAGTGATTTACGACGACCTTATCGGCCGCGCCGGTCTCGCAGATATCCACGACAAAGTGTTGGCCGGACAGCGCTTGAGCTTGGACGATGGTCTGCGCCTGTACGCCTGCGAGGATCTGCCCATCTTGGGCTATCTGGCCAATATCGTCCGCGAGCGCAAAAGCGGCGACACCGCGTACTACGTGCGCAACCAGCATATCAACTACACCAACATCTGCAACAAGCTCTGTAAGTTCTGCTCCTTCTACGTCAAGCCCAAAGACGAGCGCGGCTACGTGTTGTCGCCCGAGCAGGTCGCCGCGCGGGTCGCCGAGTACGACCAAGCTCCGATTACCGAGATTCACATGGTCGGCGGCGTCAATCCCAAACTGCCCTACCAGTACTACCTCGACGTCTTGCAGGCGATGAAGCAGGCCCGCCCCGACGCGCATCTGAAAGCCTTCACCATGATTGAGATCGCCCAGATTCAGCGCATCGCCAAAAAGCCGCTGGAGGAAATTTTTGCCGACATGAAGGCGGCTGGGCTGGAGTCACTGCCCGGCGGCGGGGCCGAGGTCTTCAGCGACCGGGTTCAGGGCGACCTCTTCTGGACTAAGGCGGACTCTGAGGAGTGGCTGGAGATCGCGCAGGCGGCGCACAGAGCCGGCCTGCCCTCCAACGCCACCATGCTCTACGGGCACATCGAAAATACCGAGGAGAAGGTCTATCACCTCGTGCGGCTGCGCGAAGTACAGGACGAGACCAGCGGTTTCCTCTGCTATATCCCGCTCTCTTTCCACCCTGAGCGCACCGAGTTGGAGGACTTGCCTGGGCCGACGGGTTGCCTAGACCTCAAGGAGATCGCCGTGGGGAGGCTGATGCTGGACAACTTCCCCCACGTCAAGACCTTCTGGATTATGAACACTATCGAGATTTCGCAAACTGCGCTCTGGTACGGGGCTGACGACATCGACGGCACGGTCATGGACTACGAAATTACTCGCAAGAGTTTTACCGAGACCCAGCAACGATTGACGCAGGCCGAGCTCATGCAGCGCATCGTCGAGGCCGGACGCCAGCCCTTGGAGCGCGACTCCCTCTACAATATCGTCGCCGATACTTCGACTCTGTTGGCGGCGACTGGATAGCACCCGTGATCGCCGATATTGCCGAAAAGGTCTATGCCGGGGAGCGCCTCGCGCTCGATGATGCCCGCCGCTTATACGCGCACCACAACCTCGCCGAGCTGGGGATGCTGGCGCATTGGGTGCGCCTGCAAAAACACCCCGAGCAGGTGGTCACCTACAACGTCGGGCGCAACATCAACTACACCAATGTCTGCTGGGTCAAATGCGACTTTTGCGCCTTCTACCGGCCGCCGGGTTCCAGCGAGGGTTACGTCCTGCCCAACGAGCAGATATTTGCCAA
>JAJDYK010000070.1 GCA_022825185.1 Candidatus Latescibacterota bacterium | reverse complement strand
GCTCGGCGGGCGTTGCGTGCGGGCCGATGAGCATACCGTAGCCGCCGGATTCGCCGACGCGCTTTACTACTAGGTTTTCGAGATTGTCGAGGGTGTACTCCAAGTCCTCTGGCCGTCGGCACAGGTGGGTCGGCACATTGGCGAGGATTGGTTCCTCGCCTAGGTAATAGCGGATCATGTCGGGGACGTAGGCATAGACGCTTTTGTCGTCGGCCACGCCCGTCCCCGGTGCGTTTGCCAAAGCCACGTTTCCGAGCTTAAAGGCGTGCAGCAGCCCAGGCACGCCGAGCAGGGAGTCGGGGCGGAAGACGAGGGGGTCGAGGAAGTCGTCATCTACTCGGCGGTAGATCACATCGACGCGCCGCAGCCCGGTGGTGGTGCGCATGTACACGAAGCCGTCGTTGACCAATAGGTCGCGGCCTTCTACGAGTGATGCGCCAATCTCATACGCGAGGAACATGTGTTCGTAAAAGGCCGAGTTATAGACTCCGGGCGTCAGGAGGACGATGCAGGGGTCGGTGCGGCCCTCGGGGGCGAGGTCGCGCAGGGTCTGGAGTAGCACCTGTCCGTAGTGCTCTACCTCGCGTACGCGGCAGCTTCGGTAGAGTCGGCGCAAGCTGGTTTTTACCACCTTGCGGTTGGCGATCATATAAGATACGCCCGAGGGTACGCGCAGGTTATCTTCGAGCACCAAGAAGCCGTCGTGGGTGCGCACTATATCGGTGCCGCAGACGGCGACCCACGTGCCGTGGGGGACGGAGACGCCGCGCATCTCAAGGCGGTACTGGGGACAGCCGCGCACCACGTTGGCCGGGATCACACTGTCGGCGATGATGCGAGATTCGCCGTACACGTCCTCTAGGAAACGATTCAGGGCAGCGATGCGCTGGGTGAGGCCGCTTTCGAGGTGCTGCCACTCGGCAGCCGAGAGGAGCCGGGGCACGCAGTCGATGGGAATGATGCGCTCGTCGGCCTCGTCGTCGCCATAGACGGTGAAGGTGATGCCTTCGGTGGAGAAGGAGTGCGTTACGCGCTCTTGGATTGCGTTGAGTTCTTCGTCGGAAAGCCTGCACAGGGTGTCGTATAACTCACGGCAGTGCTCGCGGGGCGTGCCGTCGGGCAGGAACATCTCATCGTAGATTGCGGCGTTGAGATCGTAGGCGTCGAAGTGCATGGGACGACTTTCCGATCGAGGAAGGCGGGTTGCGAGGGCATGGCCGGAGGAGGGGAAGGGTTCCAGCGACTCCACACTTAGGTGAAATATATACTATTTACTTTTGGAAAAACAGATGAATCCCTCCTATTTGACGGCAATCATCTTACGTCCGAGGACGACCTGCCTGCAACTGGACAAATACACGCCTTCGTGTAGCCCATCAGGGTCGCCTCATTCCGCTGTCATCACCGGCGACTCGGCAGCGCGGGCGTAGAGGTCGGCGAATTCGGCGCTGCCGTCGTCGTCGAGTAGCTCGGTGCTTGATCCCCATTCGTCAACAGGATGATTGCCGCCTTGGAAGAAGGTCCACTTCTGCCCGGAGTTGGCAAAGTAGATGTTGATGCCGCCGGCGCGGGCTACCTTGACCAGCCGTTTGGGGAGGCTGTGGTCGGCTTGATCGACGCGGTACTTTGCCAGCGCGTCCTCGTCGATTTCAATGCCTAAGCCCGGTGCTTCGGGCACCCGGGCGTGGCCGCCGAGGACCTCGATCCGCTGCTTGAGCAGGCTGTGCTCGTACAGCTCGTGGCAGGTGATGGTCGGCCATTGGGCTTGGACTAGCACCGCGCTCAGGTGCAGGGAAAGGGCGGTGGTTGGACCGGCACCGACCATTTGCAGGAGAAGGGCATGCGCAGTGCCTCGCATGTGTGGCCTTGGCTGGTGATCGAGTTGACGCCGCCGCCCAAGATCCAGCCGTCGCAGACGCCGCCTAGCTCCATGGCCTCGCGGGGGTGGATTATGCCGTAGTGGTGGGCGATCGCCGTGCTGATTTGGGTGCGCAGGAAGCGGTTGCCGGAGGCGTCGTGACGCGGGATTGGGTCTTCGAAAATTTTGATTTTGGGGAAGGTTTGTTCCAGCTCGCGCAGCAGGGGGATGGCGTTGGAGGCGTTGTTCAAAAAGGCGTTCCAGTCGGCGTCGATGCGGAAGTGATCGGGGGTGACGGCGCTGATTTGGCGGATGGTCTCGCGGACGTCGAACCACGGCCGGGTCTTGATCTTTATGCAAGTGTAGCCAAGCTCAACTGCGGTTTGCGCCTCAATGGCGTATCGCTCCGGCGACATGTCGTGATCCCAAAATGAGATGGCGCACCAGTCGCGGCACTTGGTGCCCAATAGTTTGTAGAGTGGCACGCCGGCTAGTTTGCCCGCGGCGTCGAAGAGGGCCATCTGCAGGCCAGCGCCCAAAGAGTCATCCCACATGACGGCAAAGGGCGACTGGCCGAGGACGCGCTCGTGGGTTTGGACGCGGCCCCAAGTGTAGTTCTGAATGGTCTCGCCCCAGCCGACGACGCCAGCGTCGGTTTCGACGCGGGTGATTTCAAGCTCGGACCAGGTGTGGATGCCGGCGCGTTCCATGTCGCGGCGGACGCGCTCGACAAACGGCACTTGTAGGGTGAAACGTTCGACGTGGGTGATAGTGGCAGTCATGGGCGGGCCTTCCTTGGCGTTGGGTGATTGTGGCGCAGGTAGTGTCGAATAGGGCAGCGGAAGTGTCAAGGCTGCTATGGCTGGCGACCGCTTGACGGGCCAAGTGCGCCTCCCTTAATTCCCGGCCTCACATAGCCAAAGGAATGCCTTATGTCTGCTAATAGTTGGCGAGACCACCCGTGGGCGGGTGTGTTCCCCGCGACGCTGTGTCCCTTCCACGCTGACGAGTCGATTGACGAGGAGGGGCTACGGGACTATATCGCCGAATTGGCTGCGGTCGATGGCGTCGATGGCTTGACCTGCAATGGCCATACCGGCGAGATCATGTCGCTGCGTCCGGCCGAGCGCAATCGGGTGACGCAGATTGTGGCCGAGACGGTCAAGGCTTCTGGGCGTGCGGTGAAGACGATTTCCGGTGTGTCGGTCGAGGGTAGCTTGGAGGGCATTGATCATGCGCTGGCGGCCAAGGAGGCCGGGGCCGATGCGATCTTGTTGATGCCGCCGCACCACTGGTTGCGCTTTGGCCGGTCGAGCCAGACCGCGGTGGGCTTTTTTGAGGATGTGGCCTCGGCCGGGATCGACATTGTGGTGCATCAGTATCCGGCGTGGACCAAGGCCGGCTATACGCTCGATGAGATGAAGGCGCTGGTGCAGATTACCAGAGTTAAGTGCATTAAGATGGGCACCCGCGATATGAGCCGCTGGCTCTACGACTACCAAGAGTTGAAAAAGGTCAACTCGGACGTGCCGATTATCACCTGTCACGACGAGTTTTTGCTGCCTAGTTTGCTGGAGGCGGCCGATGGGGCGCTGGTCGGCTTTGCTGGTTTTGTGCCCGAGCTGATCGTCGAACTGGTGCAGCGGGCGTTGGATGGGGATTTGGCGGGGGCCAAGGAGGTGCAGAAAAAGGTCGAGCCGCTCAACCGCATCGTCTATGCTTTTGGCGAGCCATCGTCGAGCGCGCATCAGCGCATGAAGTGCGCCCGCTGGCTGTTGGGCAAGTTCCCTTCGCCGAAGATGCGGCGGCCCCTGCGGGACTTGGCACCGGCGGAGATCGAGGGCATTCGGCAGGGGTTGGAGGCGCTTGGTTACGAGTGCGTTCGCAAATAAAAAGCAGGTCTGTCATGGAAGTTCCCAAGTTAGATGATCCAGTAAAAGTCGCCCTGATCGGCACGGGCAATCGCGCTAGCACCATTTATCAGCCCTTGCTGCCGGCGCTTAAGGATTGGGTCGAGGTGGTGGCCTGCGTCGATCCGGTCCAGGAGCATTGCGACCGGGCGGCTGCCGCGCTCGGTGCGCGGGCTTATTACGACGTGCGCGAGTTGGTCAAGGATGGAATTGCCGAGGCGGCATTGGTAGTAACGCCGGTGCCGTCGCACTACGCGTATTCGATCTACCTGTCGAGCCACGGCATGCACAACATGTGCGAGACGACTTGGTGCAGCTTGATAGCCCAAGCGCGGGAGATGATCCGGGTGGCGCGGGAACAGGGGGTGGTGGTGCGGGTGGCGGAGAATTTCTTCCGCTTTGCCTGCGACCGCTTCGCCCTGACGGTGAAGGACAGCGGATTTATCGGCCGCATTGGTCGCATCTTCAGCTACGCCGACCACACCGGGTATCACAACAACTCGCGCTGGGTGCGCTTTTTGGGGCATCCTGTTTGGGCGCAGGCCATTGGGCATTCGATGGAGACGCCGTCCTTCCGCTCAATGCCGCACCGCTTTCACTCCGGCGAGCACTTCACGGCGCATTACTTCGGCTTTGCCGATGGCGAGATGGTCGCCGATCAGTTGGCCAATGGCAAGGGGTGGTTGGGGCGACATCCGCGGCCTGGGTACACCGAATGGCAGGGCGAGCGGGGGACGCTGCTCTACCGGGCGCAGGATCCGGGAGTGGGAGCAAGCAGAGGGGGCTTTACGATTGCCAAGATGCAGCTTAGGCGCTGTTCGGACGCTGGGATTGACCCTGAGCACGGAGTGGAGACGATTCGCTCGATTGCCGACGAGATCGTCGATGTAGTCAATGAAGACGATGGCTATAGCTGGACCCGGAGCTATGCCGACACCAGCACGGGCCGGATCGAATACGAAAATCCCTTCCGCACCAATGCGTATTCGAATCTGCGCAAGGACTATGGCGCGTCGGCCATGAGCCACATTGCCGACTTTGCGCTCGCCGTGCGGGGAGTGCAGCAGAGCGAGTTCGACGACGAAGACGCGTTGATGTCGCTGGTGATGAATATGGCCTGCGATTTGTCGGCGCAGAACGAGGGGCAGCGGATAGCCCTGCCATTGGCCGACGAGGCGGCCGCGGACGCTCCGCAGCACCAGAGCCTCACCAAACAGTACGGCATCGATCCAATGGACGTAGAGGGCATGATGTCGGTCAACTACGCCCAGCCCTGACGTGAGACGAGGCACGCTTTATCCGCCCGAGTCGCGGATCTTGCGCGACGCACAGACGGGTGCTGAAGTCCGCCAGATTACGGCGCACGCGTCCATTCACCATCATCCGTTCTATTATATCCCCGCGTACGACGACGCAATGCAGCATCTGGTGTTTGTCTCGCACCGCACGGGCCGCCCAGAGCTTTTTTTGGAATTGCGCGATTCTGGGCAGTTGCTGCAGCTAACCGAGCACGAGAGGCTGGCCGAGTTTTCGATTGCGCCGTCGCACGATGGCCGCTATGTCTATTTCACCGATGGGCAAGGGGCTTGGCGGGTGGATACTGAGACTTGTCGGGAAGAGCAGTTGGCTTCTTTTGCCACCGAGGCCATGCGCGAAAAAGGCATGGTCGCGGCGGCGATGGGGACTACGGCGCTTAGTTACGACGATCAGTGGTGGGCGGTGCCGGTGAAAATAGGAGACGTGGCGCGCTTGGTGGTGATCGATACCTGTAGCGGCGCGAGTGGGGTGATTGTGGAGCGGGATTCGATTGGCCATCCAGAATTTCATCCCAACGACAGTTTGCTGTTGCGCTACGCCGGGCCGTACTACGAGCGGATGTGGGTGATAAATCGGGATGGCAGCGACCATCGGCTAGCGTACGCGCGCGAGGGGAACGAGTGGATTGTCCACGAGACTTGGCATCCGCGCAAGCGGGAGTTGCTGACGACGCGCTGGCCGTACGGGGTCATTGGCGTCGATGTCGATACCGGGGCCGTGCGGCCGGTCTGTTCGTTCAACGCTTGGCATCCGATGGTCAGCCGCGACGGCACGCGGATGGTGGCGGATACGACGTTTCCCGATAGCGGGTTGCAGGTGTTTGATCCCAACGATGGGGTCGGCGCGCCGCAATTGCTCTGCCGGTCGCAGTCGAGTAACGAGGGGAAACACTGGAATATTGACCACTGTCCGTACGACGACGGCCCGATCGAGGTCTATGCGCCGCAGCACACGCATCCGCATCCGAGTTTTTCGCCGGATGGACGCTACGTGGTCTTTGCATCGGATCGGAGCGGGTGGGCGCAGGTGTACGAGTGTAGGGTTGAGATTTAACCACTAAATAGAGGAAGGATCATGCTACCTATCGTCGATACGCATCAACACATGTGGGATTTGGCGCAGTTTGCGTTGCCGTGGTTGGAGGGCGAGGGAATGGAGCCGCTGCGGAAAAATTACTTGATGAGCGATTACTTGGCCGCGGGTGCCGGGGCTGGTATTGCCCGCACCATTTACATGGAGGTTGATGTCGCCGCCGCGCAGCGCATTGCGGAAGCAGAGTTTGTCGCTGGCCTGTGCAAGGCCGACGACAATCCAATGGCCGGGGCGGTGATCGGAGGCAGCCCGGGGGAGGAGGGTTTCCGCGCTTATA
>JAJDYK010000068.1 GCA_022825185.1 Candidatus Latescibacterota bacterium | reverse complement strand
GTCCGGGCCGCCCAAGGAGCTTAGGTCTGCGGTTAGGCGCGGCGATCCGCCGTCGGGGACGAGCCGTTCGACGTGTACGGTAGCGCGGACTTGGAGCGCGTCGCCGACAGATAGGGCGTCGGGCATTTGGTGTTCCCACGATCCGCCGATGGGGCTATAGGTTATTTTGATGACGAGGTGGTTGCGGTTGTCGCTGGTGACGTATAGACTGCCCTCGGCGTCGCTGACAAGCCCGACGGGGAAGCCCCAGACGTCGCTTTGGGTCTGACCGGCTTGGAAGCCGGTGATAAAGCTGCCCATGCGGGCGTCGCTGCCATCGGGTTGGCTAAAGAGGGCAGCCACTAAGTAGCCGGGGTGCGATGAGAGTTTGGCTTTGCCAGCGCGGAAGGCGACGAACGCGGCGTTGTGGTAGCGGGAGGGGAACTGGTCGCTGGTGTAGAAGTGGAGGCCCATCGGCGCGTAGTGGGCTGGCACCAAGGCCACCGGGCGTTTTTGGGTGGCGGCGAGGAGGCTGTCTTGGCGGGTGATGGGCAGTACTTTTTCGTAGCCAGCAATGGCAAAGTCGCTCCAGACTTGGTGGCTGTGGACCAGCGGATAGCCCATAAAGTCTTGGTCGCCGACGATGTCTATCCACTCGGGTGGACGCGTGCGGCCTTCGAGATCGTGGCCGTTGTGATTGGCCCACAGCGCATTGGTCTGCGGGTGGAAGTCCATGCCGATGGTGTGGCGGATGCCAGTGGCAAAGATGCGGCGGTCGCTGCCGTCGGTATTGAATTGCAAGATGGTGCCGCGCTCGGGATGGTGAGGCACGGGGTTGTTGGTGTTGGCGACGACCTGAAAGCCCTCGTCCATGCGGCACAGGTCGCAGGGCGAGCCGACCGATAGATACATTTTGTCGTTGCGGCGATCGACGACGAGGGTGCGAGTATCGTGCCAACCCTCCCAGGGAACGTCGGGCAGAACGACTTCTTCTTGTTCGTATACTAGGTCGCCGTCGGTGTCGCGCACGCGGATGACTTGGTGTTCCTCAGCGACGTAGAGCGCGCCTTTATAGAACAATAGGCTATGGGCTTCTCTGAGGCCGCGCAGAGAGACGATGCGCTCGTCGGCGACGCCATCGCGGTCGCGGTCGGGCAGAGCGACGATCTGGTCGGCACCCATGTTGGCCACGTGCAACACGCCGTTGGGGTCAAAGGCCATAAAGCGGGGTTTGCGCAGGCCCTCGTGGGCGAAGACGCGGGCCGAGAAGCCGGGGGGGAGATTGAGGACCAAGTCTTGGGGGACGGCACCGCGAAAGGCTTCGGGCACAATGAGCGGGGTCGGCTGCAAGCCCAGATCGACTTCGGGGACTAGCGTTTCGGGTGGGTAGCCTTCGTCTTGGGCGAGGGCAGCAGTAGCGACGCTGAGGGCGAGGGCGATTGATATGGCGGTGTGCATGGGGGATCTTTTGGGTTGGGGTAGGTATTCGTTTCTAAATTAGCATTTTTTGTACCATAGGTGTCAATAATAAGTCGCTAGTGCCAAGCGCCCTATTGGAAGCAGACAGGCATTTTTCACTTTTTATTCAGTCGGAGGATTTGATACTGATGCCCTTTATGCCGCTTACAGGACGCCTTGTGCTAGGAATCGCCGTGCTAATTGCGGTGTGCTACGGTCTGGCCGCGGCCTATCTCTATTTTTTTCAGGAAAAATTCGTTTACAGGCCGAGTACTCGCATAAAGGTCACGCCAGCTTCGGTGGGGATGTACTACGAGGAAGTCGCGCTAGTCGCCAGCGACGGCGTGCGGCTGACTGGGTGGTACCTGCCGTTGGTAGGCGCGAGAGGAACGGTGCTTTTTTGCCACGGCAATGCGGGCAACATATCGCATCTGCTTGCAGTGGCCGAGGACGCGCATCGATTGGGCTTGGGAATTTTGCTGTTTGACTATCGCGGCTATGGCCAGAGCGAGGGCAAGCCCTCTGAGGAAGGCACGCACCGCGATGCCGAAGCGGCTTGGAACTACTTGGTGCAGGAGGCTGGGCTAGCCCCGGATCAGATCGCGATTATCGGCCGCTCGCTGGGCGGGCCAATCGCCGCGCGGCTGGCGCGAGACAAGAAGCCGGCCGCCTTGTTCTTGGAGGAGACCTTTACTTCTATACCTGAACTGGGTCGAGAGCTGTATCCGATCTTTCCGGTCGGCTTGCTCGCCCGCTATAAGTATCCCACGCTGGAGTACCTAAAGCAGGTCCAATGCCCGGTGCTGGTAAGCCACAGCCGCGACGACAGGTTTATTGTATTCGCGCACGGCCAGCGGCTATACGAGGCCGCCAATCAGCCCAAGGCGTTTACCGTGATGCGGGGCGGCCACAGCTCGGCCTTTAGCGAGGATGCGGCTACGTATGAAGCTGGGGTGGAGGCGTTCTTGACGGAGGTGTTGGGGTGGTGATGGAGGGAATTTCATGTATGACGTTACGTAGGGGCGGCCGGCCGGTCGCTCTTACCACAAAACCAACCTGTGGAGGTAGAGATGAGCACAACGAAGAAGGGCGAAGTCGTCCAATTGGCGATGGTGGGTTGCGGCGGTATGGCCGGGGCGCACTTGCGGGGGTACGAAGAGCTGTTGGAAAAGGGCGAGACGCGGTTCCGCATTGTCGCGGCTGTAGATGAAGTTTCAGCGCGCGCCGAGGATTTTGCTGCGCGCATTAATGGGTTCGCCGGCTGGGAGGTCAATGCTTATGCGAGCGTGGCCGAACTGCTTGCCGGAGAAGACGCGCTCGATGGGGCCGATATATGCAGTCCGCACGGCTTGCATCACGTGCTGGCCTGTGAACTGCTGGAAGGTGGAGTTAATGTGTTGGTAGAAAAGCCGATTGGCGTCACGGTGCGGGCCTCGAAAAAGATCGCGCAGACGGCGCAGCGCTGTGGGCGGGTCGCTGCCACGGCCGAGCAGTGCCGCCGCGCCTTGGGCCAGCGCACGATTCACTGGGCCTTTAACGACGGCCTGTTGGGCGCGCCGAAAATGTGGTGGGCCGTGCAGGCGGGGTGGCGCGATCCAGCAGAAGTGCCCAATTGGCACTGGCGCATTGATCGCAAGCTGGGCGGCTGCGGCATGGTCATGGACAGTGGGGCGCACTGGGTTGACACCATGCGCTATTGGTTTGGCGAGATCGAGAGCGTGTACGCCCGAGTTGAGCAGATGTACCCGCGCCCCCATCGCCAAGGCGAGGAAATCGTCCATAGCGCGTCCGAGGACTTTTGGACCAGCATATTCAACTTCAAGAGCGGCTTGATCGGCACGTGGTCGTGGACGATCAGCGCACCGGGCAAGGGCTTTACCCAACTGACGCTGAGCGGCGAGAAAGGGTCGATCATCGACACGGATATCTTCCATCCGGTCGCCTTTCAGGCCAATGGCGAGTGCCAGCTCGTCGATGGGACCGCGCACAGTATGTCCGAGTTGCAGGAGATGTACTTGGCGACTCTGAGCGAGGAGGAAAAGGACGCGCTTTTTCCGTATGGGATCACTGGTGGGGTGACGCTGGAGTTGTGGGATTTTATCGATGCGTTGAGTAAGGGACGGCCAGTGGAAATCGACGCGGAGGAAGGTTTGCGCAGCAAGGCTGTCAGCGAGGCCATTTACGAATCCGGCCATTCTGGGCAGGTGGTGCAGGTTGCGGATGTGCTGGCGGGTAGGATTGACGCGTACCAGCGCGATGTCGATCAGGCGTGGGGGCTAGATACCGAGTAGGCGGTACCAGAGCCGCTTGAGGGCTTGGTCGGTGCGCTGGGCGTCGAACGGGTTGTTGGTGCGCTGGAGATCGGCGATGCGCTCGGGATGGGATGGATCCGGCAACAGGCGGAACGTGAAGATATAGGTGCCGGTGGAATCGAGATAGAAGTCAGAGCGGCCAAAGCGCAAGTCGTAGAAGTAAAGCGCGTCGGCGTGGCGCTCCACCCGGTAGTACCCGCGAGAAAACCAGAACAGGCGCTGGATTGGTGGGTCGTCGCGGCGGGAGGCGATGAGGTGAGTGTTGCGCTCGATGCGGTGGAAGCGGATCGCCGAATCGTCGTCGAGTAGGGAGTGCAGCCCGACCCATAGGTGGTCGTCCGCGCCAGCCAAGCCCGACCACAGCACGGCGTTGAACGGGGTCGGCACGACGTGCAGGCGCTCGTAAGGGATGCCTTGCTCGGCGAGAGCGTGGGCAAAGGTGCTGCGCACGTGTAGGCAAATCGCGGTAGTAGTGAGCAGATACGCCGTGCTCAAGCCCAGACCCAGCGCGTTGAGCCGTCGCCGCCAGTGCAGTTGCCGTTGAAATAGGGCGGCGATGAGGCCAATAGTTAAAGGCAGGGTATAGAGTGGGTCTATGACGAAGATGGAACCGAAGGCGACCGGGTAATTGCTAAACGGGCTGAACAACTGGGTGCCGTACCCGGTGAAGCAGTCGAGGAGGGCGTGGGTGAGGATCGTCCAGAACGCCAGCGCGGACCACTCGCGCCAGCTCGCGTCGCGGTGTAGCTTAGACAGCGCCCAGCCGATTCCGAGGCCGCCGCCTACGGCAAAGAGCAGGGAGTGCGACACCCAGCGGTGAAAGCCCAATAGGTCAGTCCCCGACAGAAAGGCCGCGCCCAACACGTCGAGGTCTGGGAGGATGCCGACGGCCGCGCCCCACAGAGGGGCCTTGTTGCCAACCTTTTTGCCTAAAACTTTTTCGCCGACGGCTGCGCCGAGGGCGATTTGCGTAACGCTATCCATAGGAGCTTTCGATTTGCAGAGAACAACGTACGAAGAAAACGTCGCGAGTGCATTGTGGCGGCCCGTAAGGTCGCGCTTGGATCGGAAAGTTGAAAGCCCGCGTTGGATAGATGCCCTTGCTAGCTAAGAGGTACAAAAGATGACGACTACCACCATGCGTTTCTTCAATACTGCCGGCCCGATCAAGACGGACATCCACTACCACGTCCCGCTTCTATCGCGGCTCGACGGCGACGACTTGCTGCTGCTCATCCGGCAGGAGAAGTACTTCGTCCTGCACGCGCCGCGGCAGACGGGCAAGACCTCGGCGTTGTTCGCCTTGAGGGATCAATTAAACGCCAGTGGCGAGTTTCGCTGTGTGTACGTCAACGTCGAGGTCGGCCAGTCGGCGCGCGAAAATCTGGAAACGGCCATGCGCGCCATACTTGGCGAACTGGAGCTGGGAGGCCTTGACGCGCTGGGCGCGGAGTTGGCCAGTCAGTGGCGCACGGTACTAGAAAGCACCGGGCCCAGTGGTGCGCTGCGCCAAGTGCTCGCACACTGGTCTGCTGCGGATTCGCGGCCCTTGGTACTGCTGATCGACGAAATCGACGCATTGGTCGGCGACAGCCTGCTGGCGGTGCTGCGGCAGCTACGCGCTGGTTACCCGGATCGTCCGCGGCGCTTTCCCCAGAGCGTGATCTTGTGCGGGGTGCGCGACGTGCGCGACTACCGCATTCAGTCGTCCGCGGAAAATGCCATCATTGCCGGGGGGAGCGCGTTTAATATCCGCGCCGAATCTCTGCGGCTCGGAGATTTTTCGCGGTCGGAGGTTGAGTCCCTGCTGGCGCAGCACACCGAGGAGACCGGCCAAGCTTTCACGGACGAGGCGTGCGCCGCGATTTGGGAGTTGACCCAAGGTCAGCCGTGGCTGGTTAATGCCTTGGCGTACGAAGCCTGCTTCAAAAACAAAGCCGGACGGGACCGCGGCCAGCCCATTTCCCTGACCGCTATCCAAGATGCGCACGAGCAGTTGATCCTGCGCCGCGAGACGCATCTGGACCAACTTACCGACAAGCTCCAAGAGGAGCGGGTGCGTCGGGTGATCGAGC
Source organism: Candidatus Latescibacterota bacterium (assembly GCA_022825185.1). Next base: position 5,143 of record JAJDYK010000068.1, on the reverse strand, counting down.
CGCTGCTGAGCGGTGCCGTTGAGGCTGCCGCGATTGCCGACGACGATCTGCAGTACGTGCGCGACCTTGGTCTGATCGGCATTGGCAAGCCGGTGGCCATCGCCAACCCGATCTACCGGGAGGTGATCCCGCGTGCCCTGACCTGGACCACGCAGGAGATGGTGATTCACGACGATCCGGCTTGGTATATCGCGGACGACGGGGCGCTGGAGGTGGACAAATTGCTGGCGGCGTTCCAAGAATTTTTCCGCGAGCACTCCGAGCACTGGGTGGAGCGATTCCAGTACAAAGAGGCTGGTCCGCAGTTGCTGCTACAGGCGTTTTTGCAGCGCATCGTCAACAGCGGCGGACGCATTGAGCGCGAGTATGGCTTGGGTCGGGGGCGCACGGATTTGCTGCTGGTGTGGCCGGTGGGCGGAGATACCAGCAGGACGCAGAAGGTGGTCATTGAGTGCAAGGTGCTGCATAGGGGCTTCGAGCGGACGCTGCGCGAGGGGCTGGAGCAGACGCGCGCCTACATGGACCGCTGCATGTCGGCGGAAGGGCATTTGGTGCTCTTCGACCGCAGCGAGGACTCGTCGTGGGACGACAAGGTGTATCGCCGCGAGGAAACCGAAGGTGGTGTGCCGGTTGTGGTGTGGGGGATGTGATTCTTGTCAACATGCAAAAGGAGGGATCTATTGGAGTATCGAGAGGTGCATACAGGGGCCACTTGGCGGCCCGTGGGACCGGACGAGTGCGCCGACCCGCTTCGGGCCTTGGCTCGGGCGGAGATACCGGCGATCCTGCTGCCCCAGGTCTGCACGCCAGCCGACTGTCAGCGGCTGATGGAGCGCTTTGACGAGCGCGGGTTGCTGCGCGCTCCGGGTAACGAGCGCACGCGCATCGACATTGGCACTAGTCTCGGCAACCTGGGCGGCGACCAAGAGGCATTCTTGGCTGATGCGGAGGAGACGCACGCGCTTTTTGCCACTCTTTTTGAGGGGTTGATCGACCCGGTGCAGTTGCTCTATCGGCACTTGCAGGCGTTGGTTCCCAACAAGGCGGTTAAGACGGCGCGCGAGCGCGATGGGCGCTTGTACGGCCCGGCTATCTTTCGCATCCACTACGAGAGGCACTCCTATAGTCCGCACATCGACCACGTAGTCCTGCGCGAAAAGCGGTTCAATTACGAGGTGGCGCGCTTTACCCACCAATTTGCCGGCGTGCTGTGCGTGCAGAACGCGGATTCTGCGGGGCCTGGGGTGCAGGCTGTGTTGCATCGCTGTCTGTGGACCGAGGAGATACAGCCGTATATCGCCGAGGACCGTTTTCACGAGTATGCGGCTGCGCAGGGCGTGGAGCACTGCGAGGTCGCGCTTGAGCCGGGCGATTTGTATTTCTTCAATACGCGCTGCATCCACGAGGTCCCAGCGGTGCAGGGGGACGATCCGCGGGCGGTGCTCGCCGTCTTCATTGGCTATGCCGACGACGACGACGAAATCTACGTGTGGTCTTAACCCGTGTTGCCGTTTACGCGCATCGTCCGCGCTCTGCCGCCGACCGTTCCCTTTGTGCCGCCCGAGGCGTTGGAGAGGGAGCAGGGACAGTTGCTTGCTCTGAGGGTTGGGGCTAACGAGAGCAATTTTGGAATCTCGCCGCGGGCGCGGCAGGCCATGGTGGAGGCGGTGGATCAAGTGCATTGGTATAATGACCCGGAGGGATATGAATTGCGCACGGCGCTGGCAGTGCGGCACGGGGTGGCGCGGGAAGAGGTCGCCTTGGGCGCGGGGATTGATGAACTGTTGGGGCTTTTGGTGCGCCTTTTTGCCGAGCCGGGCGACGCGGTGGTGACGTCGCTGGGGGCCTATCCGACGTTCAACTACCATGTCGAGGGGCACGGAGCGGTGTTGCACAAGGTGCCCTATCGCGCGGACCGGGAGGATTTGTCGGCTCTGTTGGACAAGGCGCGGCAAGTGCGTCCCAAGCTGATCTACGTAGCCAATCCCGACAATCCCATGGGTACCTATCAGCGGGCCGACGAGTTGCGAGATTTTATCGCGGGGTTGTCGCCGGATTGTGTGTTTTTGCTCGACGAGGCGTACAGCGACTTCGCGCCCGCAGATGCGCACCTGCCGCTGGAAGTGGAACGGGCACAGGTGGTGCGGTTGCGGACGTTTTCCAAGGCGCACGGCATGGCCGGAGCTAGGGTCGGCTACGCGCTGGCGCACCGCGAGGTGGTGGCTGCGCTCGACAAGGTGCGCAATCACTTTGGCGTCAACCGCATCGCCCAAGCCGGGGCGCTTGCTTCGCTGGCCGACGACGAGTTCGTGCGCTCGGTGGTGCGGCAAGTGGAGGAAGGTCGGCGGGAGTACGCGACGCTGGCGGCGGAATTGGGACTGCAAACGGTGCCCTCGGCGACTAATTTCGTGGCGCTCGATGTGGGCAGTGGCGAGCGGGCGCGGCGTCTGATGCAGGTGCTTTTGCAGCACGGGGTCTTCGTGCGGATGCCGGGCGTGGCTCCGCTCGACCGCTGCATTCGCGTGACTGTGGGACCAGCAGCCGAGCGGCAAGCCTTGGCGAAGGTGTTGCGCGAGGTGTTGCCGCAATTAGATATTTGAAACGAAATCTGAGGAAGGGAGCCTATACTATGCTATCTGTCAAAGAGCAGTATATCATCGACGAAAATGGTCAGCGCGTCAGCGTGGTTCTCGAAATCGGTGCCTACCAAAAGTTGCTGGAAGACCTAGAGGAGCTAGAATCGATTCGGGCCTACGACCAAGCTAAATCAAGAGACGATGAGGCGATTCCTTTTGAGTAAGCGGTGGAAGAAATCGAAAGAAAGCACTGAGATATCGGCCACCGGCGCAATCAGTCGCTGCCGAGATAATAGCTGGTCATCGGCACTTGGTCGTACCCCATCGCCTTTAAAGCTACGTCGATCCGATAGAGTGGATCTTGCATGAGGCAGACGCGGCGGTCGATGGCTGGTATGATCGTGGTGTAGATGCGCAGTTCGCCAGCAGTATAGGTTATAATTTCTTCGCGCCAGTCGCCGAGGATATCGGCCCAAGCCATCACATTACCCTCTATATCGCTGGTCAAAACTGGCCCCTGCCATTTGGAGACGCTGCCTCGGGTTTGCAGCTCGCGCAGCGGGTCGGCATCCCACCAGACTAGACCATCCAGCGGCGGGATGTCTCCTAAGATGTCTTCGCCTTTGGCCGTGTAAAAAAAGCGATCCGCCCAGACTTCCATACCCGGATAGGTGGGGTCAATGTCGCCGACGAGGGCGCGGTCGATTTCGTTGTCAATCGTTTCGCTATCTGTGCCGAAAATGAGATTACCGGTGCGAGCGTCCCACAGACTGACCCCGTTTTGCGGGTGGGGGTCCTCATAGCTGTACCACACTTCTAGGCCGGGGCGCTCAGGATCGATATCCGTTACGTAGAACCGATCTCCGTGGCCCAAGCCAGTGCTCCACATAGTGCGACCGTCGTTGTCGATGGCCAGCGAGCCGTTGAGGATTTCGTCGCGGCCGTCGCCGTCGATATCGGCGACGTGGATACTGTGCTGACCCTGACCCTGGTACTTCCAGCCGGCGCGTTCGTTGGTCCAGCTCCAGGCTTTCTCAAGCTGTGAGTCTTGTAAAAGCCAGGCATCTACTTTCATCAGGCCGTAAATACCGCGCAGCACGAGCAGGCTGGGGGTTTTGCCATCGAGGTAAGCCACGCCCAGCATATTGCGGTTCATGCGGTTGCCCACGTCGTCGCCCCAATCGCTGGGTTTGCCTCGTGCGATCCAGGGTACTTTGGCGATTTCCGCGCCGGTCTCGCCATTCCAGACAGAGCAGTATTCTGGCCCGGTGAGGATGCGCGCGTTGGCCCCGCGCGGGTCCCCCTCTCCGGTCTTGAGGGCGACCTCGGCTTTGCCGTCGCCGTTGAAATCGTAAACGATCATCGGCGAGGTCCAGGTGCCCAGCTCGATGGACCAGCCCAAGTCGTTGCGCCATAGCCAAGTTCCGTCGCGTTTATACGCTTCAACTTTGAAGGTGTTCGGACTAGGGCGCGGAATGCCCGGATCGACCTGACCCCTAGGGCGCTTGACGACAAAATCGTATTCGCCGTCGCCATCGAGGTCGCCGATGCCGATCTTGTGGAGCCCGTCTTCAGGCAAGTCGTCGCGCAGCTTGATTGCGATGTATTGTTGCGCGGGAGGATTGGCCGGCAACGAAGCGGACGCCGTCGCCTCCTGCCGTTGTTCCTGCCCGGCTATAATCGACTGCACCCACCAAGTGTTGTCCCGATCTAGGGGAGCCGTAGCGTCTACGAAATCCGTGGTTTCTTTTAGGGGTACAGCATTGAGTTTTATGGCCTTGCCGCCGTCGGTTGCGCGATAGATGTTGAAGGCGATGTCCTCGGGGTCTTGTTGGCGCAATCGCCAGCCCAAGTAGATCTGGTCCTCGCCAGCGGCGATGGCCACCATGCCGCGTCCGAGCTCCTCCTCGACGCGGTTCTGCGCCCAGCCCAATGACTTTGCTTTGCGGCCTGGGTTGAGCGAATAAAAATTGAAGTTTGGCGGGATGAATTCTCGCGGACCGACAGGTTCGTCTTGGGTGTAGATCAGCATTGCTTTGGTCTCGCGCCGGGGGGAACTGGATACATACTCGATGACTAAGACTTGCCCGCCTTCTTGCAAACTCCACGTTTCGCTCGTAGCGATTGCGAATTCATTGCCTCGGCGACGAAAGACGGTTTTGGTTGCGATGATGAGGCTTTGTCCGTCGGCGGTCCAGTTGGCACTGGATAGGCGCGGGAAGTTTCTGAATTCGGACGAAATTTCTGTGCCATCGAGAGGGAAGTTTTCATAGGCGGCGAAGCTATTGTACATTCGCTCAATCGCTATGTCGTCTTGCTCTTGGATAACGACGAGTTGCAGAGCAGCGATCCGGTCGCTGATGTCGGAGGGTTCACTTTTGTCCTTTTGTAGATACCAAACCCCGGAAAAATCGACCTGCCCGTCCTGTGCAGGTGAGTTGGTTGCGATGAGAAATAGGAATAGGAAAGGAAGAAGTTTGCTAGTGCTCATCTCGCACCTCCATTGAGGAATAAAATAGGCGGCTACCCGATCCGTATATTTGGGTTGCTTCTTCTCGGAGCTTATC
>JAJDYK010000318.1 GCA_022825185.1 Candidatus Latescibacterota bacterium | reverse complement strand
GTTTTGCAGGCCGGCGAACAGCGTGCGGCCATCGTGTTGCACTGGCGTCGCGCGACCGTGGACGATCTCGTCGGCCCGCACCACGCGTCCGCCACAAACTTGGGCGATGACTTGATGGCCCAAGCACACGCCCAAAATGGGAATCACACCAGCCAACCGCTCGACGAGTGCGCACGAAATTCCAGCTTGATCTGGGCCGCCGGGACCAGGCGAAATAACGACGCGCTCAGGTGCGAGCGCAATCGCCTCATCGACCGTCAATTCGTCGTTGCGCAAGACCTTGGTTGCAGCCCCTAATTCCTCTAAATAATGCACCAAATTGTAGGTAAAGGAGTCGTAGTTATCAAGTATCAGCAGCATGGTTATGCGTTGGCGGAAAAGGCCGTAGAGATGGTTTGGTAGAGACGATTCAATAGGGGCGATTCGCGAACCGCCCCTACAACATCACCGCGCCAACTTCCCTATTACTTGAGCGATCAGCCGCAAGCCCAAATCGTCCTTGAGCGTCAAGATCGACTCCGGGTGAAACTGCACGGCCGCCACCGGCAATTCGCGGTGCTCCACGGCCATGATGACCCCATCGTCGGTCTGCGCTAACACCCGCAAGCACTCGGGCAGCTTTTCCGGCACGGCGTAAAGCGAGTGATAGCGTCCGGCGACGAATTCCGTGGGGAATCCGTCGAAAATCCCTTCGGACGTGCAGCGGATCGTCGATTCCTTGCCGTGCATCGGATAGGAAAGCACCCCTAGCTCGCCACCAAGGCCCTCGACAATGCCCTGCAATCCGAGACACACGCCAAAAACCGGCAGCGTGCGCCGCACGCACTCGTTGACTAACTCCGGCACCCCGAATTCCTCGGGCGTACCTGGCCCCGGCGAGATGAAGACCAGATCGGGATCAAACTCGGCGAAGACGCGCTGGGGGTCGCGCAGGCCCCGCGCGCCACGGCCGTCGCGCGATCTAGCAGCGCGCACCGTCACCACCTCCGCTCCCGTCTGCCGCACGTAATCGCCGAGCGTATGCACGAAAGAGTCGCGGTTATCGACAAAGAGCACCCGCTTGCCCTGCCCCGAAGTCGCGATTTGAGTGACCTTATCCTTGGCATCGTCAGCACCGATCACCGCGTTGATAAAAGTCTCGGCCTTGGCTCGCGTCTCGCGCTCCTCAGCGTCGGGGTCCGAGTCGCAGAGCAGCGTCGCTCCAGCCCGCACTTTGGCGATGCCGTCCTCCAGGTGTACCGTGCGGATGGTGATCCCAGTGTTGATCTCGCCGCTAAAGAGCAACATCCCAACGCAGCCGCCGTACCAGCGCCGCGCCGAGTTTTCCAGTTCCTCGATCTTCTGCATGGCCGCTGGTTTGGGCGCGCCAGTAAGCGTCACCGCCCACATATGCGAAAGCAGGGCATCGAATCCGTCGCAGTCGTCCTTCAATTCGCCCACGACTTGGTCCACAGTGTGAAAAACCTTCGAGTACCTTTCAATCATCCGCCGCCCTACTACCCGCACCGAGCCTTCCTTGCAAATCCGCGCTTTATCGTTGCGATCGACGTCCGTACACATGTTCAACTCGGCCTCGTCCTTTTTTGAGTTGAGCAAGTCGCGGATCTGTTCGGCGTCCTCCATCACGGTTTTGCCGCGGCCAATGGTCCCGGCAATTGGACAAGTCTCGACGAATGCCCCATTGACCCGCACGAACATCTCGGGCGAAGCGCCAATCAGATACTCGTCGCCGAGGTTGATGAAGAACTCGTAGGGGCTGGGACTCGTGCGGCGGATATTCTCAAAGAGGACGTTCGGGCTGCCCGCATAGCCAGCGCTGAGCACTTGACTCGGCGTCACCTCAAAGAAGTCACCGCGCTCGGTCCCGGCGATGACCTCGCGCACCTTGTCGGCGTATTCCCCAGGGACGTGATCGCACGTAATCTCGGACGCTGCGCCGCACACATAGGGCACGGCGTCCGTGTCTCGCTCCATGCCCTCGGTTGACAACCCGTCGGCAGCAAATTCATAGCGGTAGCGCCGCGCCTGCTCCTTGCGGTGATCTACTACCACCAGTTCGTCTGGCAAAAAGAGGTGTAGATCTGGCCGGTCCTCGCGGCGCGGATGGCGCAGTTGGAGTGGCTCAAACTGGAGTACCAGGTCGTAGCCCAGCGCCCCGTAAAAACCCAAGTGATTTTCGCCCTCGGCTCGCATCTGCGCCACCAATGCGCGCAGGACGCTGAAGATCGTCGGCTGCTTGGAGCGCTCCTCCTCGGCGAAGTACTCGGGCATGGGGGCCACCGCGCCTTTGAGCTGGCCATCGGTTAGCTCCAGTTCCGTCACATGCTCGTGCTCGGCGAGGCTGCCGCGAAAGGTCTCCAGCAGCATCTCGCCGCGCCCGTTGAGCGCTCGAAAGGCAAAGGCGCGCTGACGCGCCACCAACTCCAGCGGCGGATCGACGAAACCAATGTCCCAGCGGCTATAGCGCCCTGGATACTCGTAGCCGCTGGCGAAGACAGCACCCCGGTGCGTATTGAGCCGTTCGAGCAGGGACGCTAGCGGCCTTTCTATGGGCAATTCCTCGGTCTGGCGCTTGACTTCGACGCCGCCAGCCGTGCGAAAAGTTTCCGTGTGAATGGTCATATCGTTCTCCAAGAACAAAAAAACGCGGACACCCAAGGGCGTCCGCGTTGGATTGAAAATTCATCTCGTCGCAGTCTAGCAGATGGACGCACCTCTCTCCCTGCTCGGGGAATACCAAGCGCGCCACCAGCGACGAATGTGAAGCGAAAATTTCATAACGCGCAAAAAGTAAAGGGGCCGCTAGCACCTGTCAAGCTGTTAAGAGAATCAACGCTGTCTGTGAAGGTAATCGCACGTTGTCAATCCAAGTCCCCGACGAAATAGGGATCGAGGATATCCACGATGCGCCCGTCTTCTGCGACGACGTAGATGGGTTGACGGAAAACCCGACAGCCGGGCCAGGCCTCGTCGGCCACGGGCTTGGCCGACGAGGTACTAGGCACCCAATACTCATCGGCGGTGTCCAAGTTGACTTCGTAGCCTATATCTGCCATGGAAGCGATAGTGATGGCTGAAAGCGGCATCGGATAGGGCCATACCCACTCGGGGGTCATGAGTTCGTCGCCGAACACAGATGCTCTCCAATGACCATCATCGCCGCCGTTTTCTACGGGCACTTTCGCTCCGCGATAACTTGAACCGCCCAAATCATCAAACCACTGTCGCGCCATCGCACCAGAAAAGTGTGTGTCAGCATGTCGGTTATTGCGGGATGACTCCTGCAAAAGATCGAGTGCCCCCCAAGAGGCTCCGAAGCCCAAGCAATGACCTATCTCGTGAAGAGCCAACGCATACACGGCTTCCGCGCTCTCGTCTAACGACTCTGCATCAATGACCATCGTGGATACGATCGGCAGTTTGCCTAAGTTGCGTATCGCATATATTTCTGCCGATCCCCAAGTGTTGTCCGCTAGGTCTCGCGTTCGCACAAAAATGCGCAGATCATCGACGGTGTCGGCGACGCGTACCCATGCGTTCAAGTGCTCGTTCCACCCACTCAATGAAACGGGCTGGAAAGTAATATCGGGCAGATCGCCCGTGATGACTTGTTCCCAGCGGGACGCGGCTCTCTGAAAAATCGCCTTATGACATGGAGTTAGTGGCCGTATCCCGTTCAGATAAACTAGTTCGATGTTGAATGCGCCAGTAGAACGAAGAGTAGCTTCACAGAAAGGAAGGCGATACGGTTCTGCGCCCCCTCCAGGATTGACGCCGCACCAAGCAGCAGGCAGACATCCTGTGAGTAAATTGCCGGCGATGTTTGCTACGATCAAGCTGGTGAGTTGACCTAGCTCGGACGGCACAGACCCGCTCAACTGATTATTGCCGATCCATAGATGTCTTAGTCTTCTCAATTGTCCCAGTTCGGGCGGGATCGCCCCACTCAACCGGTTCTCATGGAGTTCTAAATAGGTCAGGCTTTTCAGTTGCCCTAGTTCGGGCGGGATCGCCCCCGACAATCGATTCCTGCCTAAGTACAGTTGCTCTAGGTTGGCAAGTCGTCCCAACTCAGGCGGGATGGCCCCGTTTAATTGGTTGTTACTTAGCCTTAGCTCTTCCAGTTTTGCGAGATTGCCCAATTCAGATGGTAGCGCCCCACTCAAGCCATTCGCTTGTAGTTGCAATTTCGCGACTTGGCCCTCCGAATTCGTACCAACGCCGTACCAGTCCTTTAGGGGAGCCTCGCTGAGCCAGTTGCCGCTAGAGTGCCAGTTGCCGCCGCCAGTTGCCTCATAGAGCGCGACCAGCACGGCCCGCTCATCGCCTGGCGTATCGTCCGCTGTATTATTCTCTCCTTCGGTCGTCTCATCGTCTTCTTCCTCCGCTGCCGTCGGATCGCCCTGCCCGTCGGGAATGGTGTACTTGTCGTCGCCGAGGAAGCCGCACAAGGGGCAGTCGGCGTCGGTGGTTTTGCCAGCCGGATGGAGTGCCGCCGACCCGTTCTCCGCTTTAGATACCGCATGGTCGGAGCCAAGAGGCGGCTCTCTTGAGCAGGAGAGGACGAAAAGGGAAAGTAGCAAATAAGACAGATCTCGCATCGGTATATCCTCCGGCATGTAGGCGGTTGGCTCCTCTAAACTCCTAACCTATATTTCTTGGTTGACAGAGGGAATGGTTCTACTATTTTTGCAATCGTGTGATGCTAAGCAGATACACGACTCCCGTTAGAAGGTCGCTTAACCCGAACTCACTTTATATTAATTCGTTTAGGACTCATCGTAAAATGTTGTTCGGCAGCAGCGTTGCCGAATCCGCACTCGGCGGGCAGTTTACCCTACCTCTAAGGAGGCTTGCCATGATCCGCTTTGTCCTTTTTGTCCTCGTCCTTGCCTTCGTCGCCTGTTCCGACCCCGCACCTGTAGCCCCTCCTGCCGGCAAAGCCAACTGTGCCTTATGCGCTTTCTTGGGGGACGACAGGTACACCATTCCCGATGGGCAGGGCGATCCGACGGCAGCGGAGGAAGAAGACGATGAGACTCCGACGGAAACCGAAGACGATAACGCCCAAGCGGAAGACGAAGACGATGGCACTTCGACGGGAGCCGGAGCCGATCCTCCCTATGTAGTCGTCGATTTTGAGATCCGTTCGGCAGGTACGCGCCATCCGACCATCGATTTTCAGATCCAGATCCTTGTGGTTGAACCTGAACCAGCGGAAACCATTTTGTTCGCGGACTCAAATCTGGAGAGCGCAGTGCGGCAGGCACTGGCCGAGCAGTTAGAGCCGTTCGATGGGACTTACCTAGAGCTGTGTCGGCAGGCACTAGAGGGGTTAGAGGCGTTCAAGTATTTGGATAGCACCGAGCAGCAGGCTTGGCTGGAGAGCGCAGTGCAGCAGACGCGGCAAGCCCTAGATCCGCAAGGCCCCCTTACACCAGAGAATACCGCTTACCTGACCTCACTCGACGCTGAAAATAAAAACATTCATAGTTTGGCAGGCCTCGAGCACTTTACGAACCTGCACAGCTTGGTATTAGGTGGCAACCGGATCGAGGATATCAGTCCGCTGGCCAACATGACGAACTTGATCGTGCTGACACTGCATGAGAATCAGATTGCGGATATCAATCCGTTGGCCAACACGACCAAATTAGAACAGCTATTTCTGCATGAGAATCAGATTGCGGATGTCAGTCCGCTGGCCAACATGACCGACCTAGGATCGCTGAACCTGAACCATAATCAGATTGCGGATGTCAGTCCGTTGGCCAACATGACCAAACTGGGAATACTGCGGCTGGGGTATAACCAAGTTGCGGATGTGGGGCCGCTGGCCAACATGACCAAACTGAGATGGCTGAACCTGTCACACAACCAGATGATTGTGGATGTCAGTCCGCTAGCCAACATGACCAACATGGAATATCTATTTCTGGCAGGGAACCAGATTGTGGATGTCAGTCCGCTGGCCAACATGACCAAATTAGAACAGCTATTTCTAATGTCCAACCAGATAGTCGATCTCAGCCCGTTGGCCAACATGACCAAACTGCCGCTGCTGTGGGCGACTGACAACCAGATTGTAGATGTCAGTCCGCTGGCCAATCTGACCAACCTACAATCGTTGATCTTGACTGACAACCAGATTGTGGATGTGGGGCCGCTGGCCAATCTAACCGACTTACCAAGTCTATCCTTGGGGAGCAATCAGATTGTGGATGTCAGTCCGCTGGCCAACATGACCAACCTACAATCGCTGGGGCTGACTGACAACCAGATTGTGGATGTGGGGCCGTTGGCCAATCTGACCAACCTGCAAAAGCTATGGCTAACGTCCAATCAGATTGTGAATGTGGGGCCGTTGGCCAATCTGACCAACCTAGGAGAACTGTGGCTCCAGGACAATTCCCTCAGCGACCAATCCATCAACGAACACATCCCCGCCCTGAAAGCAAAGGGTGTTAAAGTGTCTTTCTAACCAGTTGTACTAGTGGGCTATAAGCTAGCTTGATAAATCTGTTTTCATCCGGCTGTACGCCCTTTTCGCTATCAGAGGCTGAGAAACCGCGAAACACTAAGCTGGCCGGGGAATGTTAAGAACGTTTCTCAGCGAATCAGCGCCAACTTAGCCGTTTGAACCACATCGCCCGCCTGCAACACGACCCAATAGACCCCGGAAGCCGCCTCCATACCCGCCGCCGTGCGCCCATCCCAACGCACGCGATGCGCGCCAGCATCCACCCACCCAGCGGCCAACACGCGAACCTGCTGCCCCATCAAATTATAGACGGCGAGCCGCACGGGACCAGCCTCGGCTAGAGCAAAAGGAATGGTCACTTCCGCGTTAAACGGCGTGGGAAAGGGATCGCCCAAGCCGAATTCGACGACGGGTCCAAGGGGTCCCAAAAACTTCGCCCCTGCAATCGGCTTGGCGCTGAAGGGCTTCCACAATTTCACATCCTTCAACTGCCAATGGGTAAAAGAACTAGTGCGGTTTTGGTTTGCCCTATTGCGAAATTCAATCATATTCTGACCGGCATTGAGATCCGTCTCGTATAAAGTGGTCCACCAATCTTCCCAATCGTCGCTTTCTGGAACCCATCCATAGCTGAGGCCGTTGACTAACATTTCAACCTCGGCATCACTCTTAACAGACCACGTTATCGCCATATCTTCTCCAATTCCCTCAAAGCCGAACTTGACACTTTTGGGATTTTTGGTAACTGCGGGCGGACTGTAGCCGAACAGCCCTCGGCTCGGCAGCGACTCCACCACTTCGCCTTCGACCACAATGCGCTTGATTCCAGAAACCTGTGACCCGGTAGCGACGACTTTTACCTCGCCGCTTTGCGCCCCGACCGGAACTCTGACGACGATTCGGCTATCGCTCCAACTCACGTAATCGCTGGACGCTGGACGGACATTGGGTGTGAACAGCACATAACCACTCCCGCGCGTACTGCGAAAGTTGGCCCCAGTCAGCGTCAGACGGTCTCCGGGTCTAACGCTGACTGGAGAAACATTGCTCAAGTAGGGACTCGTTATCTCCAAACGGATGGCGTTGCTCGTCCCTGCCGAAGTGCGGACGGTGACATTGCCAGAGCGTACATTCGTGGGAACGCGAAACCGGATGCGGGTATTCGACCAAGCCGTGAACGAAGATACCCTTATCGAACCTATCCGCACCGTACTGCTTCCCCGCGACGGACCGAAGTTGCTTCCAGTGACAGTCACGACCTGATTGTATTGCACTTGGCGAGGTGACACGGACGTGATCCGAGGAGGAGAGGCAGACTCGACCACAATACGCTTAGCCTCGGAAGTTCCAGCCCCTGTAACGACCTTCACGTCTCCGCTTCGCGCTCCAGCCGGAACCTTTACCACGATGCGGCTGTCACTCCAAGTCACGTAATCGCTGCTGGCCGTTGGCCAGACATTAGGTGTAAACAGAACGTAACCGCTCCCCCGCCTGCTTCCGAAATTGGCCCCAGTCAACGTCAGACGGTCTCCAGGTTTGACACTGACCGGCGAAACACTGGCCAAGTAGGGGCTTGTTATCTCTAAACGGATAGCGTTGCTCGTTCCTGCCGAAGTGCGGACGGTGACATTGCCAGAGCGCACATTCGTAGGAACGCGAAACCGGATGCGGGTATTCGACCAACTAGCCAACCAAGAGGAAGGAATCACTACCGAACCAATCCGAATCGTACTGCTGCCTCGCGACGAGCCGAAGTTACTTCCGGTGACGGTCACGACCTGATTGTGCTGCACTCGGCGGGGAGAGACAGACGTTATTCGAGGAGAAGCAGACTCGACCACAATGCGCTTAGTCCCTGAAACCTGCGACCCGGTAGCGACGACCTTCACGTCTCCGCTTCGCGCTCCAGCCGGAACCTTTACCACGATTCGGCTATCGCTCCAAGTCACGTAATCATCGGACGATGGCCGCACATTGGGCGTGAACAGGACGTAACCGCTCCCCCGAGTACTCCTGAAATTAGCCCCAGTCAACGTCAGGCGGTCTCCAGGTTTGACTCTGCTCGGTGAAACACTGGCCAAGTAGGGGCTTGTTATCTCTAAACGGATAGCGTTGCTCGTTCCTGCCGAAGTGCGGACGGTGACATTGCCAGAGCGCACATTCGTAGGAACGCGAAACCGGATGCGGGTATTCGTCCAACTAGCCAACGAAGAGGAAGGGATCACGACCGAACCAATCCGTACCGTACTGCTGCCTCGCGAAGACCCGAAGTTGCTTCCGGTGACCGTCACGACCTGATTGTACTGCACTCGGCGGGGAGAGACAGACGAGACTTGAGGAGACCTGCTTTCGATTTGAAGCAGCTTCGTCCCCGACGTCCCATTTGAAGTAGTAACCTGTACATTGCCACTTCGCGCTCTAGCCGGAACCTTGACGACAATTCTGCTGTTGGACCAACTCACATAGTCCGCAGCAGAGGGCCGTATATTGGAAGTAAATAAAACGTATCCAGAGCCTCGTCTAGTGCCAAAATTGTCGCCTGTTAGCGTCAGGCGATCTCCTGTTCCTGCTCGCGTCGGCGAGATCCGCGTCAGATACGGGCTCGTTATTTGTAGGCGGACGGCATTACTGGTGCCTTGGGACGTTCTAACGGTCAGGTTGCCGGGAGGCGTATTGCGGGGAATGCGGAACCGTATCCTGCTACTCGACCAAGAGGTAAACGCAGACGAAGGGATCACGACCGAACCAATCCGCACGGAACTGCTCCCTCGCGACGAACCGAAATTACTCCCGCTTACAGTAACAACCGTATTCGTCTGTACAGTCTGTGGAGAGACGCTGCTGATCCGAGGAGAGGTGTTCGCGGAAACTCGCATAATCGGCAGCACGAGTTTGCCGTATCCGCTGTCGTTGTCCCTACCCCGAGGTCCTATGTCAACCGTTGCCGTAACAAGTGCGTTCCACAATTGAGTACGTGAGTACGATGGATTGGCTGACTTGATTAAAGCCGCCGCGCCGGCGACGTGGGGCGCAGCAAAGGAGGTCCCGTCAAAGATGTACGGCGCATGAGAAACCGTCGATACTCCAGTAGGGGCGACGAGTTCGGGCTTAATGCGTCCATCGGTTGTAGGCCCTCGCGAGCTATAGTCGTCAATTCGGCCAGCGTTCCAGTTTCTATGATAGATTGCCCCGACGCTCATAGATCCTCTGGCGTCCGCGGGAACCGCGATACTGTTCTCCGCGACCGCATACTCTTCAAAATCGTGGGATGACCATATTTTCAGCCTTCTAGGCTGGGCACCTGTACTATAAACAGCGATGCCATAGGTCCCCGATTCTTGCGCCTCGTATTCGATCCATTCTTCAGGGAAGCCACCGGAACTACCTTGGATATTGGTACTTTCGTCAACTTCTCTGAGATCGCCAGAGGAGTCTTCAAAATAGAGAGATAGGTCATAGTTCTGATAGGTGATGGGCCAATCATCCCAAGTCAAGGAAACGGATATCTCATCTCCTTCCTCGGCTTCAAAACTCAACAGCTCATCTCCTCCAGCAAAATTGTGCCAACCGTCGGGATCTCTATCAGTATCAGACCAGACCCCGGAGTAATGTGCCTTGGCATAATTGCCTGCTGAATTTACCCAAAGAATGCCATTGTCGGCAGCGTCATTTACAATGTCGCAGGACAATCCTCGCCCATCACCAAAGCCGTCTGTAGGGTAGGCTACAGAATGACTTATTACATCAATGCCGTCTTGTATGGCACGGTCCTTGGCATTTTCAAAATCAAGTAGCCCCCCAACCTTATAGAGATAGAGTACTATTTCCGGAGCCACATCGTGGACGATCTCGGCACATGCCGTTCCGTGTATGTCCTCCCCGGCGTATAGCCCTTCACCCGTAAAGTCGTGGCCCTGCAAACGAGACCGAGCCGGCATGTCTAGCCCCAACTGGTCGGCCCCCTTAAATCCACTGTCAATAATGCCTACCTTGACCCCCTGTCCTTTCACACCCGCCGAATGATTAGCCAACGCGCCGATGCGAGACACCCCCTCACTAATCGTCTCCTGAGAATGCGGCCGATACGGCCTACGAACAAAGCGAACCCCAGGCAATTCCGAAACCGCCAGCAATGACGAAGCCGGAACCGAAACCCGCATCAGACTCTTGGATTGCGCCAGAACCCGCCCGCCCAGTGCAGCCAGAGACGACGTATCAATCGAAGCCGACGCTTGGCCAAGATGTGGAACCAAGATGACGACGACAGTATCCTGTGCATCGCGAGTCGGTTTGGCCGCTCCCGGCGTTGCCAACTCCCACAACGCACTCTGTATCTTGGCAGGGCCGTCGGGTCTGTCAGGTGTGAAGTCTATGTCCTGTCCCCAAAGGGGTATATAGCCAAGGACGCCTAAGAAAAGGGCAGTTATAATTCTACAACGATTAATTGATTTCACTGACGCTCCATGCTTTAGGGATTTTTGAATGCATAGCAAGAAGCTCTGCACCCGTGTGTATGAGACGACTCAATAGTACGCCCCAGAAACGAGGCGTCAAATCAAGGAAAACTTGCGGCGGACACTACTCCGCTCAGCGAATCAACGCCAACTTAGCCGTTTGAACGGCACCTCCCGCCTGCAACACGGCCCAATAGACCCCGGAAGCCGCCTCCACACCCGCCGCCGTGCGCCCATCCCAACGCACGCGATGCGCGCCAGCATCCATCCACTCATCGGCCAACACGCGAACCTGCTGCCCCATCAAGTTATAGACGGCGAGCCGCACGGGACCGGCCTCGGCCAGAGCAAAAGGAATGGTAACTTCCGCGTTGAACGGCGTGGGAAAGGGATCGCCTAAACCATCCGGCAGCTTGGACAAAAGCCGCGTCCCCGCAGCGAGCTTAGCACTAAACGGCTTCCACAACGCCACATCCTTCAACTGCCAACGGACAAAGGATGCCGCGCGATCTTGGTTGATGATGTTGCGAAACTCGATGACGTTTTGACCGGACTGGAGGTACGTCTCATCAAGGACGAGATACCAAGTCCGCCAATCCTCCCCAGCTATGAGCTCCTCATACCTTTGTTCGTTGAGGAAAATGACGACCTCATTGTCGTTTATTTCCTTAGTCGAAAACTGACACAGGACATTGCGGTTGATCCCCTCAAAACCAAACTTGACGCTTTTGGGATTTTTGCTAACCGCAGGCGGACTGTAGCCGAAAATTCCACTACTCGGCAGCGGCTCTATCCACTCGCTGCCAATCTCCACTTGCGCGGCCCCAGTAACCCCATCGGCGGTAAAAACCCGCACCCCACCACTGCGCGCCTCGGACGGAATGCGGACGACGATGACGCCGCTAGACCAAACCGCATAATCGTCGGCCTCGGCTTGCACATCGGGATTAAACAACACGTACCCCGCGCCGCGCTCTTGACCAAAGTTGCCGCCGGTCAGCGTCAGGTACTCGCCAGCCTGCACTTGCGGTGGCGAAAGTTGCGCCAAGTACGGGCTGGCGATTTCCAAGCGGACGGCATTGCTAGTGCCTTCAGACGTCACGACGGTTACATCGCCCGAAGGCGCATTGAGCGGAACGCGGAACCGTATCGTCTGATCCGACCAAGTCTCGAAAGAAGACACCGCAACCGAATCAATCCACGCGGAACTGCTGTCCCGCGAGAGACCGAAATTGTCTCCGTCAATTTGAATGAGATCGTCGGTCTTGGCACCCGCACCCGTGCGCGTGTGATTGGTGACCGCCCCAATGTAAGGCGACGTGACGACCACCTGTACACTGTCGCTGCCGCCGCCGGTTATTACTTGCACCGTGCCGGTGCGAGCGCCAGTCGGCACGCGCACTTGGATCTGCTCGTCGCTCCAAGCGAGATAGTCGGAATCACTCGGCTCCTTGTCTGCGAAAAAGACCACTCTGCCCGTCCCTTTGGTATCGCCGAAACCCTCGCCGATGATGGTAATTGCTTGGCCGTATTGAATGCGACGCGGCGAGATATCCGCAATTTGCGGCGCGGGTACTGACAGCACGAGTTTGCCGTATCCTGTGCTGTCGTCCTTGCCCGGTGCCCCTAAATCGACGGTGGACTCGACGAGGGCCTGCCACAGCTCGTCGCGCGAGAGCGACGGGTTAGCCGATTTGAGCAGAGCGGCTGCACCGGCCACATGCGGAGTCGCAGCCGAGGTCCCCCCAAACAACTTATCCGCACCGTAAGAAGCCGTTGTCACGCCCGAAGGAGCGACGAGGTCGGGCTTGATCCGACCATCGGCGGTGGGGCCGCGCGAACTGTAGCTCGCCACTGTTCCCAAGTCCCACTGATCGCGGTGAATCGCCCCAACGCTCAGCGCACCGCGCGCGTCCGACGGAATCCCCAAGCTGCCAGTCGGAACCGGATATTCGATGTCGTGGTGCCAAGACCACACCCGCAGCTTCTTAGGCTCGGCCTCGCCGACGCGGACCACGGAAATGCCATACGTACCCGCTCGCCCAGCGAAGTATTCTATAAACTCCACCGGAGCACCGCCTTCGCCCTGAGCATCAGTGCTTTTGCTAGCTTCTGTAATGTTACCATACGCGTCTTGATGGTAGAGATATAGATCGTAGTCCACCGTGGCGATAGGCCAATCGTCCCACGTCAGCGTCACCCTGATGACGTCGCCGATTTCAGCGACAAAATTCACTGCGTCATCGCCAGCGGCAAAATTGTGCCGATTGTCATCATCGCTATCGCGCCAAAAACTCGCGTAGTGCTTTTGGCCGTAATTGCCGACGGCGTTGACCCAGAGAATGCCGTTGTCAGCCGCGTCATTTACGATGTCGCAGATGATCCCGCGCCCATCCCCAAACCCCTCGCCCACCCAAGTCGCCGAGTAGTTTACAATGGCGACTCCGTTTTGTATGCAGCGGTCTTTGGCATTCTCCATATCCACTATATCCGCAACCTTGTACAGATAGAGTTCGGCTTCTGGGGCCACGTCGTAGATGATCTCGGCACACGCCGTGCCGTGGGCGTCCGTGCCGGCGTATATCCCCGTGCGCGTATAGTCGCGGAACCACCGACGCACCGGCATATCTTCGGGCAATTTATCAGCCCCCTTAAATCCCCCGTCGATAATCGCCACCTTGACCCCTTGGCCCTTCGCGCCGGCAGCGTGTTTTTCGAGAGCGCGGATGAGCGCTAAACCCTCGCTGATGGTCTGTTGTGCGTGCGGACGGCGTGGCCTGCGGACAAAGGCCACACTCGGCAACTCAGACACCGCCCGCAGCGATGCAGCCGGTACGGACACGCGCATCAGGCTCTTAGACTGGGCTAAGATCTCGACGCCGAGGGCAGCAAACGTCGTAGTGTCAATAGTGGCTGCTAAACCCATCGCGGGCACCAAAATGACGACCACATCTGAGCCAGCTTTGGCGCGAGTCGCCTTGGCCGCCGAGGGCGCAGCCAGTTCCCACAGTGCGCTTTCTATGTTAGGAGGGCCGACGGGTTTAGCCGGCGCAACGTCGAGGTCTTGGCCCCACAGCGGTACCGCAAGAAAGAGGAAAAGGAAGGTCTGGCGCACGGAGGTCAGGGCTGGCGAGCCTTGTACGACTCGTGTGTGCCCTGCATCCCTAGCTCCTGAGTGCGCGACAACAGCGCGAGCCGCTCGTCGTCGGCCAAGGGAGCGAACTGCCGGGCTATGGCCGCATTCTGCCGCAGCTTTTCCAGCGAATCCATCCCGGAACACACAGTAGCCACCGGCAGGCTCATGGCGTAGCCCAAGCACTCTGCCGCCGTCGCCACACCTGTTGCGAGGATCGCTTCGGGCCTACCCCCCAAGGTCTTCATGGCAATGACCCCGATGTTTTTTTCTACTGCGAGCGGCAGCACCTGCTCGACAAAGCTGAGGTAGTGTGGGTCGAATACGTTGATCGGCATTTGCGTGGCATCCCAAGCAAAGCCGCGCTCGATCATCTCCACGTGCAGGGAAGGCAATGTATGGCCGGTGAAGCCAATGTAGCGGATCTTGCCCTCCTCTTTGGCTTTGAGTACAGCCTCCAGTAAGCCTCGCTCGTAAATCCGCTCTATATCGTCGGGCTGTCTGATACTGTGAAACTGCCACAGATCAATCACGTCGGTTTGCAGCCGGCGCAAGCTCTCTTCGAAGTGGGCAATCGCCCGCTTGGGATGGCGACTCGCGTCTTTGGTCATTAGAAATACGCGGTCGCGATAGCCGCCGCGCAGCGCCTTGCCCATGCGTATCTCGCTCGCGCCGTTGGAGTAGCCCCAAGCATTGTCGAAGAAATTGATCCCCTCGTCGATGGCCGCGTGCATCAAGGCGATGGCCGCCTTCTCCTCCATGTTGCCGTGGTCGGCCACATGCGCGCCGCCCAAGCCGAGTAGAGAAACAGCTTCGCCTGTGCGGCCCAAGATCCGCTGGGGCATATCGCGGTGGTTCGGAGCAGCACTTATGGAAAGGCCAGCGGCGGCCGCGGTCGAGACCTTGAGGAAAGTGCGGCGGGAATAGGGTCTATCGTTCATTGGGTATGGGCTCCAGTGGCAAGGGGATGCAGTCTCGGTGTACTCAATTGTTCAGACCAAGGAATTTCTTTACCTCAGCAGCAGAGTACACCTGCTCCTCACCGTTTCGGACGCGCTGCAGGACTTCGGCAGCGAGATAATAGTCCTCCATGTCTTCAAGACCCCGTTCGATAATCTCGCGTAGGCAGACGTCCTTGGTGCGCCCCGTTTGCGCCGCCAGAAAATCAAGCCGTTGTTCCGCATCAGCAGGAAGTTGAATCGAGATAGCCATGTTTTGGTCTCCTTCTGAAAAAGTCAGTCAAAGGATCCGAGGGACTATATTGTCTCACGAAACCAATCTCCTTCCCGTGACGCCGTCGCCGCTGCGCGGCAAGGTCATTGGGTATCTGGATCCGACAGAGCCAATAGCTGAAGAGGCTTGGTATCTGCTGAAGTGATTGTTTTGGATACCTATCCGTCGCCGGGCGGAAAGTACTGTAGGAAAAGATCGGCAAGGTCGTTACCGTTAACTAGGCGCACAAGCCGCTTCGGCACATCTCTGTTGTGTTTGCTAAGTACTTCTTTGGCTTCATCGCTACAGTGTCCCGTCGTAAGCAAAGCTCCGTAGTTGAGGTTATTAGCATCCCAGCCTCCAAGCAATTGGTCCAACTTGGACTGAAGATACGGTTCTTCAATGGTTCCTTCGGAGGCGAAAACCTGCACACCGATTCGGATCTCAATCGAATCTAGCAAGAGGGGGGAACCTAGGGAGACAACGATATCGGAGCCAGCTTCGGTAGGGCCTTCCTGCACAACATAGGAATAGCCCATTCGCTCGAAGAGATCTGGACAGAGTTTCCTAGACAGATCGGCTCTACTGAACTCCCTGCGGAGCGCGTCAGGGAGCTTCTCTCGAAGCTCGTTATGGATCCTCTGCAAACTCGCCCGGTTTGAATCATCTTGGATACGTCCTGCTTCAGGTAGAGCCTCCAAGAATATGAATAACGGGCTAGTATCATATATTTCTGAAAAGCGTCCTGGCCTTCCGAGACGCTGCCGGAGTTGAGAGGGTACGATCTCGTCGTACATATCAACCGGTTCCGATGTCATAAGCGAGCAGGGTCTGAATGACCGAAAATCTCCATCAAGGCTGTCTCCTGCGGCCGAATAGTCGTATTCGTCCCTGACCTGAACGACACAAAACAGCCCTCTATCTGGCTGGTGAGGATAGAGGAGATAGTCATCCAAAACAGGTCTAGTAAGGAATCCCAAGCATCGCTTGGCATCTTGTTCGCATTCATTCAGTGGACTTCCCTGTTGGATTTTCTCCTGAATCATGCGCAGGTCGAGATCATCTCTGTAGGACCAGCCTATCCTCGATCGGCCAGCCTGCAGTTCCTCAAAAACGCCAGGAATCGGCTCCCCGGAGTCTTTATCCATTGTTTTTACAACATAAGCTTGCGACATCATTACCTCTTTATTTAGAGAATTATATACGCGGGGACCCACGGGCGATAATGAGCAATTTTTATGAATAAATACCACGCTCTATAAATATACGAAAACTGGCCTAACTCCATGATAGAGTTAGGTTTTTTGACTTTTTCTCTTTTTTGTCTATTAAGGGACTTGGCTAAGTAACTCTTTCAGCGACACTACCCCTCCCAGTCCTGTCACTGGATCGCCTTCGTAGTTTGCTCCTAAATGATGGGTTACTACACCTATAACTTGAGGAGATTCATCATGTTCATCCAAAATGAAAACAGGGCTTCCACTAAGCCCCGTGAGTACTGTGCCATTTATATAAAGGATTTCTGAGTTGGCGAAAGAAACTCTTCCGACGAAAGCACTCGGGGATCTTTCAGGAATGGCCCCGGGAAATCCTATCCACCCTACTTCTGTCCCCGCTGTCACCGAAACATTAGACAGGTCGAGAAGATCCTCGCATGAAGAAGACATAGAGATGTCTTCTCTATCCCTTGTCGGAACTAGAGTGGGCTTCATAAGGGCCGCGTCAAGATCTGGGTCACCGATAATCTTACATTCGTCACCCAAGTTCCTATAGACATTATTCTCATACGTTCTAAAGTCTATAGGACCGCCCCACTTATCAAACTCACTGATAACATGGTAGGCGGTTGCGATAACAAAACCCTTATCATATCGCAAGAAGAATCCTGTTCCTTGTCTGTGGGGCGTCTCTATTTTTAAGACAGAACGCTTAATTTTATCAAATACTGCGCTCCATTCCATGCGGCTTGTCCTAGATATCTAGAGTATCTTTGCGGAAAGAGGGGATGACTATACTACCTCAGCCATTCCGAGATGAAATTGGTCCGGTCGTTGTAGGTTAATTCATCTACCTCAATGGAAGATTGCTCACACATAGCTGGCAAATCTGCCTCGAATTGCCGCCACCTAGCTATAATCGCCCGCCCCCCTGGGATCGTCCTTCTACCAGAAGCAGCATTCAACCAGTCGCGTATATGCGTTATGACTTTCTCAGGCTTGTTGCCATGGGAACGAATATCATGCCCGGCTATGTCGGATATAAAGGCTTGGTACCGGTATTGCTCGCGATCCAGAACTAGACAGACCTTTCCTTTCTGTCGCTTATTCCCAAAGTGCTTTGCGCCTAGGAATACGCCCAGTTCCAAGGGCATATTGAAACGAGGGGTTTGTGTCTGGTCGTCAAGTTCGGTGCGCGATATATCGTGGACGCCAAACCGACACTCTGCAATGATTTTCTGTATTTTGTTGAAACGCACATTGCCGCTATCGTCTTCCTCTAGCGCACAACGCGGGATGAAGCCGCAGTCAAATATGGCAAATAGAAGAGCATCCCTGAGTATCAGATATTCCTTGTCAAACGGACAATTGATGAATACGTTCTCAGAATATCGCTCAGTATCCATTACGTTTATCTAGGCTTGCGAGGTTGCGGCCTAGTTTTTCTGACACTGGCAACTGCCTTTCTAATAATGGATCTTTTTATCGTGCCCCTTTTAGGTGCCTCCCGTACGACACGCTTCGTCTTCGCCATTTTTATCTCCCTGAATGAGTTGTGCCTTCAGCAGCCCAATAAGGACAAGTCTCCAACTGCCGTCAAGCCCAGATTAAGGGCCTCGCGCTTTGGCGGACAGACCCCTAAATGCACCGCCCCAGACGGCCATAAATAGCCCCTATCTCCCACCAACCATCCCCTCCAGTAAATTATCTCCAGTAATCAACTGCAACGCCGTCGCCAGCAACATCCCATACACCAGCCTATTAAACCACAGATCGCTAAATCGCTGGAGCAAAAACACGCCCAACTTCACCCCGGCGTACGCCAGCGGTGCCAACAGCAACGTCGTCTTAAAAATATCGGCGTGAAAAAGCCCCAAGCCCCAGTAAGGCGGCAGTTTGAGCAAATTGAGCATGGCAAAAAAGATGACCGTAGTACCGACAAACACGTGGCGCGGTAGCTGCTGCGGCAGCAGGTAGATGACCACCGGCGGTGCGCCAGCGTGGGCAATCGTCGAGGTAAAGCCCGAGATCGCGCCCATCAGCACACCAGCGAGCTTCCCTGGATGCTGCTTCTGCACGGCCCCGACAATCGCCGCCCGCCCGAACTGAAAAGCGACAAACAGCAAGGCCAAGCAGCCCAAGCCCACCTCTAGAACGCGCTCGTGTTGACTAAAGTACCCGAAAAAAAAGGCCCCCGCGCCGATCCCCAAGGCGGAACCGGGCAGGAGCCGTTTGACGCTCGTTTTGTCGAAAGTGCGGTGGTAGTGCCGGACGGCGAACACATCGCAGGCGATCAACAGCGGCAGCAACAGGGCCGCCGCGTCCGCCACCGAAACCGTCAGTGCCAAAAGCGGGGTGGCCAAAATGCCGATCCCACCGCCAAAACCAGCCTTGGCCACCCCCATCAACAACACGGCCCCCACCGCGCAGACCCAGAAGGCGGCCGGGTAAGTTGGCAGCACTACTCGCCTTCTACGTGGGTTACTTCGATATCTAGGTCTTCGCGATTGCGTATGTGATCGACTTGGCCATCTTTGACCCACACCACGCGGTCGGAGACGCTCAGCATCTTGTGGTCGTGGGTCGCCGAGATCACGGTCACACCGGAGTTCTCGTTCATTTCTTTGAGCAATTCGATGATTTCAGTGCCCGTGCGCAGGTCTAGGTTCCCGGTCGGCTCGTCGGCGAGGACGACGGCCGGGTCGTTGGCCAAGGCACGAGCGACGGCCACGCGCTGCTGCTGGCCACCTGAAAGCTCGTAGGGCTTGTGCGAGTACCGCTCGCCAAGACCCACCTTGCCCAACAGTTCCATACCCTTGTCGCGGGCTTCGTCGCTGGTCAGACCGGCGAAGACCATCGGCAAGGTGACGTTTTCGAGTGCGGTCATCACCGGGATCAAGTTAAAAGACTGGAAGATGTAGCCGATCTTGCGGCAGCGCAGCCAAGCCAGTTCATACGCGTCGAGCTGGGCGACATCGACCTCGTCGATGTACACCTTGCCCTCCGAGGGTTTATCAAGACCGCCGACCATGTTGAAGAAGGTGCTCTTGCCCGAGCCTGAAGGCCCCATGATCGACAGGTACTCGCCGGTGTAGATCTCCATATCGACGCCGCGCAGGGCGTGAACCTCAATCTCGCCCATCAAGTAAGTTTTCTTTACTTGCTGGGTCCGTACTACCGTGCGTTTTTCCGCTTCTTGTTCTTGGACAGCGACCTCGCCCGGGGCGGTTTCGGTCATTTCAGATCTCCTCTAAGGAATCAAGTGTCGGAGCGCATGGCCTCGACCGGCTCCATCTTGGCCGCGCGGTACGCTGGCAACATAGCACCGACTAGCGAAAGCAAGGTTCCCACCACCAAGGCGTAACCAGCCGATTCAGCGATGCCGCTCAGCGGGAAATAGGTGAACGTATAACCACCGTAATCGAGCAGAGCCAACCCGAGCGTCAGCGCAAAGCCAATGACGATTCCGGCCGAAGTTCCCGCCAACCCCTGAAAGGTCGATTCGAGCAGGAAGAGCTTGACGATAAAGGTGTCCAAGGCCCCGAGGCACTTCATGGTGCCGATCTCGCGGAACCGCTCAGTCACCGACATCAACATGGCGTTGGCAATGCCAACCACGCAGACCAACAGCGAGAGACTGATGAGCCAAGTCTGCTTAGACTGCTCTTCCTCCATGCGGGCCTTGGCCTCTGCGGAAGAGTCGCCAGCCTCAGTGACGCCGGTCTCAATGCCGTTTTTTTGCAACAGCAAGTTGATCTCGCTTTTGTCCGCGTTCCGCAGGCTACTGATGATTTCGTTGTTGCTCCACACCGACATTAAAAAGGCTATGGCCAAAATCACGCCGCTAGTGGTGATCAGCGAGCGGCCAAAGCGAATTTTCAGGCTGCGAAAACTAATTTCTACTGCTTTACTCATCGGCAGCACGATCTCCCGACCGCCTGCCAAACGCCTTTCAGACATAGTTATTCTCCCAGCGTATGCTCGCGTTCACAATACGTAAATAAAGGTAAAAGATCAACACTACTCTACTCAACTGCCCGCCCGAATCTCCACGAGGGGCAAAGGCGCGGAGTCGTGTATGCCGCGATCGGCAACCATCTCGGCAAAAGCGACCGGCACCATGCTAACGCGCAAATCCCGCGCCCCCCGCGACTGCACCGGCTGCTCCAAGAACGACGCCATGGCGCTCGGAGTGAACACGAGGTGCTCAATGGCAAAGTCGTCCACCAATGCCTCCAGTTCGCCAACGTGGCCGACCACTGGGCGACCAGCCAGCGGGCAGCCCCGCTGTTGGGAGCCATCGCCCACCACGCCGATCAGATCGCAGTTGACCATACTCGTGCGTTCTAACTGCTCGACGAAATGCACGGCAACCGCATCCGTTCCCACCAACAGGGTGCGCAACCGACCCTCGCGGCCGCGCTGGTACAGGAACCAACGCGCGGCCAAGCGCCAACCGGCGATTAACAGCAAGTTGCAAAACCAAGC
>JAJDYK010000301.1 GCA_022825185.1 Candidatus Latescibacterota bacterium | reverse complement strand
CGATCTCTTCGACGAGGCGGCGGTCGATAAATTCGTAGTCTAGCTTGGCGGCCAACTGCTCGGCGATCCAGTCGCCAAAGCTGCCGAGCTGACGGGCAACCGTGATGACATTCATGGCGAGTCTCTTAGGTTGGAAGTGATCAGTCCCAGCTTGTAATCCTTTGTAAAGAGTATAAAAGGCGGATATTTGCCGTGTCAACGCTTTTCGGGTCGGTTCAACTGCGGTCCCAAGCGGATAGAATGGGTTTTGACGAGGCAGTAGATTGGGTCGCCGATGCTGAGTTGCATTTCCTCGATGGCTTCTGGGGTCGTCTTGGCGGCCAGCCGCCGCCCAACATCCACGTAGATGAGCTGTTTCCCTCCCACATCGGCGATTGCGCTGATGGTCCCCTGCAATGCATTGCGCACGCTCAGCCCTTCGGGTCGCTGGCGAGCGAGGACGATGTCGTCGGCGCGGATGCCGATGAAGAGGCGGCTGCCGACAGGTTGATCGCAGTAGGGAATTTTGAGCTGCTGGCTGTGGCACAGGACTTCGCAGACGCCCCGCTCAGCGTCGGTCGCCGCAATTTCCACGTCGAGGACGTTTTCAAAGCCGTGTTCTTCGACCAGCGGCAGGACTTGGGGATGGGCGGCGATGGTGAAAAAGTCGCCGTGCGCGATGACTCGGCCGCGGTCGAGGACTACTACTTGGCTGGTGAGTTCGAGGATTTCGGCGACTGAGTGGCTGACGTAGAGAATGGGGATCTGGAGGGCGTCGCGGACGTGGCACAAGTAGGGAATGATGCGGTTTTTGAGGCCCTGATCGAGCGAGGCTAGCGGCTCGTCCATCAGCAGCAGGCGCGGAGAAGTGAGCAAGGCGCGGCCCAAGGCGACGCGTTGGCGCTCGCCGCCGGACAGGTGCCCTGGCCGCCGCTTGAGCAGGGGGCCGATTTCGAGCAAATCGACGATTTGGTCCAAGGCAAAGCGGCGCGCTGCCGTCGGTAGCAGATTGCGACCGTAGCACAGGTTCTCCTCGGTGCTCAGGTGTGGGAAGAGCAAGTCGTCTTGAAACACGTAGCCGATGCGGCGGTGCTCGGGCGGCAGGTCGATGTGCTGAGCCGAGGAGAAGAGGGTTTGGCCGTCCAAGGATATTTCGCCGGCGTCCGGTCGCACTAGCCCGGCGACCACGTTGAGCAGCGAGGTCTTGCCCGCGCCCGACGGCCCGTAGATGGCGGTGACGGCGTGGTGGCACTCGATATCGACGTCGAGGGTGAAGGGGCCTAGTTGGCGTTGAGTGCGGAGGCGGAGCATTACTAGTTAGAACGCAGGCGACGGGCGGACCACTCGCTGGCCACGAGGGCCAGTAGCGAGAGTGTGACCGAAATAGCGATTAGTCCGACGACGCGGCTTTCCCCGTCCGGTTGGTTGAGGTATGTGTAAATGGCCGAGGGAATGGTGCGGGTCTGCCCGGCGATATTGGCCGCAAAAATAATGGTCGCGCCGAATTCGCCCAAGGAGCGGGCAAAGCTCAACAGCGAGCCGACCAGCAGGCCGGGAGCGGCGAGGCGCAAGGTCACGGTCAGGAAGGTGCGCACTGGACCAGCGCCGAGGGTGCGGGCGACGCGTTCTAGGCGCGGGTCCACGCTTTCAATGCCGAGGCGCACGGAGCGCAGCATCAGGGGAAAGCCGACCACGGCCGAGGCCAGGACCGCGCCCTTCCAATCGAAGGCCAACTGGAGGTCAAAGGCGGCGAGCACCGGGCCGAAGAGACCGCGACGGCCAAAGAGCAACAGGAGCAGATAGCCGGTGACCACCGGCGGCAGGACCAGCGGCAGGTGACAGAGGCCGTCGAGCGCGATCTTGAGCGGAAACTCCCGCCGGGCCAGCAGCCAGCCCAGCAACACGGCCGGCAATAGGCTCAGCAGCACGCAGCAAAAGGCCACGCGCAGCGAGAGCAACAGGACCTGCACTTCCTCAGCGCTGAACACGTTGGTCGCCCAAAAAGGTAAAGCCGTGTTTGCGGAAGATGTCGGCGGCCGTATCTGAGCTAAAAAATGCTAACAAGTCGCGGGTCTGTGCACTGGCACGGCCCTTGACGATGGCTGCCGGATAGACGATGGGGCGGTGCAGTGAGTCTGGTACTGTCGCTAGGGTTGTTACGCGGTTGCTTTGGGCTGCGTCGGTGGCGTACACTAGACCAGCGGCGCACTCTCCGCGCTCGACGTACACTAGGGCGGCGCGGACGTCGGGCGCGGGTGCAATGCGGGTTTTAAGCGTCGGCCACCAGCCCAACGCCTCTAGGGCTTGGCGGGCGTACTGGCCGGCCGGGACGTGATCGGGGTCGCCGAGGGCCAAGCGGCCAGGGAAAGCTCCGGCAAAGTCGAAGTCCTTTGTCCAGCGGACGGTGAAAGGCTCTTCCTTGGGTGCAATGACCACGAGGGCGTTGCCGAGGAGATTGACGCGGGTGTCTTGCTCGATGTGCTGGCGCGCTTGGAGATAGTCCATCCACTCGGCATTGGCGGAAAAGTAAATGTCGGCTGGCGCACCGGCGGCGATTTGTTTGGCCAAGGTCGAAGAGCTGGCGACGGACAGGCGCATCCCCTCGTAGTGAGTGGCTAGTTCCGTGAGTGCGGAACTTAGGCTAGCGGCGGCGAACACGCTTTGGGCTGCGGCCAGCGCGGGACAGAGCAAGAGCAGTACGATGCTAAGTGTCCGCGGGGTCATGGTGCCAGAAATCGGCCAGCGATTGGGCGATATGGGTTGGATTGCGGACGGAATGCACTGGGTGCCAAGAGGAGGGAAAAAGTTGGCGGTAGCGGCTTTGTGCAAAGCGGCGATCGACGAGGAGGATTGCGCCGCGGTCGCTGGCGGTGCGGATGACGCGGCCAGCGGCTTGCAACACGCGGTTCATGCCCGGATAGACATAGGCGTACGCAAAGCCGGGAATCTCGCGCTCGTCGAAATAGTGACGGATCAGGTCGCGCTCCAAGCACAGTTGCGGCAGGCCGACTCCGACGACTGCTGCACCGACTAATCGCTCGCCGACTAGATCGATTGCCTCGCCGAAGACGCCGCCCATCACGGCGAAACCCACTGTGTATTGTTCGGCCTGCAATGGTTCCGCGTCGAAGGCGGAGAGGAACGCCTCGCGCTGGCGGTCGGACATGCCGCTTTCTTGGACGAGCAGGTCGATGTCCGGGTGTGCCTCGGCAAAGCGCGTCGCCACCTCCTCCATGTATTTGTACGAAGGGAAAAAGGCGAGGTAGTTGCCCGCGCGCTGGCTGACGAGGGCGGCGATGGACTCGGCGATGTCGTCGTAGCTCTCGCCGCGCTTTTTGTACGTGGTCTCAATGTGATCGGCCAGCAGCAGGCGCAGGTGTTCGGGCGGGAAGGGCGAGCCAAGGCTCAACAAGGTATCCCCTTCCTCGCCGCCGAGCAGGTCGCGGAAATACGCCAGCGGCGAGAGCGTGGCCGAGAAGAATACGGCCGCGCAGCCGCGTTCTAGGGCTTGGCGGATATTGTGCGCTGGATCGAGACAGAACAGCCGGAAGCGAATATCCCGCCCCTGTTTTTCGGTGTACGTGGTGTAGTGCTCGTCGAAAAGCTCGCCGATGCGCTCAAAGCCCAGCACCCGGAAGTAGCACTCGATCAATTCGTCCCAAAAGGGCAAGGCCGCGCCCTGCTCTAGGACCTTTTCGGCGGCGCGGAGGACATTGTGAACCAGCGCCATTAAATCCGTCGGCAACTGCGGGCTGACCCAGCACTCGCCATCGCCTTCCTGCTCGACCTTTTTGCCGAGCTTGGCAAAGTAGCGGTTGAGGGCGTCGAGTTGCTTGCTCAAGTCGGGATGCGTCTTGCCGACTAAGCGCTTGAGCCCAGAGATTTCGGACTTGCACAGATCGGCTGAAAACATTTCGCGCGCCCGATCGACGAGATTGTGCGCCTCGTCAATCAGAAAGGCGTATTGCCCTCTGGTGTCTTGGAAGAAGCGCTTGAGGAAAGCGCGTGGATCAAAGACGTAGTTGTAATCGCAGATGATGACGTCGGACCACAGAGCGAGATCAAGCGAGAATTCAAACGGGCAGACAGTGTGCTTTTGTGCGCATTCTTCGATGAGGGATCGAGTAAAGGCGTCGTGGGTGAAGATGTCTTCAAGCGCGTCGTTGATGCGGTCGTAATAGCCTTGGGCGAATTCGCATTGATCGGGATCGCAGGTGCTGCCGCCGTTGGGTTTGAAGCATATCTTGTCGCGGGCCGTCAGCGTCAGGCTCTTGAGGCGTGCGTCCCCGCCGCGCAGGTCGTCGATGGCCTTTTCGGCGATCCTGCGTCCGCTGGTTTTGGCCGTCAGGTAGAAGATTTTTTCAGTATGACCCAAGCCGAGGGCCTTAGCCGCGGGGAACAGAGTCGAGATGGTTTTGCCGATGCCGGTGGGTGCTTGGGCGAAGGCGCGACCGCGACCGTCGATGGTGCGGTAAGTGGCTACGGCGAGGTCGCGTTGGCCGGGCCGGTACTCGGCGAAGGGGAATTTGAGCGCTTCAAGCGAAAGGTCGCGCTCGGCGCACCACTGTTGGTAGAT
>JAJDYK010000187.1 GCA_022825185.1 Candidatus Latescibacterota bacterium | reverse complement strand
GTCGAGAAAGCTGAGTTAATGCGTGGTATGGTCGTCTGCAAGCCCGCTTCTGTTCAGCCGCACACCAAGTTTAAGGCCGAGGTCGTGGTGTTGACCCCCAAGGAGGGTGGCCGCGAAAAGCCCTTTTTCTCCGGCTACCGTCCCCAGTTCTTCTTCCGGACTACCGACGTCACCGGGAGCATTGCACTGCCCGAGGGTACCGAAATGGTCATGCCCGGCGATAACGTCAACATGGAAGTAGAGCTAATCCAGCCGATTGCCATTGAGCCGCAGCTGCGCTTCGCCATTCGCGAGGGCGGTCGCACCATCGGCTCCGGCGTCGTCACCGAGGTTTCCAATTAGGAAAAGCCGCGTTAGGGAGATGCGAGCCAGTGGCAGTTGATAGAATACGTATTCGCCTTAAAGCCTACGACCACATGGCGTTGGACAAATCCGTGGACGAGATCGTCCAGACGGTCAAGCACAGCGGGGCCCGCATTGCCGGCCCGGTGCCACTGCCGACGGCTCGCACGGTGTACACCGTGCTGAGATCTCCACACGTGGACAAGAAATCGCGCGAACAGTTTGAGACGCGCATCCACAAGCGGCTCATCGATATTTACGATTCAACGCCGCAGACTGTGGACGCGCTGATGAAGCTCGATCTGCCGGCGGGCATTGGCATCGACATAAAGGTTTGATTGAATCATGGGCGTGCAGGTAGAAGTGCTAAACAGCGAAGGGCAAGCAAACGACTCAGTGGAATTGCCCGAGGATTTGTTCGGCATTGAGGTTTCGGAGTACGCCCTCTACCGAGCGGTCGTCGCCACTCAAGCGAATCAGCGGCAGGGGACGGCCTCGGCTAAGACCCGCTCTGAAATAGCTCGTACGAGTAAGAAGCACCACCGTCAGAAAGGCACGGGTTGGGCGCGTCGGGGTTCACTGCGCTCGCCTTTAGTGCGCGGTGGTGGTGTGGCCTTTGGTCCTCGCCCCCGTTCTTATTTTTCTAAGCTGCCCAAGTCCCTCAAGCGTCTAGCCTTCCGCTCGGCACTGACGCTCAAAGGCACGGAGGGGCAGGTCAAGGTCGTCACCGACTTTGACTTTCCCGCTCCTAGCACCCGTTCCTTTCAGCAGGTTATTGAAGCGTGCGGTCTCAAAGGCCAGAAGGTCCTGTTCGTCACTGCGGAAAGCTCCCCCGTGTTGGTTAAATCGAGCCGCAATTTGCCCAAAGTGAAAATTGCCCATCTTGGTTCGCTAGCTACCTATGACTTGCTGGCAGCGGATGTGGTCTTGTTTACTCGTCAAGCCTTTGACCGGCTGGTAGAAACTCATGGCCAAAAGGGCTGAGAAGATGAACCCGCGAGCGATTATTCAGGAGCCGGTGATCACCGAAAAAGCCTCAGTGCTGCGCGAGGGCAACAAATACGCTTTCCGCGTCCATCCCAAGGCCAACAAACTCCAGATCCGCCAAGCAGTAGAATCCATTTTTTCGGTCAAGGTCGAATCCGTCCGCACTATCAAAGTCCCCAGCAAGCCTAAGCGACAAGGGATGTACCTAGGGCGACGTGCTGGTTGGAAAAAGGCTTATGTGACACTGCGAGCTGGCGACTCCATTGATTTTGTAGAAAATACCTAGCTAAACTGGACCTGAAATGGCAGTCAAGAAATTTCGCCCCACAACCCCGACGCTGCGCTACAAGACAGTCAACTCCTTTGAGGAACTGACGCGCAGCAAGCCCGAGAAGTCGTTGCTTGCTGCTGCCGTTGGCAAGTCGGGCGGGCGCAACAATCAGGGCCGCATGACCATGCGTCGGCGCGGAGGGGGACACAAGAGGCGCTATCGCGTCATCGACTTCAAGCGCACCAAGCTCGGTGTGCCGGGTCGGGTCGCCGAGATTGAATACGATCCCAATCGCTCGGCGTTTATTGCTCTGATCGTCTATGCCGATGGAGATAAGCGCTATATTCTCGCGCCTTTGGGACTGAAGGTTGGGGCCGAGGTTTCCGCTGGTCCCGATGCTCCAATCCGGGTCGGCAATGCCCTGCCGTTGGCCAATATTCCCTTGGGAGCAACGGTTCACAATGTCGAACTCAATCCCGGCCACGGTGGGCAGCTAGCGCGCAGTGCGGGCGCTGAAGTGCAGCTTCTCGGTCGCGATGGCGGGCGGGCGCAATTGCGTCTCCCTTCTGGGGAGAATCGCGAAGTACTCGTCCAGTGCATGGCCACCTTGGGGCAGGTGGGCAATATAGAGCACGCCAATATTGTCATTGGCAAAGCTGGTCGCTCCCGTTGGTTGGGGCGCAGACCCAAGGTGCGGGGCGTAGTTATGAATCCGGTTGACCATCCGCATGGGGGAGGTGAAGGTCGATCTTCAGGTGGACGGCACCCGGTCACCCCTTGGGGTAAGCCCACCAAGGGCTACAAGACGCGCAAGCGCAAAAACCAAACCAATCAGTGGATTATACGTCGGCGCAACGCGAAGTAGCGAGAGATTATGCCAAGATCGATCAAAAAAGGCCCTTTTGTTGACGGGCACTTAGCAAAAAAAGTCGAACACCTCAATCGCACGGGCGACAAGCAAGTCGTGCGAACTTGGTCGCGGCGCTCGACCATTACGCCCGACTTCGTCGGCCATACGCTAGCCGTTTACAACGGCAATAAGTTCATTCCAGTGTACATCACTGAGAACATGGTCGGGCACAAGCTCGGCGAGTTTGCTCCGACCCGCACTTTTCGCGGTCACGGAGGCCGGTTGACCGAGCGCGGCACGAGGATTCAATAGCATGGAAGCCCAAGCCGTCCTCAAACAAATTGGCGTACCGACTACTAAAGTGCGCCAGCTCATCGACCTGATTCGCGGCAAGCCGGTCGATGAGGCGCTTACCATTCTCCGGTTTTCGCCTCGCCCAGTAGCCAAGCTAGTCGAAAAGACCCTGCGTTCGGCCATATCGAATGGGATCAATCAGGATGAGGAAAATCCGGTTGACGCCGATGATCTCTATGTAATTCGCGTCTTCGCCGACGAAGGACGCGATCTTAAGCGCATTCGTCCACGGGCTCGCGGCTCGGCCGATCGCATTCGCAAGCGCCACTGCAATCTCACGGTCGTCGTCAGCGACGAGGTCAACTAAGGGGGACACCTTGGGCCAGAAAACACATCCATACGGCTTCCGTCTCGGGGTCATCAAGCCTTGGCGTTCAAATTGGTTCGCTGAAAAGGATTTTTCCGAGTTGCTCAAGGAAGACCTCATGTTGCGGCGCTACGTGCGCCAGCGCCTACAGCGAGCTGGCGTATCTCAGATTAATATCGAACGCCAACCCAAGCGAGTTACCGTTGAAGTGCACACAGCGCGTCCTGGTATTGCCATTGGTCGTCGCGGAGCCGAAGTCGATAAAATTCGCGACGAGCTCAAGGCGCTGACCAGCAAGGATGTTTCTCTCAACATCCAAGAGATCAAAAAGCCCGAACTAGATGCTCAGCTAGTGGCCGACAATCTGGCTCGCCAGTTGGAACAACGCGTTTCCTTTCGCCGGGCCATGAAGAAATCTGTAGCCTCGTCGATGCGCATGGGGGCCGAAGGTATCCGCATCGTCTGTTCCGGGCGCATCGGTGGTTCGGAGATGGGCAGGCGCGAGCGTTCCGAGCCAGCCGGTCGGGTCCCGTTGCACACGCTGCGCGCTGATATCGACTACGCCATGGCAACGGCTTATACCGTATCGGGGACTGTGGGCGTAAAAGTTTGGATTTGTCACGGCGAAGTTATGGCCGAAGGAGAAGGGGCCGCTCAGGCGGTCTGATTACAGCGAGGCTCTCTTATGTTGATGCCCAAGAAGTCCAAGTGGAGGAAGCAGGCGCGAGGCCGCATGCGCGGCCAAACCAAAGGCGGGGACATGGTCTCCTTCGGCGAATACGGCCTCAAAGCCCTCGAGCCTTGTTGGATTACCAGCCGTCAGATTGAGGCCATGCGCGTGGCGATTAGTCGGGCAATGAGCCGTACGGGCAAGATGTGGATCCGCATTTTTCCCGACAAACCGATCACCAAGAAACCAGCTGAAACCCGCATGGGTAAAGGCAAGGGGCCGCCCGAGGGATGGGTTGCGGTGGTCAAACCTGGGCGGGTGATGGTCGAGCTTTCTGGGGTGCCCGAAGACACGGCCCGCGAGGCGTTCCGCCGTGCTGGCCACAAACTGCCCATCAAGACCAAGGTCGTCAAACGAGTATGAGGTTATGAAGGTCAGCGAATTGCGCGAAATGAGTTCAGAAGAAGTGCAAAACAGGTTGGAAGAGCTACACGAGGAATTTTTCAACCTGCGTTTTCAGCACGTAGCCGGCCAGTTGACTAGTCCCATTCGGTTGCGGCAAGTGCGGCGCGATATTGCCAAGGCGTACACCGTGCTCAAAGAGCACGCACTCGGCATTCACTCCTTAGCCGGCGGGAAGTAGGTGGCAGATGGCTAAACAAAAGAGGGATCGGCGCCTGGACCGGCGTCAGGCCGAAGGCCGAGTGCTCAAGGCCAACAACGCCAAGACGCGGGTCGTGGCGGTCGAACAGCGCATTCCGCATGCCCTGTATGGCCGAATCATCCGCCGCACCGCCAAGTTCGTCGCCCACGACGAGCGAGAAGAGTCGCAGGTTGGCGATCTCGTGCGCATTGAGGAATGCCGCCCCTTAAGCAAAACCAAGCATTGGCGGCTCGTTGATATATTAGAGCGGCAGTAGATAAAAATTTAGGCTTGTAGGAACAATAATGATTCGGGAATACAGCGTAGTCAAAATGGCCGATAACGCCGGGGCCCGCACAGGTCGCTGCATTCGAGTACTCGGCGGCTCTCGCAAGCGCTATGCCGGTATTGGCGACCTGATCGTAGTCGCCGTCCACGGCGTAGCGCCGAACGGACCTTTAGAGGAAGGGCAAGTGGTCAAGGCCGTAGTCGTGCGGACCAAGAAAGAATATCGCCGTCCCGACGGCTCTTATATTCGCTTTGACGACAACGCCGCTGTATTGGTCAACGACGACAAAGAGCCAACAGGTACTCGCATATTTGGGCCTGTGGCTCGCGAACTGCGCGAAAAGCAATACATGCGCATTGTATCGCTGGCACCCGAGGTAGTCTAAGGAAGAGCGCAATGGACATTCGCAAAGGCGATACAATACAGGTCATAAGCGGCAACGACAAAGGACGTCGCTCAACGGTACTTAGCGTGTTTAAGGATCGAGGGCGGATTATCGTCGAAGGCGTAAATATGCGCAAACACCACACTCGCCCCACATCGCGCGATCCCCAAGGGGGTATCGTTGAGCGCGAGGCACCCATTCACGTTTCCAATGTCATGATCGTTTGCCCTAAGACTGACCTACCAACGCGCATCGGTCACAAGAAATTGGACAATGGCAAATGCGTGCGCGTCTCTGTGCGCAGCGGCGAAATGATTGATCCAGAGTAAGCCATGTACGAAGCCAGACTCAAAAAACACTACCGAGAAGAGGTGCTGCCTCAGCTCAAGACCCGCTTCTCATTTAAAAACGACATGCAGGTGCCGCGCCTGCAGAAGGTCATCGTCAATATGGGTGTCGGTGAGGCAGTGCAGGAGCCTAAAGCGCTTGAAGGTGCGGTGTTCGAATTGACGGCGATCACCGGTCAAAAGCCCGCCATCCGCCACGCCAAGAAGGCGATCTCAAACTTCAAGTTGCGCGTCGGTATGCCGGTTGGCTGCATGGTCACCTTGCGGGGGGGGCGCATGTACGATTTTCTCGACCGCTTGATCAGTTTCGCCTTGCCGCAGGTGCGAGATTTTCGCGGGGTTCCTCCTAGTAGCTTCGACGGACGCGGCAACTACAATCTAGGCATCAAGGAGCAGATCATATTCCCCGAGATCAACTACGATATGATCAACCAAGTCCGGGGTATGAATATCACCATCGTCACCTCGGCCAAAAGCGACGAGGAAGGCCGAGAGTTGCTCCAGTTGTTGGGCATGCCCTTCAGTCAATAGAGTCGGAAAGAACCTGCTAATGCCAAAAAAATGCTTGATAGCCAAAGCGCAGCGCAAACCCAAGTTTTCCTCGCGAGCCTATACCCGTTGCCACCGTTGTGGGCGTCCGCGTGCAGTATATCGCAAGTTCGGACTGTGCCGCATCTGTTTTCGCGAGTTGGCCCTCAAGGGCGAGATTCCGGGTGTTAGTAAGGCAAGCTGGTAGTAGGTTGGAGAAATCAATATGAGCATGACAGATCCCCTAGCGGATATGTTGACCCGCATTCGCAACGCTTGTAGCGCCAAGCATTCGAGAGTTGACGTGCCTGCCTCTAAGCTGAAGCGCGAAGTGGCTCGCGTATTAGCCGAGTCCCGTTTTATCGACAACTTCGCTTTTATCGAAGACGGCAAGCAGGGCATTTTGCGACTCTATCTGCGCTACGATCAGAATGACAATAGCATCATTCGCGGGCTAGAGCGCGTCAGCAAGCCCGGATTGCGTCAATATGCGGGTAAAGCCGATATCCCGCGTGTGCTCCGCGGTCTAGGCATCGCCATCATTTCCACTTCTAAGGGAGTGATGACGGATAAACAAGCGAGGATGAACGGCGTAGGTGGCGAAATCCTCTGTAGCGTTTGGTAAATGAAGTCACTGGGAGAATGTTAGATTGTCGCGCATAGGCAACAAATCCCTTCCCCTACCGCAGGGCGTTGAAGTCGCGTTGGCTCCTGCCAAGGTCTCCGTAAAAGGGCCAAGAGGCCAGTTACAGGTGCCGTTTGTCGCTGAGTACCTCGCTGTGGCTCAGCAAGACAGCGTTTTAACGGTAACGCGGAAAAGCGAAAGCAAACAGGCTCGCTCCCTACACGGATTGACCCGAACCTTGATCGCCAACGCGGTCGAAGGAGTCTCCGAGGGTTTTTTCAAGAACTTGGATCTATTCGGCGTAGGGTACCGAGCTGAGGTCCAAGGCAAACAACTAGTGCTCCACGTAGGTTATTCGCATCCAGTGATCTACGAGGTGCCCGAGGAGATCCAAGTCGAAGTGTCCCCAGGTGCGGGTGGGGCACAAGCCCGCATCGTCGTCCGGGGCATCGACAAGCAACTCGTGGGTCAGGTGGCCGCCGATATCCGCTTCAAACGTCGCCCGGAGCCCTACAAGGGCAAGGGGATCCGCTATGAGAACGAGACCATTCACTGGAAACAGGGCAAGGCGGCCGTAGGCTAATGAAAGACAAAAAACACTTGGTAGAGAATCGCCAGCGGCGTCAGCGGCGGCGACACCGGCTGCGCAAAATCGTCTCCGGTACGCTCACGCGTCCGCGCATGGTGGTGCATCGTTCCTTGCGCCATATCGAGGTGCAACTAGTCGACGATGTGGCGGGTCATTCCCTTTTAGGGCTTTCGACTCAGTCTCAGGAGCTAAGGGAACGGCAGTTTGACAGTCGCGTGGCGCAAGGGCACGAGGTTGGCAAAATAGTCGCTGCTAAGGCGCGCGAAAAAGGCATTGAACAGGTCGTCTTTGACCGCGGCGGATTTCTCTATCACGGGGTAGTCAAAGCCGTGGCCGACGGGGCACGGGAAGCTGGCTTGAATTTCTAAGGGAGAACGGCGTGGCGAAAACAGATACTAGCAAAGCGAAATCTGATCCTAGCGGTGCAGAGCTGAGCGAAGTTGTCGTCCAAAACAGCATCAAGCGAGTTTCGCACGTGCGCAAGGGCGGTCGGCGTTTCAGCTTTAGCGCGATGGTCGTAGTTGGAGACCGCAATGGCCGAGTGGGATTTGGTGCTGGCAAGGCCGGCGAGATCGCCGAGGCCATACGCAAGGGGGCCGAGGCGGCCAAAAAGAATGTCTTTGAGGTTCCGGTGACCGATGGGACCATACCGCATGAAGTAGTAGGGGCCTTCGGCGCAGCCAAAGTCCTTTTTAAGCCGGCTACTCCAGGGACCGGAATCATCGCCAGCGGTGGCACCCGCATCGTACTGGAGTTAGCCGGTATCCACGATATTCTGACCAAATCCCTCGGGTCCAACAACGTGCAAAATTCAGTGAAGGCGACCGTCAAAGCCCTGACGCAACTGCGCAGTGCCGAGATGATCGCTCGGGAACGCGGGGTGCCAGTAGAATCGCTCCGTGCTTGGGATTGACAGTCAATGAAACTGGTCATTACACAGCGACGCAGCGCCATCGGTCGCGCCAAAGGTCAAAAGGCGACGATCGCGGCTTTGGGAATTAAGCGCTTATATCAACAGGTCGTCCACGACGATACGCCGCAGATCCGGGGTATGATCGCCAAAGTCAAACATCTGGTTTCAGTTGAGGAAGTAGAATAGTAAGCGAGAACGTGCCATGCGTCTAGAAAATATAAAATGCCCTCCGGGGTCTAAGCGGAACCGCAAGCGGCTGGGGCAAGGGCCAGGTTCGGGGACGGGCAAAACTGCAGGTAAAGGCCACAAAGGCCAGCGGGCTAGGTCTGGTGCTAGACGCGGTAACCGCGTTGGGTTTACTGGCGGTTCACTGCCGCTGTTTCGCCACATCCCCAAGGTGGGTTTTTCCAACCACAAATTCAAAACGATCTATCAGATCGTCAATTTGCGCGATCTCGAAGAACGGGGATTCAGCGGGGAAGTCGGGCCAGAGCAAATGGCTGCTGCCGGATTGATCGCCAAGCCAGCGGGGCTGCTGAAGATCTTAGGTGAAGGGGAACTGAGTCAGCCTCTGACGGTCAAGGCGCACAAATTCTCCGCTGCGGCGGCAGAGAAAATTGCCAAAGCGGGCGGCCAAGTCGAGGTGATTTGATGCAATTGGTGCAGAGTTTCCAAAACTGCTTCAAAATTCCCGATTTGCGGCGTCGCATTCTTTTTACCGTAGGGATTTTGGTCGTCTATCGCATCGGTGGTCAGATCACGGTCCCCGGCGTCGAATTGGTCGTGCTCAAAGAGTACTTTGAGAGTGCCGGCAACACCCTCTTTGGGTTATACGACATGTTTGTAGGCGGTGCTTTCACCCGTGGGACGATCTTCGCTTTGGGCATTATGCCCTATATCAGCGCCTCAATCATTTTGCAGTTGCTAGGCGCGGTTATTCCCTACTTCCAGAAATTGCAGCGCGAAGGCGAAGAGGGGCGCAAGAAAATTACTCAGTACACGCGCTATGGTACGGTCTTTCTAGCGGCTGCTCAATCCTACGGCGTCAGTTTTTTCATTACCAGCATCAAGGCCCCGTACTCGGGTCAGCCAGCCGTTGCCGACCCAGGCATTGGCTTTACGCTGGCGACCATGCTGACGATTACCACCGGCACGATCTTTATCATGTGGTTAGGCGAGCAGATCACGGAACGCGGTATTGGCAACGGCATTTCCCTGATCATTTTTATCGGCATCATCGCCGAGTTGCCCTACGCAATCAATCAGGAATACAATCTCTTTATCATCAACCGCGGTTTTAGCAAGAATATTATTGAAGAGATCTTCCTCATCGCGCTCATGTTTGCCGTAGTGGCCTTTGTGATCTTGCTGACTCAGGGCCTGCGCAAAATTCCCGTGCAGTACGCCAAGCGCGTCGTCGGGCGCCGGGTTTACGGTGGCCAGACCACGCACATTCCCCTGCGGATTAACACCGCAGGCGTGATTCCAATCATATTTGCCCAGTCGATCATGTTTCTGCCCGGCACGATCACGCAGATGTTTCCAGGCCACGAGTTCATGCTGGCGATAGGGTCGTTTTTCTCGACCGAATCCATGTTTTATTGGTTTGTCTATGGGCTAATGATCATCTTCTTTTGTTATTTTTATACGGCCATCGTCATGGATCCCAATCAGCTTGCTGACAACATGAAAAAGCACGGGGGATTCATTCCTGGCGTCCGCCCCGGTCCCCGGACTGCCCAGCACATTGATGGCATTATGACGCGCATCACCCTGCCGGGCTCTATTGCCCTCGCTATGGTGGCCATCTTTCCTTTCTTCGTCACGAGGCAATTCAACGTGGCTCCTTCTTTTGCCCAGTTTTTTGGTGGGACAGGACTTTTGATCGTCGTTGGCGTGGCTTTAGATACCTTGCAGCAGTTAGAGTCCCAGCTAATGACGCGCCACTACGAGGGATTTATGAAGCGAGGCAAGATCCAGGGACGCCGCAGCTAAACCTCACTCGGAGCGAGTACTGTGAAAGTTAGAGCATCCGTCAGCAAGCGCTGTAACGAGTGTAAAATCGTCCGTCGGCACGGGGTCGTGCGCGTTATATGCAAGCGCAATCCCCGCCACAAACAGAAACAAGGCTGAGGAATAACACTATGGCGCGCATAGCAGGTGTAGATTTACCCCGCGACAAGCGGGTCGCCATCGCATTGACTTATATCTTTGGCATTGGGCACACGACGGCCAATCGCATCGCCTCCCAAGCGAGGATTGAGCCCCAAACCCGCATCAATGAATTGAGCGAAGATCAGGTCAGTAGTTTGCGCTCGATCATTGAGGTCAGCCACAAGGTCGAAGGTAGTCTGCGCGGCGAAACCACCATGAATATCAAGCGGCTGATGGACATCGGCTGCTATCGGGGTTTGCGGCATCGCCGCGGGCTGCCGGCCAATGGCCAGCGCACCAAGACTAACGCCCGCACGCGCAAGGGGCCGCGGCGAGCTATTGCTGGCAAGAAGAAGGCCCCCGTCAAGTAGATCAACCCAAACGGAGAGGATTGACCTTTGCCGCCCGAAAGACGCAAGAGACGCAAAAAAGCAAAACAGGTAGAGGCTGTGGGCGTGGCTCACATTCTGGCCACGTTCAACAATACGATTATCACTCTTACCGATACTAGGGGTAATGTGATTTCTTGGGCGACCCCAGGGAAAATGAGCATCAAGGGCAGTCGTAAATCTACGCCCTTTGCCGGCCAGATCGCTGCTGAAAGGGCCGCCCAAGAAGCCATGAATATGGGATTGCGCCGCGTGGAGGTTTGGGTCAAGGGGCCGGGGGTAGGGCGCGAGTCCGCCATCCGCGCTTTGCAAAACGCCGGGCTTGAGATTTCCGCCATCCGCGACGTGACGCCCATGCCGCACAACGGCTGTCGGCCACCCAAGCGTCGCCGCGTTTAGAGGAGCTAACCACGTTATGAGCAGGCATACAGGTCCCAATTGTCGCTTCTGCCGCCGGGAAGGAGCTAAACTCTTTCTCAAGGGCGAGCGCTGCAATCTCGAAAAATGCTCCTTTGAGCGGCGTAGCTATGCCCCGGGCCAACACGGTCAGGGCTTGCGGCGCAAGCAGTCCGACTACAGCGTGCAGCTACGGGCCAAGCAAAAACTAGCTCGGCTCTACGGAATCCGCGAAGGCCAATTCAGGGGCTATTACAAGGAGGCGTCGCGCGTGCCAGGCGTTAGTGGCGAAAACCTGTTGCGCCTGTTAGAGCGCCGCCTCGACAACATTGTCTATCGGCTCGGTTTCGCGCCGTCGCGCAAGGC
Source organism: Candidatus Latescibacterota bacterium (assembly GCA_022825185.1). Next base: position 7,612 of record JAJDYK010000187.1, on the reverse strand, counting down.
CGCGCGCCAGTTAGTGCGCCACAACCACATCGTGGTAAACGGCAAACGGGTTAATATCCCTTCCTACCTGACCCGGATGGGCGATGTGGTACAGGTCGCTGAACGCAGTCGCCAGCTAGAGGCCATTCACGAATCGCTGCGGCGCTCGCGGGAGACTGTGCCTTGGCTGGCCATAGATAAGGTCAACCTGACTGGGACTGTAGCAGAAGTTCCCAGCCGCGAAGACATCCCCACCGTCGCCGAAGAACAATTGGTCATCGAATTTTATTCTCGAGTCTAAAGATTTACTCCGCCCAATCCATCAAGGGGCAAGAGGCTAACGTATGAAATTAGAAGGTCTCCAGATGCCGAGGCTGGCCGAGGTCGAAAAAGAAAGCCTCAGCGAGACATATGGCATGTTTATTGTCCAGCCGCTCGAGCGCGGTTTTGGCGTTTCTATGGGGCACGCACTGCGCCGCGTCTTGTTGTCTTTTATCCAAGGAGCCGCGATCAAGCAAGTCAATATCGAAGGCGTGCATCACGAGTTTTCCACAATTGAAGGGGTGCGCGAGGATGTGCCGGAGATCGTGCGCAACTTCAAGGAAGTGGCACTTCGCTATAGTGGCGAAGAGGATCGCGTCTTGCGCGTCGAGCGCACGACAGAAGGAGCCTTGGTGGCCAAGGATCTAGAAGTGGACCCCAGTGTCGAGGTTCTGAATCCCGACCTGCACATTGCCACCTTGGATAAAGGGGCTTCTCTGAAGATGGAATTGACGGTTGGCTGCGGTCGCGGTTACCTGTTCGCCGAGGAGAACAAAATCCCCGAACAGTCCATTGGTGCTATTCCTCTCGATACGAACTATTCGCCGGTTCTCAAGGTCCACTACGGTATCGAGAACGCACGCGTCGGGCGGCGCACCGACTACGACAAGCTGATTATGGAAGTCTGGACCGATGGCTCAGTTCATCCCGAAGACGCCATGTCCCAAGCCGCCCAAATTCTGACTGAACACCTAAACCTCTTTATTAATTTTACAGAAGAGCCTGAAGGCACTGAGGAAAAGGAAGTTGACGAAGAGGCCAAGAAGATCGTTCAGCTCTTGCAAACGCCCGTCGAAGAAATTGAGTTGACGGTGCGCTCGGCCAACTGCCTCAAAGCCGCAGGGATCACCCATCTCAGGGACTTGGTGTCGCGCACGGAGGCCGAGATGTTGCAGTATCGCAACTTCGGCCGCAAATCGCTCAACGAGTTGCAGAAAATACTTGAGGAAAACAATCTTAGCTGGGGTATGGACCTGACTCCGTACGACGGTATTGAGATCGACCAAATAGCGGACAATTCGCTGGCGGAAGAATTCTAGCCATGAGACACGGAAAAAAAATAGCCAAACTGGGGCGCACGGCTCCGCATCGCAAAGCCATGTTGTCGAACATGATGGCCTCGCTCTTTATCAACGAGCGCATCACCACCACTCAGACGCGTGCCAAAGAACTCAAGCGCACGGCTGAGCGGGTGCTGACTTGCGCCAAGAAAGGCGACTTGCACGCCCGGCGCCAAGTGTTGCGCGTCATAGCTGACAAGCAGGTGGTCGCCAAGCTGTTTGACGAACTAGGCCCGCGCTACAAAAGCCGCAACGGAGGCTATACGCGCCTGATCAAATTGGGCCCGCGGCGCGGCGACGGGGCATTTATGAGCATCGTCGAGCTTGTGGATCGCCCTGGAGCACCCGCAGAAGAGGCCCAGGAGGCCGAGGCTGCAGAAGAGGCTCAGCAGGCCGAAGAATAAGGTGGGCGTCCAAAGCAGTAGCGACGGGGCAAGATGATGACCATCTTGCCCCGTTTGCATTTTAGATAGAGAGCACGTGAAACGAGGAGATCGCATCGAGGTCGAGGTCGCCGCGCTCACCGCCAAGGGCGACGGGATGGCTTACGTTGGGCACCGCGAGGTCGTCGTGCGGCAGTCTGTTCCTGGAGACCGGGTCGCCGCCCGGGTCGTCAAGAAGCGCAAGGGGCGCTTCGAGGCCGAGGTGGAGGAGTTCCTCGCAGAGGGCCACAAACGCGAGGAGCCTCGCTGCACTCATTTTGGACGTTGCGGCGGCTGTCGCTGGCAGGAATTGCCTTACGCGGCCCAGCTTGCCGTCAAGGAGCAGATGGTCGCTAGTGCATTGGCGACCAGTGGGCTAGTGCTGCCGCCCGCAGCGCCGATTTTGCCCAGTCCGACCCCCTTTTTCTATCGCAACAAGATGGAATTTTCCTTTGGCACGGATCGCGAGGGCTTGTTGCAATTGGGCTTGCACGCACGCGGGCGTTTCAATTGGATCTTCGACGTCGAAGAGTGCCATCTACAGTCTGACATTTCCAACCGCATCGTCGGAGCGGTTCGTCGCATCAGCCAAGCGTTGGGTCTGAGCGCGTACGACCTAAAGCGGCACCAAGGACTGCTGCGCTTCTTGGTCGTCCGCGAGGGTAAGCGGAGCGGGGAAGTAATGGTCAACCTCGTCGTGTCCACGTATCCCGACCTAGGCGTCCAACAACTCGCCGAGCAACTATTGGATGCCGTACCTGAAATTGACGTTTTGCTCGTCACCTTACACACCGGCAAGGCCCAAGTCGCGGCCGGGGAGTGCGAGTTTGTGCTCAAGGGAAGCGGGCGTATCACCGAAGTGTGCGCTGGCCTCGAATTCGACATTTCTCCCCAGTCCTTTTTTCAGACGAATTCGCTGCAAGCCGAGCGGCTCTACGAGGTCATAGCCCGCGTGGCCGGGCCGCAAAAGGCGGTGTTAGATTTGTACTGCGGCACCGGCAGCATCAGCCTGCTGTTGGCGCGCCAGTCCCAGTTTGTGTTGGGCATCGAAGTGGTCGCTGAAGCAGTCGAGGATGCCAAGCGCAACGCCGTGCGCAATCAGATAGGACACTGCGAGTTCGTGGTCGGCGCAGCCGAGGACATACTGGGGGAATTGGCGGTACAAAGCCAGCATTTTGATCTGGCCGTCGTCGATCCTCCGCGACCTGGAATCCACAAAAAGGCACTGGCCGGTCTGTGTGCGTTGGCACCGCCGCGCATTATTTACGTCTCCTGTAACGTCCATTCGCTAGCCGGTGATTTGCGCGCCTTGGGCGAGGCTGGATACGACGTCCGCAGCGTGCAGCCCGTAGATATGTTTCCCCAAACGCCGCACTGCGAGGTGGTCGTCGAGTTGTACAAGCAGGTCGCCCCGTGAGCGAGAAACGCCATACGCAGCCGCGACTCTTGGTTGTGCTGCCCGAATCCCAGCAGGCCCGGGCGCTGATTTTCTATCTAGAACAACAGGCGTACGAAGTGATCTGGGCGCACGAGGGGCAGAGCGCGTACGACATCCTCGACGCCGATGCGATTGACGCGCTGATCTACGCTCTACGCGAAAAGCGCATCGATGGCTTGCGGGTCCAGCAACTGGCCCACAAGCGCAATCCGGCCATCTGCGCGATTGCCATCGCCGGTCCCGAAGATATTGAGTTGGGGGTTGAAGCAATGCGCCAAGGGGCGTACGATTTTCAGCTCCAGCCGCTGAATTTTGCCAAAGTCGGCGCGGTGTTGGAAAAGGGTCTGAGCTACCAGCAGCTAGTAGGAGAGGTTTCGGATTTGCAGCGCCGCTTGGACGAGCGCTACCGCTTTGACGATATCGCCCGTCGCTCATCGTCTTGGCAGCGCATTTATCTCCAGATCGAACAGGTTGCCCAATCGAAGACCAGTGTTCTGATCTCCGGCGAGACTGGCACGGGCAAGGGCGAGGTAGCAAAGGCCATTCACCAAAGGAGCCGACGGCGAGAAAACGCCTTCGTCGAGATCAACTGCGGTGCCCTGCCAGAGAGCTTGGTCGAAAATGAGCTGTTCGGCCACGAAAAGGGGGCCTATACCGGGGCCGGAGCAGCGCGCAAAGGGCGCTTTGAACTGGCCGATCAGGGCACTTTGTTCCTCGACGAAGTCGGAGACATTCCCCTGCCGACGCAAGTGAAGTTGCTTCGGGTGATTCAGGACGGCTGCTTTGAGCGGATCGGCGGCACCCAGACTCGGCGGGCCGATGTGCGCTTGATCGCGGCGACGCATCGAGATCTAGAGGCCATGGTGCGGGAGGGCACCTTTCGGGCGGACCTCTTCTACCGGCTCAACGTGATCAAGATCGAAGTGCCGCCACTGCGCGAGTGCCGCGAGGACATACCCATTCTGGTCGATGCGTTCATCCAGCAGTTCGCTGCCGAGAACAACAAGCGCATTGAGGGGATCCGGTCGCGAGCCTTAGACGTGTTGCGCGATTACGATTGGCCGGGCAATGTGCGGGAATTGAAGAACTGTATCGAGGGCATGGTCGTCATGTGTGCCCGGGAAGGAATACTTGAGGTCGGGGACATCCCGCGCTACATAAACCGCCAAGAGCGCGTCTTCCCCGGATTGGGTTTTCGCGTCGGGATGAGCATGGCCGAGATCGAGCAGACGGCCATTGCCGAAACCTTGAAGGCGGTTGGCAACGACCGACGGCGCGCGGCCGAAATTCTGCAAATCGGCCTCAGTACACTCTACCGCAAGGTAAAGCAATACGGCGGGACTTAACTGCGCTGATTGTAGTGGTGTTTGACGAGCGCGTTGAGTGCTTCTTGGGGATCGGTGACTACATCGGCGTCAATGCAGAACTGGCTCAAACCGGCTAGCTTGAGGCCGTGTCCGTAGTCGCTGAACATTTCTTCGCACAATTCGCCGGGTGCGATGTCCCGCGCGCTGGCTATGACCTCGATTTGCGCAGAGGCTTCCGGCGTGATCTCCAAGGCGATGTCGTAGTCGCGTTGGAAGTTGTCGATAAAACGGCGCAGCGAGGTGTCTTGGAGCAAGCGCTCTAGACCAGTCGCCGGGTCGAGTACGGTATCGGCGTCGACCGTAAAGCGCTCGACGCCTACGGAAGGGAGCTTTTTCTCGTAATTGATCAGCACCTTTTCAATAGCGCTGACCAAGCCGCGAGCGCCGATGTGCTCAGCGTGTGCGCGCTCGGCGAACAGGGCTAGGGCTTCGTCGGCAAATTCGACCTCAATGTCATAAGCGCGGAAGTCGCGCTTCTTGGATAGGATGACGCTGCTTTTGGGGTTGCGGAGGATTTCGAGGAGATCTTCGGGGCCGAGGTCGTGCAGCACGGCGATGACGGGCAAACGCCCAATGAACTCGGACTCGAATCCGTATCCGATCAGATCTTCGGCCCGCACGTGGGATAGGAGCTGATCGGCGTTGAGGTGGGCCGGGTCGGCTTGGGAGCGGAACCCCATGGTGCCTTTGTTGAGCCGACGGCCGATGATTTCGTCGAGCCCGGAAAAGGCACCGCTAACGATAAAGAGGATATTGCGAGTGTTGACCTTCTGGCGTTCGATCTTGCCTGTCTGCTGCATCTGGATGACGGATTCCATTTGCGAGGCGATATCGTGCGGGGCCTTGAGATCGACGTCGGTTTCCTCCATCAGTTTGAGCAGGTTGCGCTGGACGCCCGAGCGCGACACATCCGGGCCGTGTACTCCCTGCGCGGAGGCGATTTTGTCGATTTCGTCGATGTATATGATGCCGTACTGGGCGCGTTCGATATCTCCGTCGGCTTCGCGGACTAGGTCGCGGACCAAGTCTTCGACATCGCCGCCGACATAGCCGGTCTCGCTGAATTTGGTGGCGTCGCCCTTGACGAAAGGGACGCCGATTTTGCGGGCGATGAGGCGGATTAAATAGGTTTTGCCCACGCCGGTAGGGCCGATCATTAGCACGTTATTCTTGATGTTGCCGACGAATCCCTCGTCTTCTTCCGGGGGCAGTTTCAGGCGGTTGAAATGCGTGCAAATCTTGGTGGCGAGAATGGCCTTGGCTTCTTGCTGCTTGATGACGTATTGATCGAGATAGGCCTCTAATTCTTCCGGTTTGAGGTCGAAGTGGATGGCTTCGGACTCGGTAGTCTGCGTGCCTTCGCCCTCGGTGGAGGAAGCCTCGGGTTGGGCAGGCGCTTGCTCTTGTTCTTCGATTTGTCTAGCTAGGAGGCGACGCAGTTTTTCTGGGTCGATTTCCACTTTTTCAGCACGCGGTTGCATATATTAACCTAAGGAAGGGTTGGAAATGCCGTGGCGTAAAAAATATACTCGCCCTCTCAGATATGGACAACCTAGGCCCCGTTGTAGGCAATACATTGCTCGCTGCGTATGCGTGGTCTTTGCAGCGGTACTGGTGCCGAACCTCGCCGCAGGGCAGGCGCGCACGTGGACGTATTCGGCCGACGCCGAAAAGATCTTTGGCAACGGGCTTGTAGCATATAAACAGGGGCGTTTTGACGAGACACTCAACCACCTGCAGCAGCTAGCGGAGTTCCCGCTCAACCAGCGGTCCAGCGCCGGTCAGTTCCTCTTGGGTAAAACCCTGTACCGCTTAGGTCGCTTTGCCGAAGCCATCGACGCAGCCTTGGTCCTGCAGCGTAGGTTTCCCATCAGCCGCTACCTGCCCAATGCCCGGCTGTTGATTGGCGACTCGTTTTTCAACAGCAAGCACTACTCAGAAGCCGCATCCCAGTACGGTCGTTTGTTGGCCACGCAAGCCCCGCTTGGCATTCAGGCCCAAGCAGCCGAGCGGTTGGCGGCCATGTATTGGAACGGACAACTAAAAGAACAAGAGCGAACGCGTCTGCGTCGGGCCGTAGGGGCTGGGCGGCTGCGCGAAGCCCTGTTCTTTGGTCGGGCGCGCTGGTATCAGCGCCTCGGCTGGCAAGAGGAAGCCGCCCAAGCGATGCAAACTTATCGCGATAGCGTCGTCAGTGGCATATTCGCTCCGATAGCCGCTGTCTGGGGAAGTGATCTGACCGCATATAGCCCGCGCGTTGGCGAGAGCTCGCCCCGGTTGGGCTTGCTGCTGCCGCTGACCGGGCCGGACCAACGGTACGGCGAGGAACTCCACCAGGGCGTACTGTTGGCCAATCGGGAGGCCGGCAGTCCTTTCGAACTCGTAATTTACGACACCGGGGTTGACTACGGGAATTTGCCCATCGGCAAAGATCGCGGCGACATTAGCGAAAGCTTGGCTAGCGGTTTGTTGCGCGTAGCGTACGGTGCCCAGCGGCTGCTGGATCGAGGCGTCGTGGCCATCGTCGGCCCGCTCAGGAGCAGATCTAGCGTGGTGGCGGCCACGGTCGCTGCGCGCGCTGGCGTTCCCCTGTTGGTGCCGCTGGCTCAACAGAGCGGCTTGGATTCGCTCGGCCACAGCGTTTTCCAGTTGAGCACAGTCTCGAAAACAGAGGCGCGTCTGTTGGGCGAGTACGCGACTCTCGTCCTCGGCTTGGAGCACTTGGCGATTATTTCCCCTCTCAGCGATTACGGCTGGGATTTCGCGCGCGAGTTCACCCGCATTGCCGAGCGCAACGGCGGCCAGATTGAGCACAGCGATTGGTATGTACCCGAAAAGACTACGGATTTCCGCTACGTCTTTGAGGAGATTCGCGCCGCTGGTTTGGCGCTTATACCGCCACCTGCGGATACGCTCGAAGTAATCGAGGAAGAGCCGCTGGAGGATAAGTTTATCGACACCATCGACGGGGTGGTAGTGGTGGTCGAGAGCTTTGCAGACGCCGAGGCGATCGCGCCGCAGGTG